>NZ_CP035913.1:6603232-6903771 GCF_004209755.1 Pseudoduganella lutea | reverse complement strand
CCTGTACACCGACCGGCCGGCAGGCAAGAACTGTGGCTCCATAAAAATCGACGGAATGACGTCACCACGGGTTGGCGTTTCGCGTCCGCCGTTCCCGCGCCCCAGTGGACTGGTAGCGGCAAGGGGTTGGGGCGGCGACGTGTATCCGCGTGGCGGCGGGATCGAAGGCCCCCTGGAGCAGATCGCCCCGCGCAAACCATGTATTACCGAGCGCCTCAAGTGTATCAACGGCTTTACTTACGCCGCGGTTCGCGGACGGGGGCTGTACAAGCGCGTGGACCTGGGCCGGTGGGTGCCATTCGATGCGGGGCTCCCGAAGAGTGGGGAGTCTCCCAAGATGGGCTTTCAGGATATCGACGCGTTCTCTGACGATGACATGTATGCCGTCGGTGGCGAAGGGGACGTATGGCATTTCGATGGCACGAGCTGGAAACGGATGCATTTCCAGGATAAGGCCCGCCTGGCCACCGTGACCTGCGCGGGCGATGGGAATGTCTACATTTCGGGTGAGGGCGGCAGCCTGTGGGTCGGCGCTAAATCCAGGTGGAAACCCGTGTGCAAGGGCAATTCGAACGTGTCGTGGAACGATGTTTTATGGTTCCAGGACAAACTCTGGCTGGCGTCGGATGACGATTTCTGCCACTTCACGAGTGGGGGAATCGAGCGTGTGACGCATGACGGCGGCATCGTTCCCATGTGCGGTCACATGGACGCGCACAACGGCATACTCGTGATCGCCGACCTGCACCGGGTCATGAGTTTTGATGGCTCGGAATGGCGCACGCTCGTGGCGCCATATGGCACGGGGTGGTGACGTTGAAACTGGACCGCCATCTGACCGTGGCGGGCAGAGGAAGGCAGGCATGGCCAAAGTCAGGGCAGGGCAGGACAGTCTGCTTGGCGCTGCCGTCCTCGGGGTCACAGCGCTGATGGTTCGCGAAGTGCACGTGCATCGAATACAGCGCCCGAACTGGCAAACTCGATCACATCATGGGCAAATAGCCTCCCGCCCGCATCGCCGTTAACGTTCCAGTGCTACACATGAGATTAACGGGAAATTGATCCCTATCATAACCATCACAAGGATCCGGTCACGTTCTCACTCATCTCATATAAATGCAACTAACCGAACGTAACATACACACACCAACATCAAACGCTCAGGCCACTCAAGCTTCCGTCTACAGCGCAAAACGCACGCAAAACAGAGGCACAGCGCAGCCAGAAACGAAGCGGGGCGGTGATAAAATCACAGCACCATGACCATCTCAGCCTGGGACCGCAATCCCGTCGCTTCCTTCGAGCAGTTCCTGCACAGTGCCGACTTCGCGCGAACGGCAAAGCGCGCGGCGCCGCCGTTGTCCACTGCCTCGGCGGAGGTCTACATGTTCATGTTCGGCCGGTTCGCCAAATGGCTGCGCGAGCGCGGCTCTTCGCTGAGCAGGCTGCAGCCGGCGGAACTGCTGGAATTCCTGGCCACGCGCGATGCCCGGGGTCGCCCGTTGCACAGCAAGATCGCCTACCGGTACCTGCGGCTGCTCGAGCGCTGCTACGACCACCTCGGGCGCCTGCCCAATCCGGCCAGTGCCGCCATCGCCATGCTGGCGGCGGACCGGCCTGCGCACGACCGTGAAATGGTGGCCCTGTCGCCGGAGCAGGCCGGCCGTCTCATTGCCAGCAAGCCGGAACAGACGTCGTGGAAACGCCAGCGGGACCGTGCCATGCAACTCGTGATGCTGTGCGCCGGCTTGCGCGTGGCGGAAGCGATCGGGCTGCTCGTTGGCGAAGTGGCCGCCCGCCCGGAGGAGGACGGTACCCTGCGCATCACGCTGACGCCCGCGAGCAAGCAGCCCACCAGCTGGCCACACGAAACATTCCTCCAGGGACCGGCCGTGGACGAAATCCTGGCCTGGCTCGCCACCCGCGAGCAGCTCGGCATTCCCGGCGAGCTGCTGTTCCCGGCGGACGGGGAGGGCGGGCCGCTGCATAAGAGCACGGTCTACCGCCAGGCCCGCAACGCGATGAAGGAAGCGGGCGTGGCAATTACCCATGTGGGTGGGCGCACCTTGCGCAATGGCTTCGCGGTGGGAGAACTGAACGCCGGTGTGCCGGAAGAGGCGATGCGCAAGCGGCTCGGCCTGGCGCGGGCGCACGCACTGCAATCGTATCTGAGCGCCGCCCGCAAGCAGCGCGGATAGCCTGCGTCGGTAGCCAGCGCTGTGTCAGCGCACAGCATCACAGCGTCGCGCACTGCGCTCCCCATTGCGCGCTGCCACTTGAATCGTGCGCCCAAGGCGGCGGTGTAGCATGAGCGCGCGGCAGTGTCGCCGTTACTCCATCAACCAAAGAAGGGACGCAACGTGAACCAGCGTTATCGACCGATCACGCGCCTCGGCCTGGGTGGCACCGGGCTCGGCGACATGTACCACGCCACCAGCGATGAAGCGGCCAATGCCACTGTCGATGCGGCCTGGGAGGCAGGCATCCGCTACTTCGATACGGCGCCGCACTATGGCACCGGCCTGTCCGAGCTGCGCTTCGGCCACGCGCTGCGGCGGCGCTCGCGCGCCGACTACACGCTGTCGACGAAAGTCGGCCGCGTGCTGGTTCCCGACGTGGCTGGCGACATGCAGAGCCCCTTTGTTTCTTCCCTGCCGTTCCGGCGGGTGCTGGACTACACGGCGGACGGCGCGCGTCGCTCCGTCGAGGACAGCCTGCAGCGACTTGCCATCGGCAGCATCGATATCGTGTACGTGCACGACCTGTCGCCCGACGCCCTCGGTGGCGAGTTCGATCACTACTACCGGATTGCCGCCGGCCCAGGCGGCGCGTTCGAAGGCCTGGTGAAGATGCGCCAAGAAGGCTTGATCAAAGGGTGGGGGCTGGGCGTCAACACGATCGAGCCATGCATGCGCGCACTCCGGGATTCCGATCCGGATATTTTCCTGCTGGCAGGGCGCTACACGCTGATGGAAACCACGCCGCTGCAGGCGTTGTTTCCCCTGTGCGCGGAGCGCGGTGCGCAAGTGGTGCAGGGCGGGCCCTTCAATTCAGGCTTCCTTGCCGGTGGCACGAACTATGATTATGGTCCGGCCAACCAGGCGCAGAACGAGCACCGCGACCGCCTCCGGCAGGTGGCGGCGCGCCACCAGGTCGACCTGGCCGCGGCGGCGCTGCAATTCGGGCTGGCTCACCCGGTCGTGGTCGCCACCATTCCCGGCGCGAGCAGCCCGGAGCACTTGCGGCGCAATGCCAGCCTGTTGTCCATCGAGATACCGGAAGGCTTCTGGCGAGAACTGCTGGCCGAAGGCCTGATACCGCCGGAAACGCCGATACCATCGCGCACGCCGCAGCAATAGACGAGCCCGCGTGGCTTGCCGAGGTGCCGGCATCGTCCGCCTGCTTGTGCAAGCTGCGCCCTTTTTCCCGCAAACGTCGTACTCTTCAGTATGCGTGAAAATATTCCACCTGCCGACCCATCCGCAACCGCTTTCCCGCCCGCGCCTGGCAGCGACGCGGCGACAAATTCGGGTGCCTTTACCAACCCCAATTTCGGCAGCCCGGATGCACCCGGCATTCCTGGCGCCGGTGCACAGGCGCCCGCGGATGCCGCCGACCACATCATTTCGCCCGCACGATTGCGGCAAGGCCTTCTCTGCTTGTTCATTGGACTGGTGGCCGTTCTGGTAGCCGTGGCCGGGGCCGCGTTCGTGCGCGACTTCCGTGCTTCCCAGGCATTGCATGCCGTCGCACGCGTGGCCACGGCCTCCGTCTCAAAGCAGGAGCAAGCGGTAATGCCGGCTCGCGATCTTGCGTCCCTGCCGCCGGGAACGCCGGTAACGCCGGCGACGCCGGCCGGTACTCCCGCAGTGCTCCCAGGGAGTCAGCCGAGCGTTCAACAGTCGATGGCGAGCGCGGGTATTCCCGCAGGCCCGGGCATGGCTTCCCAGGCGAACCTCAACGATGCGGCAACCGCTTCCGCAGTCAAGGGAGGCGCCGGCTCGGCGGGCGAAGTCGCGGGCGCCGTACCCGGGCAGATACAAAGCGACGACCCGAAAGAACTTACCGCCGGCGCGACGCAGGGCGACGTTGCCGCGACGCCGGCGCGCGCGAAAGCTGAAAAGCGCAAAGGCACTGCGCGGGCAAGCAAACAGAACGCGTCTTCCGAGCACCGTGCCGGTGGAAAGCGCACGGCCCGCTCGAGCGGCACCTTCAAGCGTTGCCCGCCGCTGGGCAGGAAGGGCGCCGTGATGTGCCGTTGGCACATCTGTAACGGTGGCGCCGGCAAGGAACCCGCATGCCGGCCTTACCTCGAGCGCAGGCCATGACGTCCTGCCGCCACGGAGCCATGACGCCCTAACGCCATACCGCAGATTTCGCTGTCTGGATGCTGCCGCCGTCAGCCAAGGTTCCGCACCTTGCACATGCCGGAACGCCTCATCGGCCGGAGGCCGCCAGGCGCCTCAGGGCCGCCGTCGTGCCAGCAAGCCCAACACGCCCAGGCCGCCGATCAGCATCCCGTACGTTGCCGGCTCCGGAACCGGTTGGGTGAACGACAGCGATATGTCGAGCGAAGCATCGCGCACCGCGTTGCCGGTTGCGATCAGTGTGTAGGTGCCCGGGCCCAGGCTGCCCAGGAAGCTCGAGTGCGCAAAACCGCCCAATACGCCGGCGAAATCATCGCTGGCGACCACGGTCGACGAATTGTCGAGAATATCGATATTGACGCCGACCAGCCGCGGGCCCTGGCCATCGGCAGTATCGATGATCCAGCCGGCGAGGCCGTTGAAGTCGGCATAGTCGCTGAGTGTAAAGGTTGTGCTCTGGGTCAGAAGCCCCTGGCTGCTGACGAAGGTGTCGATGAACAGGTTGTCGCCGGGCCCGAGCGGCTGCGCGACGACGGCACTACCCATCAGGTTGCCGTAGAAAACGGATTGGGTTTCGGCGAACGCCGGTCCGGCCAGCAGCGCGGCAAGCGCCGTGGCCCGGCCCTTGTTGCGAGCCGTCGCGTGAAGAATCCAGTCATCACAGGTGCAAGCATGATCACTCCAGGTTGTCAGGGGGAAGTCGGACGATGAAAGCCTGGACAGGACGACCTGGCACGTTCGGGACCGAACCTGCTTGGGACCGAACCTGCTCAGGATCAGCTCGGGATCAACCCAGGATCAACCCAGGCTCAAACTAAGCGCCGACCCGATCTGATAGTCACGCCACGCTACACTCCAGACTAGACCCCGCGCATCATTTGTCAACCTGGCAAACCTGCGGCTTTTCTGTGGAACCTCAACGGTCACGCATTGTCGGGTGGACGCCCATCAATGCGCTGCCGCCTTGCGCACCAGCACGTCGACCGATTTCACGGCCGGCACCTTGCTTTCCAGCGCATGGTGCCAGAGAGGGACCAGCGGGTTGCACTCCGGGTAGTATCCCGCCACGCTGCCCTCCGGAATGTCGTACCCCACCACGCACAGTCCTCGCACCTGGCGTGGCGCGTCGTCGCTGACGGCGGTGGCCAGGTCCACCACATCGCCTTCCGCGAACCCCTGGCGCGCCATGTCGGCGCGCGACATGAACAGCACCATGCGGCTGCCGCTGATCCCGCGGAAACGATCCTCGTTGCTGTAGATGGTCGTGTTGAACTGGCCATCGCTGCGCACCGTGAACAGGCGCAGCGCGGCCGGGTCGCGGCTGTCGGTATCCGCGTCGACCTGCAGCGTTTGCGGCACCGTGAATTCGGCGCGCTTGCTGGGCGTATCCCACACGCGCTCCGCGGCACCGAGCGGCTTGCGAAAACCGCCGGGTGTCCACATGCGCTCGTTGAAATCCTTGAAGATGGCAGGGTAGGTGGTTTCGATCGCGTTCCGGACCCGGCTGTAGTCGGCAACCCACGCATCCCAATCCACTTTGGGATTCGGCGCCAGCGTCGCCTTCGCCAGCTCCGCCACGATGGCAGGCTCGGAGAGCAGGGTGGTGGCGGCGGGCTCGGCCATTCCGCGCGAACCGTGCATGCACGCGGTGCTGTCTTCCACCGACACGGACTGTGGAATGCCGCGCTGGCGGTCGATTTCGATACGGCCCAGGCAGGGCAGCACATACGATGCCTTGCCGTGGATAACGTGGTTGCGGTTGAGTTTCGTGGAGACCTGTACCGTCAGCGGCAACTGGCGCCAGGCCGCCTCCATCCGCACCGTATCCGGCACCGCGCGGATGAAATTGCCGCCGAGTGCCACGAAAGCGGGCACCTTGCCGGCCAGGATCGCTTCGCAGGCTTCCACCGTGTTCATGCCGGGCTTGCGGGGCGGTTCGAAGTCGTATTGTTCCTTCAGCTTGTCGAGCGGCGCCAGCTCCGGCTTTTCCGTGATGCCCACCGTGCGCTGGCCCTGCACGTTCGAATGCCCGCGCACAGGGCAGATGCCGGCACCAGGCTTGCCGATATTCCCGCGCATCAGCAGGAAGTTCACCAGCATCGTCACGTTCTGCACACCATGGCGGTGCTGGGTCAGGCCCATGCCGTAGACGCCCATCACGGCCGCCGATTTGCAGTACACGTCGGCCGCCGCCTCGATCGCGGCGCGGGTCAGCCCCGCTTCGGCCTCGATCGACGCCCAGGAACAGTCGCGTACGGCCTGCTCGAATGCCGCGAAGCCGTGTGTGTGCTCCTGCAGGAACGGCATGTCCAGCACGCGCTGCGCGCCGCCGGCCCGGGCTTCGTCGTCCTGTGCCAGCACGGCCTTGCACAGGCCCATCAGGGCGGCCGTATCGCCACCGGGCTTCAACTGGTGATACTGGGTGCTGATCGGCGTTTCCTGCCCGGTCAGCATCTCGAGCGGCGATTGCGGGTTGGTAAAACTGACGAGCCCGCGTTCGCGCAGCGGGTTGAACGTGATGATCTGCACGCCGCGCTTGCGCGCTTCCTGCAGCTGGTGCAGCATGCGCGGGCTGTTCACGCCCACGTTCTGGCCAAAGAAGAAGATGCAGTCGGTATGTTCGAAATCGTTCAGGCCGACCGTGCCGACAGCCACGCCGATTGTCTTCTGCAACCCGACCGAGGTGCTTTCGTGGCACATGTTCGAGCTGTCAGGCAAGTTGTTGTTGCCATACATGCGTGCGAACAGCTGGTACATGTACGAGGTCTCCAGCGAGGCTCTGCCCGACGAGTAGAAAACCACGCCGTCGCGATCGCAGGCTTGCAGGGCCGTGCCGATCTCGGCAAAGGCCGTGTCCCAGTCGATGGGCCGGTACTTGTCGCTGGCGGCGTCCCAGCGCAGCGGTACCGTGAGCCGGCCCAGGTCTTCGAGCGCATGGTCGCTCCAGCTTTCCAGCTCCGTGACCGTATGGCGGTCGAAGAACTCGGCGCCGATAGCCTTGCTGGTGGTTTCCCACGCGGTCGCCTTGGCACCGCTCTCGCAGAATTCAAAAGGGTGCGGGTTGGCGGGCTTGGCCCATGCGCAGCTCACGCAGGCGTAGCCATCCGGCTTGTTTTGCTTGAGCAGCAGGCGGCTGTCCTTCAGCGGCACGTGCTCATGGAACAGGATATTGGTGACTTCCTTGACCGATCCCCAGCCACCCGCAGGCATGTTCGCCGGTTCCACCTTGACGTTTTCGCTCATGGTATCTCCTCGATGATGCCGAACGGTAGCGCGGCACTGCCGGGCGGTCGGTGCGCAGCCGCACAATGACCAAGCCACCACGTGCCAACTCGTCGAAGTTGAGGTATCCTCGCGCGATGCAATCCGATACCCGACCCGATACCCCCCGCGAAGCGGGCCGCGACAGCCACCACGATGGCGGATACGATGGCGGACAGCCCCCAAGCGAATTCGACCAGCCGATCCCGCCGAAAGGATCTGAGGGCTTCGCACAATCTTCCCTCTCCCGCAAGCTCGCGTGGACAGGCGCGGTGCTGCTGCTGGCCGCCACCGTTGGCGCAGCTGTCTGGGCCGCCAAGGCATGGCAGACGAACCGCACCCTGGCCAATGTGGAGAGCTCGCTTGCCGCGAGGTCGCTGCCCGCCGTGTCGGGTAATGACGCAACTGCGGTGCCATCCGATCGTGCGCCCGACGTGGTGGCGGCGCCCGCCGCGGTGTCCGCGGATCGCCTGCCCGCCCTGGTCCTGCCCGGCCAGCCCGTGCCGGCGGCAGTGCTGCGCGACCTGCCGGAATGGGTGGCTGCGGAAATGGGAACGGTGGAAACGTCGGGCGGTTCCGGCGACGAGTCTGCTGCGCCGCCGGCTTCCCCGGCAATCGCCACCGCGGCCGTGCCTGTCCAGGCGATGCAGCAGGCGCCCGCGCGACCGGCCCGCTCCGAGGGTTACGGTGCCGTGTTCAAGCGCTGCCCGGGCCCCGGCCAGTCAGGCGCGGTCGAATGCCGCCGCGCCGTGTGCGATGGCGCGGCGAAGAAGCTGTCCGCCTGTGCGCCCTATCTGAAGTAACGAGGCAAGGCGCGATCAGGCGCCTTGAAGTAACGAGGTAGGTGCAGTCGGGCACCTTACATGAACCGGTCGAGAATCTTCTTGCTGTGCTTGTCCAGCGTGTACTGATTCCGCACCAGGAACTGGATGCCGTGCGTATCCGAGATGAGGAGGGCTTCGGCGCCAATGCGCCGGATGTCCTCTTCGCCACGCAGCACGAAATCGGCGGCGCCCCGGTCCGTGTCGACCGTCCACGTGCACGGCGTGGCAAAGCTTGTCACATCGATGATGCGCCGGATTTCCGGCATGAATTCCCGACCCGACAGTTCCTCCCGGATCAGGGCGGCCGTTTCCGCCGGCAGGTCCTCGACCCGGTCGATCCAGATCACTTCCTTGCCATCCGTGTTCACCAGTGCCAGGCCTTCGTCCGGCGCCTGGATCGGAAAGGCGCGCACAGGCGCCACGTTGTCGTGCACCGTGCCGTTCGCATCGGTCAGGGTCAGGCGGCCGAACGGGTCGCGCCGGAGCGTAAAGTCAGTTGTCGTCATCGCGTTCTGCTCCCTTGTCATCCAGGTCCGTATCGACGTTGCGGGCCTGCGCCTGATACAGGCGGTAATAGGCGCCTTCCTGCGCCATCAGTTCTTCGTGCGGGCCTTCCTCGACCACCTTGCCGCGGTCCATCACCACCAGCCGGTTCGCACGCTGCAGCGTCGACAGGCGGTGCGCGATGGCGATCGTGGTGCGGCCGGCCACCAGGTTGTCCAGCGCTTTCTGGATTTCCTTCTCGGTCTCGGAGTCCACCGATGCCGTTGCCTCGTCCAGGATCAGGATGCGCGGATCGATCAGCAGCGCGCGGGCGATCGAGATGCGCTGCCGTTCGCCGCCCGACAGGCCCTGGCCCCGTTCGCCCACCATCGAATCGTAGCCTTGCGGCAGGCGCAGGATGAAGTCGTGCGCATGGGCCGCGCGGGCCGCGGCCATGATCTCGGCACGCGTCGCATCGGGCTTGCCGTAGGCAATGTTCTCGGCGATGGTGCCGAAGAACAGGAAGGGCTCCTGCAGCACCAGGCCGATATTGCGGCGGTAGTCGGAGACGGCCAGCGAGCGGATATCCACCCCGTCGAGCAGGATCGCGCCTTCGGCCACGTCGTAGAAGCGGCAGATCAGGTTCACCAGCGTCGACTTGCCGGAGCCCGAATGGCCGACCAGACCGATCATCTCGCCCGCCTTGATCTCCAGGTTCACGCCGCGGTTGACGGCCCGGTTACCGTAGCGGAAGCCGACTTCGCGCAGCGTGATATTGCCTTCCACCCTGGGCAGCTTGACGGGGTTGGCCGGCTCCGGCACGGAAGACACATGGTCGAGGATGTCGAAGATGCGCTTGGCCGCCGACGCCGATTTCTGCGTGACGGAAACGATACGGCTCATCGAATCGAGGCGGCTGTAGAAGCGCGTCGAATACGTGAGGAACGCCGTCAGCACGCCGACGGTCACGTGCGACTGCGAGACCTGCCAGATGCCGAACACGTAGATGACCAGCAGGCCGATCTCGGTCAGGAACGACACGGTGGGCGAGAACAGCGACCACACCTTGTTCAGCTTGTCGTTGACGGCCAGGTTGTGCTTGTTGGCGATGCGGAAACGGTGCGCTTCGCGCGTCTCCTGCGCAAAGGCCTTGACGACGCGGATACCGGGAATCGTATCGGCCAGCACGTTCGTCACCTCGCCCCATACGCGGTCGATCTTTTCAAAGCCCGTGCGCAGGCGGTCGCGCACCAGGTGGATCAGCCATGCAATGAATGGCAGCGGTACCAGCGTGACCATGGCCAGCCACGGGTCGATCGTGAACAGGATCACGCCCGTCATGATGATCATCAGGCAGTCGGAGGCGAAATCGAGCAGGTGCAGGGACAGGAACACGCAGATGCGATCGCTCTCGCTGCCGATCCGCGCCATCAGGTCGCCGGTGCGCTTGCCGCCGAAGTATTCGAGCGACAGCCGCAGCAGGTGTTCATACGTGGACGTGCGCAGGTCCGCGCCGATGCGTTCGGACACGAGCGCCAGCACATAGGTCTTGCCCCAGCCGAGCAGCCAGGCCAGGATCGCGGCGCCGAACAGCGCGGACATGTACATCGTCACGAGGCTGGTGTCGACCGGCTGGCCGTTCTGGTAGGGAATCAGCACATTGTCCATCAGCGGCATGCTGATGTAAGGCGGAATCATGTGCGCGGCCGTGGACAGCAGCATCAGCGTGAAACCGCCTGCCAGGGGCCAGCGGTACGGGTGCGCAAACCGCCACAGCCGGAACAGGGTCCAGGTCGAGGGCGGCGTGTGCACGACTTTCGTGCAGATCGGGCATTCGTCCTGGTCCGGCTCGAGCGGCGCCTTGCACGTGGGGCAGGCATGTTCCTCGGCGCGCACCACGGGCTGGCCCGTGAGCGCCGCGTCGAGCAGCGGCGCAAACTGCTCGGAAAGCTTGATGGCGTGCAGGTTCTGGCCCAGCGTGAAGCGCCACGCGGCCAGCCGGCCATGCTCGTCGAACAGTTCGAGGTGGCCCACGCCGGCATGGTCATGCAGCTTCAGCGTCATGCCTTGCCGGTAAGGCCAGGCTTGCCAGCCTTCGTTCGGCGCACGGGCCAGGATGCGGCGATCCGTCAGTACGACGATGCCCTTGGCGAAATGCAGTTTGTAATCGAGGTCAACCTCCAGGGCACTTTGCACGTTTTCCCCAGAGGCAAGCTGCAGTTGCGTGTCCGAACGCCAGTGTTCCGGTAGTTCGATGCGGGCCAGCCCACGGGGAAGATCGGTTCTTGTCATTGTCTGGATTGCTCCGTGAATTCCTGCCTGCGGCTTTGCCGTTTGGCAAGAAAGTAAAATAGATGGGAAAATATCAGGATGTAACGGTTCAGGCTAACAGTGCGCTGACACGATTAGCGCACGGAAGAGTGGACCCGGATTTTATTTATTGTATTCTTCGGGAACGATTCGGAAGAGGAAGCCGCTTATCGTGAACACCCTGGTGGGTGGCGATGCATTCGAGTGGGGTTGAGTATACCGTAAGAGGTACTAGAGCAAAAACATGACAAAAAAGAAAGATATCGACGTTCTCCGTGTAACTTACCTGCGCGGCCCGAACATCTGGACCTACCGCCCAGTCATCGAAGCCTGGCTCGATATCGGCGAGCTTGAGAACTTCCCTTCCAATACAATCCCTGGTTTGTACGAAAGATTGACCACGATGTTGCCCGGCATGGTCGAGCACCGTTGCGGCGTCGGCGAACATGGCGGTTTCTTTGAACGCCTGCGCGACGGCACCTACGCCGGCCACATCCTCGAACACGTCGTGCTGGAACTGCAGAACCTTGCCGGCATGCGCACGGGCTTCGGCCAGACGCGCCAGACAGCCGAGGGCAGCGGCATCTACAAGATGGCCTTCCGCACCCGCCAGGAAAACGTCGGCCGCGCCGCGCTGGCCGCCGGCCGCGACCTGCTGATGGCCTGTATCGAAGACCGTCCCTACGACCTGCAGGCCACGGTCGACCGGCTGACCGATATGGTCGAGCGCCTGTGCCTCGGTCCGTCGACGAACAGCATCGTCGATGCCGCGACCGACCGCGGCGTGCCGCACATCCGCCTGACCGACGGCAACCTGGTCCAGCTGGGCCATGGCGCCCGCCAGCGCCGCATCTGGACGGCGGAAACGGACAATACCAGCGCGATCGCCGAAGGCATCGCCAGCGACAAGGACATGACCAAGAGCATCCTGGCTTCGTGCGGCGTTCCCGTGCCCGAGGGCGCGCTGGTCGACAACGAAGACGAAGCCTGGGAAGAGGCGCAGGACATCGGCTTGCCCGTGGTGGTCAAGCCGTCCGACGCCAACCATGGCCGCGGCGTGACGCTGAACCTCACCAACGAGGCCGATGTCCGCAAGGCCTTCCAAATCGCCCTTGAACGGGGCGACAGCTCGTCGGTGATCGTCGAACGTTACGTGCTCGGCGACGAACACCGGCTGCTCGTCGTCGGCCGCAAGGTCGTGGCCGCCTCGCGCGGCGAGTCCGTGTGGATCACGGCCGACGGCCAGTCGACGATCACGCAGCTGGTCGACGCGCAGATCAATTCCGACCCGCGCCGCGGGCCGAACGAGGAACATCCGCTGAATCCGGTGGAACCGGAAACGTCGCCGGAAGTGCAGCTGGTCCTGCAGGGCCAGGGTCTCGCGCATGACTCGGTGCCGGACGCGGGCCGCAAGGTGCTCATCGCCATCAACGGCAACGTCGCCAACGACGTGACCGACCTCGTGCATCCAGCCGTCGCCGAGATGGCGGCGCTGGCGGCGCGCGCCGTGGGCCTGGACATTGCCGGCATCGACCTGGTGGCGCAGGATATTTCCCGCCCCCTCGAAGAGCAAGGCGGCGCGATCATCGAAGTCAACGCCAGCCCGGGCCTGCTGGCCCACCTGAAGCCGGCGCCGGGCGGCACGCCGCGGCCCGTGGGGGCGGCGATCGTCGACGAAATGTTCGCCCCGGGCGAAACGGGGCGTATCCCGATCATCGGCGTGGCCGGCACGTGCCACACGGCGCTGATCGCACGGCTCACGGCATGGCAATTGCAGGTCTCCGGCCGCTACGTGGGCGTGGCATGCGAGGAAGGCGTCTACCTGAACGGGCGCAAGATCGCGCGCGGCCCGCTGAGCGAGTGGGAATCCGGCCAGCGCCTGCTGCTGAACAAGAACGTGGAATCTGCGGTATTCGCCAACGGCAACCGCATGGTCCTCGGCGAAGGCCTGGCCTATGACCGCTGCACGGTCGGCGTCGTCACCGACACGCGCGGTCACGACAGGCTGGGCGAGTTCTATATCAGCGATCCCGAGCAGATGTTCCGCGTGCTGCGCACGCAGGTCGACGTGGTGCTTCCCGATGGCATGGCCGTGCTGAACGCCGGGGACGAGCAGGTTGCCGACATGGCCCGGCTGTGCGATGGCGGCGTGCTGTTCTACGCCGTGCATGAGGATGCGCCGGCGCTTGTTGCGCACCGTAACGAGGGCGGCCATGTGGTATTCGGCCGCGGCGGCTCGTTCGTAATGGCGATCGGCGCGGACGAAGTGGCGGAACTGCCGGCCAGCTGCCTGCCGAACGACGCGGACGAATGCCGCGAAGCCGTGCTGGCCGCAATCGGCACCGGCTGGGCCCTCGGCCTGTCGCCGGACCTGATCGCCGCGGCGCTGCGCACGTTCGAATGGAAGAACCGGGCCGCCGCGTAAGCGTGCCCGCTAAGAAGAACACCACACAGGAATCAGTACATGGAAGTGATCCGCACCCGCGCGCTGCGCGGCCCGAACCTCTGGAGCCACCATACCGCGATCGAAGCCATCGTTTCGTGCACGCCGGAAGAGCTGGCGGTCGACAGGCTGCCCGGCTTCGAAGTGAAACTGCGCGCGCGCTTTCCCGGCATCGGCCAGTTCCAGCCGCATGGGCATGCCGACGCAGTGCCGCTGGCGCACGTGCTGGAACTGACGGCGCTCGCACTGCAGGCTGAAGCCGGGTGCCCCGTCACGTTCAGCCGGACCACGGCCACGGTCGAGCAAGGCATTTTCCAGATGGTGGTCGAGTACACCGAGGAAGAAGTCGGCAGGCTGGCCGTGGAACTGGCCGAAAAACTGGTCAACGCCGCCTTGCAGGACACGCCGTTCGACCTGAACGCCGCGCTGACGGCGCTGCGCGACCTCGACGAGGACGTGCGCCTGGGCCCGAGCACCGGGGCGATCGTCTACGCCGCCGTGGCACGCAAGATCCCTTACCGCCGCATGACGTCGGGCTCCATGGTGGCCTTCGGCTGGGGCAGCAAGCAGCGCCGTATCCAGGCCGCCGAGATCGATACCACCAGCGCGATCGCCGAGAACATTGCGCAGGACAAGGAGCTGACGAAGAAACTGCTCGATGCCGCCGGCGTGCCCGTGCCGGTAGGCCGCACGGTCGACAGCGCCGACGAAGCATGGCAGGTGGCCCAGCTGATTGGCCTGCCCGTGGTGATCAAGCCGAAGGATGGCAACCAAGGCAAGGGCGTCACCGTCAACATCACCACCGAGGAACAGACCCGCGCGGCATTCAATACGGCGCGCGAATTCCGCGACGACATCATGGTCGAGCGTTTCCTGCCCGGCCACGATTACCGCCTGCTCGTCATCGGCAACAAGCTTATCGCCGCGGCGCGGCGCGACCCGCCGCACGTCGTGGGCGATGGCGTGCACTCGGTGCGCGAACTGGTCGACATCGTCAACGCCGACCCGCGCCGCGGCAGCGGCCATTCGACGTCGCTGACGAAGATCCGCTTCGACGATATCGCGCTGGCACGCCTGAAACTGCAGGATCTCGACGCCGACTCGGTACCGGCACAGGGCCAGCGCGTCATCCTGCGCAACAACGCCAACCTGTCCACCGGCGGCACGGCCACCGACGTGACGGACGACGTGCACCCCGAGGTGGCGGCCCGCGCCGTGGAAGCGGCGCAGATGATCGGCCTCGATATCTGCGGCGTCGACGTCGTCGTCGATTCCGTGCTGCGCCCGATCGAGGAACAGAACGGTGGCGTGGTCGAAGTCAATGCCGCGCCGGGCCTGCGCATGCACCTGTCGCCGTCGTACGGCAAGGGCCGGCCCATCGGCGAGGCCATCGTCGGCACGATGTTCGCCGAGGGCGAAGATGGCCGCATTCCCGTCGTCGCCGTGACCGGCACGAACGGCAAGACCACGACCGTGCGCCTGATCGCGCACCTGATCGCTTCGTCCGGCCTGCGCGTGGGCATGACCAACACCGATGGCGTGTACGTCAACGGCCGCCAGATCGACAGCGGCGATTGTTCCGGTCCGCGCAGCGCGCGCAACGTGCTGCAGCATCCGGACGTGGATGCCGCCGTCTTTGAAACGGCGCGTGGCGGCATCCTGCGCGAGGGCCTCGCGTTCGACCGCTGCAAGGTGGCCGTCGTCACCAATATCGGCGCCGGCGACCACCTGGGCCTGAACTACATCACCACGGTCGAGGATCTCGCGGTCCTCAAGCGCGTGATCGTGCAGAACGTCGATGAAAACGGCTGGGCGGTGCTGAACGCCACGGATCCGATCGTGGCGGCCATGGCCGGCGCATCGAAGGGCAAGGTCATCTTCTTCGGCGCCGACCGCTACCATCCGGTCGTGGCCACGCACGTGGCCCAGGGCCGCCGCACCGTGTATGTCGACAAGGGCGACCTGGTGGCCGTGGAAGGCAAGTCCGTGCAGCGCATCGCGCTTGCCGACGTCCCGCTGACCCGCAACGGCACCATCGGCTTCCAGGTCGAGAACACCATGGCGGCCGTGGCGGCGGCATGGGGCGCCGGGATCGACTGGCAATCGATCCGCCTGGGCCTGAAGACCTTCACGACCGACAGCCACAATGCACCGGGCCGTTTCAACGTATTCGACTTCCGCGGCGCCACCGTGATCGCCGACTATGGCCACAACCCCGATGCGATGCTCGCCCTCGTGCAGGCGGTCGAATCGATGCCGGCGAAACGCCGCTCCGTGGTGATCTCCGGTGCCGGCGACCGGCGCGACGAGGACATCAGCCAGCAGACGGAAATCCTCGGCAGGGCGTTCGACGATGTGGTGCTGTATGAAGACCAGTGCCAGCGCGGCCGCGCCAGCGGCGAAGTGATCGCGCTGCTGCGCCAGGGCCTGAACGGCGCCCCGCGCACCCGCAATGTCGACGAGATCAACGGCGAGTTCGTCGCGATCGACACGGCGCTGGACCGGCTGGGCGAGGGCGACCTGTGCCTCGTGCTGATCGACCAGGTCGAAGAAGCGCTCGCGCACATCGCGAAGCGGGTGGCTGCGGGCTGACGGGTTCAGGTCTCCCTTCTCACTGATGGCCGCAGCTGTAACACGCGGCCGCCGAACACCGGTGTCTGACACCATTTCTGGAAGATTCACCCAGAAATGGTGTCAGACACCGGTTTTTTTTAAGCCAACGATCCTGATCGAGCCGCCCCATGCGCAGCGGCCTGACTATTTCAGGGCCCGGGATTGACGCTGCAGGACTCCGCTTCTACGATCACCGTTCCGATTCCCCAAGGTGATCCATGACCCGTCATTCCTTCCGCCTGCTCGCCATCGCCGCACTGGTCGCGGCATGCCACGTTCCCGTCACCGTCGCCGCGGCGTCGTCCGAAGTCCGCCTGCTGAACGCGGCACCCGCCGCAAGCCCCCTGGCTGTCACGCTGGACCGCCCCGACTGGACCTACAAGACCGGCGACCGCGCCACTGTGCGTATCCGCCTGGACGTGCAGCCGTACCCCGCAGAAGGCATCCCGGTTCGCTACCGCCTGGGCCCGGACATGCTGGAAGGACCGGAGCGCACGATCCTGGTGCCGAAGGAAGGTGTGTCGTTGCCTGTGCCTGCCCAGGCGCAGCCTGGCTTCGTGCGGGCGATCGTCGAAGCGACGGTCGACGGCAAGCAGGTGAAAGCCAGCGCCACCGCGGCATTCAGCCCGCTGGACATCCGCCCCGTGCAGGCCGAGCCAGCCGACTTCGACGCCTTCTGGGCCGCGCAGAAGGAACAGCTGGCCAAGGTCGATCCGCAGTGGACGCTGGCCCCCGCCCCGGACCTGTCGACCGCGACCGTCGAAGTCTCGTACCTCCACTACCAGAACGTGGGCCAGGGCGGCCGGCCAACCCGGATCTATGGCGTGCTGGCCGTACCGCGCGCCGAGGGCAGGTATCCGGCCGTGCTGCACGTGCCGGGCGCCGGCGTGCGCGGCTACAAGGGCGCCGTCGACCTGGCCGAACAGGGTGCGATCACCCTGCAGATCGGCATCCACGGCATCCCCGTCAACCTGCCGGACGAACTGTATGAACAGCTGCGCTACGGCGCGCTGGAGAGCTACAACCGCTACAACCTGGACGACCGCGACACGTATTACTATCGCCGCGTGTACCTGGGCGCGCTGCGCGGGCTCGATTACCTCGCGCAGCACCCGAAGTGGGACGGTGCAACGCTCGTCACGCAAGGGGGCAGCCAGGGCGGCCAGCTGGCCATCGTGACCGCCGCGCTGGACCGGCGCGTCACGGCCACGGTCGCCTCATATCCCGCGTACGCGGATGTCACCGGCTACCTGGCTGGCCGGGCAGGCGGCTGGCCGGGGTTGTTCCGGAAAGACGATGCCGGCAACGCGAAGGACCAGCCCCTGGCGCCGAAAGTGAAGACCACGGGCTACTACGACACCGTGAATTTCGCGAAACGGCTGCGCGCCCCGGTGCTGTTCTACGCCGGCTACAACGACACCGTCACGCCGCCTACTTCCACGTTCGCCGTCTATAACGTGATTCCTGCGCCGCGCGAGATCGTGATCGAGCCGGAACAGGTGCACCTGACGTCCGCCGCCCACGGCACGACGCAGCAGCGGTGGATCCTGCGGCAGGCCGGAAAGCGCTGACGGCAGCGGCATCGCGCCATGTTCTACGGGTTCGCAGCCACGGCGGTACTGGTCGTTCACCTCGGCTTCATCGTCTTCGTGCTGTTCGGCGGCCTGCTGGCCACGTGGCGCCGCTGGGCTATCGCCATCCACCTCCCGGCCGCTGCATGGGGCTTCGCGGTCGAGGCAACAGGTACTGGCTGCCCGCTGACGCCGCTGGAGAATGCCTTGCGCGCGCGGGCCGGCATGGCGCGCTATGAAGGCGGCTTCATCGAGCATTGGCTGCTGTCGGTGATCTATCCTGAAGGACTGACGCGGGATACGCAGTATGCACTGGCCGGTACGGTCATCGTTTTCAATGTGCTCGTCTATGCCTGGGTGTTCGGGCGGCGGAAGGGCAAATAGGGAATTTGCGCTACCTCGGGAGCGCATAGGCGACGATTTTCGTGCTGAGCCTTGCGCTCATGCCAGGTCTGCCGCCGGCGGCGATCACGACGAACTGCCGGCCGCTGCGCGGCGACGTATAGGACATCGGCGTCGCCATGCCCGACCCGGGCAGATCTGCTTGCCAGAGCAGTTCCCCCGTTGCGGTATCGAAGGCGCGGAACATGCTGTCGACGGCAAAGCCGGTAAAAACGATCCCCCCCCCGCGTCGTCACCGAACCGCCACTGCCGGGTACGCCCATCGTGACAGGCAAACGGGAGCGTATCCCGAATGGGCCACTGTCCCGGCCGGTTCCCAATGGCTTGCTCCAGATGGCCTGGCCCGTTTTCAGGTTCACGGCAGTGATGAGCCCCCATGGCGGATTCACGCATGGGATGCTCAGCGGTGACACGAATGGCTTGACGGTCGCGGCATACGGCGTGTTTTCCATTGGCGCCTGTGGGGTACCTTGACCGGTACTACCATCGAAACGGCGGAAACCCCTCGCGGTTGCCTCGGCGCGCGGCATCAGTTCGATACGGGTCGGCATCCGCATCCAGTTGACGATCATGACGTTCTGGTCGATATCGACCGATACACTGCCCCAGTTGATCCCACCGCCATATCCCGGGTCCAGGATGATGGAGCGCCCGGGCGTCGGCGGCGTCAGTGTTCCCTCGTAGCGCGCCTGCTTGAACATGATGCGGCACATCATCTGGTCCACAGGTGTCAGCCCCCACATGTTCGACTCGCGCAGCATGGCGCCACGGAACGACGGCATCGCGGTCGAGAAGGGCTGGGTGGGCGACAGTCGTTCGCCCGGCGCTATTCCGCCTTGTGGCACCGGGAGTTCGCTGACAGTCTTTATCGGCTTGCCTGTCAGGCGATCCAGTACGAAAATTTCCCCGCGCTTCGTTGGCTGAATCAACGCGCGCCGCACACCATCCGGCGTGGGCAGGTTGACCAACGTTGGCTGGGACGGGACGTCGTAGTCCCAAATGTCGTGATGCACGGTCTGGAAACGCCAGCGCAGCTTGCCCGTCTCCGCGTCCAGTGCGATCACCGAGCTGGCCAGGTCGTCGTCGAACGAGCGCCGTTGGGCACCATAGAAATCGGGCGTCGCATTACCGGTCGGCAGATACACCAGCCCAAGCTCTTCGTCGGCACTGATGGGTGCCCAGCTGTTCGGCGTCGAGCGTGTGTAGGTTTCGCCAGGAGCAGGGGCCCCACGGCGGTCCGGCCGGCCTGCGTCGAACGCCCACGCCAGGCGGCCGGTGACCAGGTCATACGCGCGAATGACGCCGGACGGCTCGCCCCAGTACTGCCCATCCATGATGGCGCCGCCGAAGACAGCATTTCCACGAACGATCTGCGGCGCCGAGCTGACGTAATGGTAGCCGGTCGGAACGTCGCCCATACCTTCCAGCAGCTGTACGCGGCCGTTCTCGCCGAAGCCGGGACAGGGGCGACCGGTTTCTGCATCGAGTGCGAACAGCTCGGGTGTCTGGTTCGTTGCGATGATACGTTCGGCGCACATGCCGGTCGCGTTCGGAACACGGAAGTATGCAACACCACGGCAAGGCTTGCCCGATGGCGCGACGCCCGTGTTCATGTCGTAGCGCCAGCGCTCCTTGCCCGTCTCTGCATCGAGCGAAAGGACCATGTTGTGGCCGTTGCAGACGAAAAGAGCATCGCCGATATTGATGGGCGTAACCTGCAAGCTGGCGCGTGGGCCGGGTGATGCGGGACCGACATCGGCTTCCCACGCCACTTCCAGCTTGTCGACATTGGCACGCGTGATCTGGGCCAGCGGACTGAAACGCGAGCCCCCGGCGTCATTGCCATAATGAGGCCAATCCTTGCGGTCCGCGTTGGCCGGGACTTCGGAACGTGCCGCTACCGGCGGTGCCTCGCCACGTGCCCATAAAGGATCGACCGGTTGCGCCGGGCCCATGGCATGAATCGCTGCGCCACTCAATACTGCTGCTGGAAGCGCGAAAGCGAAATGCCGAAGGCGGAGGCGGCTTGAAGCCGAAGTGCGCAATGCATTCTTCGGTTCGCGCAGGAAAAGGACTGGCGTACCGATGACGGACAGCGCACCGAGCCGGACGATCAAACCCCATGGGTCGAATCCGACCTCGTAGATTGACCAGGTAAGCGTGGCCAACAGAAACACACCGTACACCCGGGCGGCGCGTGGATCGCGGCGCCATGCGAGCAAGCCGCCAAGCGATATTGCCGCGCCGGCGGCCAGATAGTACAACGAGCCCCCTGCACTTGCCAGCATCGTCCCGCCGGCCAAGAGGCTTAGGCCAATCGCTACCAGCGCAGCCGCATAGGTACGCCGGGGCCACTCGCGGCCCCGGTTCGTTTCTGGATTTTCTGTTGGCATAAATTTTCCTGTTCTTGGCCGGCAAGAAGTCGGCGTGAATACTTGCCTTTTCTGGCTACAAAATTCGTCGATCCACGTGTGTCCTTGCCGGCGTCAGTCCCGTGTCTGCGAGTAAGGCAGGGGCCGAAACCGCGTTCCATGATCAACTTTAGCCATTCGCCAGTGATGAGGGAAGCTGGTAATCTTCGCTAACCGATATGAACAGGGCTCATTAATGGATCGCATCGATCTCAACAATCTTGCAGCGTTCGTTGTCGTGGCGCGAGAACGCAGTTTTACGCGCGCGGCGGCTCGAGTCGGCGTGTCGCAATCTGCGCTCAGCCATACTATCCGCAGCTTGGAAGAGAAGTTGGGCGTCCGCTTGCTGACGCGTTCCACGCGCGGCGTTTCACCTACCGAGGCGGGAGAGAAGCTCTACGAAGATCTACTGCCACACTACGAAGGCATCGCTGCGGGGCTGAAGACTCTTTCCGAGGGACGCGGGAAACCGGGAGGCACAATCCGGATCAGTGCACATGATCATGCAGCGAGCACGATCCTGTGGCCAAAGCTGTCACCACTGTTGCCGGCGTATCCTGATCTCAACATCGAAATAGCGATCAGCTATGCAATGATCGATATCGTCATCGAACGTTACGATGCTGGCGTACGGCTTGGCGACCGGGTTGCGAAAGATATGATCGCGATGCGTATCGGACCCGATTTTCGCCATATAGTGGTTGGCGCGCCTGCGTATTTAGCGCAGCGTTCCGGACCACTCGTGCCGCAGGATCTGGTCTCGCACAACTGTGCCAACCTGCGTTTGGCAACCCATGGCGGCTTGTATGCCTGGGAATTCGCCCGCGATGGCAAGGAACTGGAGATTCAGGTTCAGGGACAAGTGATCGTCAACACGACCCCGCAGATGCTGGCTGCGGCCCTTGGAGGATATGCTCTGGCGTATGTGCCTGAGGATTTAGTCAGTGGGTACTTGAAGGACGGGAGCCTGGTGCAGGTCCTCGCGGAGTGGTGCCCAGCAACACCCGGTTACCACCTCTATTATCCAAGCCGCAAACATACATCCCCGGCATTCAAGCTTGTAATAGACGCGCTTCGCTATGAGAATCCTGCTCAGTCCTGATGGCCTTGGCATGCTTGTAGTAGCTTATTGATTATTTATCGACTTCCTGAATATTCTCGTCATGGTCGCTGCGTCCAGGGGCTGCATATCAACCAGCTTCAACGATTTGACCATGTGGAGCGTCCCGGATTTATATTTCTGGAAGTGAGGGGTCTTGAGGTGCGCCTCATATGCCTCGCGACTCGCGTACATTTCAAGGATTCTGAACTCCGTATCCTTTTCTCGTCGATACATCGGGAAAATGGCGATCACCCCGGGCTCCAGTCTTACCGAAGCTTCCGCTTCGTCTTCAAGGATTGCCTTGTACTGCTCGAGGTACTTTGCATCGACTTCTATTTCAGAGATCCGTACCATCAATTCCTGGCCTTGCGCCTGCGCGACATTGACACCACCAAGGAGAAAAGTCGTGGCTGCTACCGCAACGAATTTTCGGATCGGGTTTGGAAACGGGTGGCCATGCGTTTTTGGTAATCCCATCGGTTTGTCTTTCCAGCTTGTCATTCCTGACTCCTCTATTTGCTTGTGAACGGTAGAACACCCTTGCGGTGTCCCTAGCTGCCTGCCTTGTCGCCCACTATGCGCAGTGCACGAACGTCCCGCATCGGGGACTGGCCAAAGAACCTGCTGTATTCGCGGTTGAACTGGCTGGCACTTTCGTAGCCGACCTCGAAGGCTGCATGGGCGGCATCCAGGCCGTCCATGAGCATGCGGCGCCGCGCCTCATGCAGGCGCAACTGTTTCTGATACTGAAGTGGGCTCATGGACGTCAGGGCACGGAAATGGTGGTGAAGTGTCGAGACGCCCATGCATGCGAGGCCGGCCAGCATTTCCACGCGCAGTGGCTTTGTGTAGTTGTCCCTGATCCACTCGACAGCCTTGGCTGCCCGCTGGCTGTTCTCGCCGACCGTCGCGATCGAACGAAGACGTTGTCCGGCTGCGCTATGCAGGATGCGATAGACGATTTCCCGCTTGATCAGCCCACTCATGAATTCCATGTCTTGCGGGGCGTGTTGAAGATCCAGAAGGCGGCAGAACGCATCGAGGAATTCGGCAGTCGTCTCTGCGGTGGTCATCGCCGGTTTGCTAGTGTGGATCAGCACCGCCCGGTTCGTTTCACGACCAAGCAGTTCGTGAACCATCGCAATGTCCAGCTTCAGCCGCATGCACAGGTAAGGATCTTCCCGGCTGGCCTCGACAACCTGGCTTGTCACGGGCAGATCCAATGACGTCAAGAGGAAGTGGGAGGGGTCGTAGTCGAAACTCGTCTGGCCTAAGGTAACGCGCTTTCTCCCCTGCAGAACCATGGCCACGCTTGGTTCATAGGTCGCCGCATCAGGAAGCGTCGGCGCGCAATAGCGATACAGCGTCACTCCGGGAATCGACGTCTGCAGGCTCGCCGCAGTGCCAATCAAGGCGCCCACGCGGCTGACCAGTTGCATGCGCAATTCTTCACGGCGATCAGGCGCGGACAGAGAAAAGGGCAAAGCGGTATGGGAAGTTTGGTGCACGGTATCGGTCTCAATCTCCGGCATCAGGATAAGACGGGATGTGACGAATGCAAATGGAATTATGACGCGCTCAGAGAATCGGGCAAGTATTCGACAGAACAAGGATACCGCTTCAACCGTGCTGGCCGCAAGATTGTCGAAAGCGGAACTCAATCTTGTCAAAGGAAAGCACATGAAGATCAAACCCGGCATGCGGCGCTGGCTCCCGGCAATCATGATGGGCATGTTTGCCACGGCTGGTCTCCACGCACAGGAGGCGCCCGCAGCCAGGCCACGGGCGTTCTACATCTCGGAGTTTGTCGTGACCGACCGCGAAGGTATCAAACCTTACAGCGCACAGGTCGAATCGACCTTCCTGCCGTTTGGCGGACGGTACATCGTGCGTGGCGGAAAAATCAATACGCTCGAAGGTGATGGCCCAAAGGGGGGCATGGTGGTTATCGAGTTCGATAGCAAGGCGCAGGCGCAGGCCTGGTACGACTCCCCCGCCTACCGGAAGATCATGCCCCTGCGCCATAAGTCGGCTACTTCTCGCGTGATTATCGTCGAAGGGACCGTCACTCCTCCCAGCCACTAGCCGGCGCAGCGCCGAATCGGCCTCGGGGTGGTTCCGCCGAAGAGCACAAAGTGCTGACAGCGCTTTCGCACAGCTCACCTCAGCAACAGTTATTGATTGGAGATGCATGCATGAATAGTCCAGATAGTCTCGAATTGTCGCGGCGGGAATTCCTGCTGGCCGGATCGGCCGCAGCGGCCGCCAGCGTTATGCCAGTCGGCGCCGCCGCACAAGCACCTGTTGCCGGGCAGGGCGCTATGGCAAAGCTCCGGCTCAAGGTGAATGGCCAATCCCATGAGCTTCACATCGACACACGCACGACCCTGCTCGACGCACTGCGCGAGCACCTGCACTTCACAGGCACGAAAAAGGGATGCGACCAGGGCCAATGCGGTGCGTGCACTGTCCTCGTGAATGGACGCCGCATCAATGCCTGCCTGACGCTGGCCATCATGCACGAGAGCGACAGCATTACCACGATCGAAGGCCTGGGCACGCCCGAGCGCATGCATGCCATGCAGGCGGCCTTCGTCAAGCACGATGGCTACCAGTGCGGCTATTGCACACCAGGACAAATCTGTTCGGCGGTGGCAGTACTCGACGAGATCGAGGCGGGCATCCCAAGCCACGTCAGCGAGAATCTTGCGGCCCGGCCGATGCTGAGTGCCAGCGAGCTCCGCGAACGCATGAGCGGGAACATCTGCCGTTGTGGTGCCTATTCGAACATCATCGATGCGATCACTGAAGTAGCTGGCAAGAGCGGCATGAAAGGCATGCCATGAAAGCCTTTACCTATGAACGCGCCCAGTCCCCGGCGCATGCCGCAGCAGCGATCGAGCGCAACCCCGACGCAAAATTCATTGCCGGTGGCACGAACCTGCTCGACCTGATGAAACTCGAGATCGAGACGCCAGCCCACCTGGTGGACGTGAACGGCCTCGGCCTGGACAAGATCGAGCAGACTCCGGAGGGCGGATTGCGCATCGGCGCACTGGTGCGCAATACCGATCTTGCGGCGGACCAGCAGGTGCGCCGCGATTACAGCCTGCTGTCGCGCGCCTTGCTTGCCGGCGCGTCCGGTCAACTGCGCAACAAGGCGACGACGGTGGGCAACCTGCTGCAGCGGACCCGCTGCACCTACTTCTATGACACGAACCAGCCGTGCAACAAGCGCCAGCCCGGCAGTGGTTGCGGCGCGATAGGCGGCTTCAGCCGCCTGCATGCGGTCATCGGCACCAGCGACGCGTGCATTGCGACGCATCCGAGCGACATGGCAGTGGCGATGCGGGCCCTTGATGCCACCGTCGAGACGGTGAAGGCCGATGGCGCAAGGCGCAGGATCGCGATTGCCGATTTTTACCGCCTGCCAGGCGATACACCCCAGCGGGAGGCCACCCTGCAGCGTGGCGAACTGATCACCGCAGTGACCTTGCCGGCGCCAATCGGCGGTACGCACATCTATCACAAGGTGCGCGACCGTGCTTCCTATGCCTTCGCACTGGTTTCGGTCGGCGCCATCGTGCAGCCGGACGGCAGCGGACGCGTCGCCCTGGGGGGCGTGGCCCACATGCCGTGGCGGGTCGAGGAGGCCGAACGCGAGATGCCACAAGGCGCCAAAGCTGTGACCGCGCGCCTGCTCAGGGGCGCCAGGACGACGCACGAGAACGCATTCAAGCTGACGCTGGTCGAGCGCACGCTCGGTGCGGTGCTCGCGCAAGCACGGAGTATGAAGTCATGAGATTCGACACCCCCGCTACCACCAATCCGATCGACCAGCTCAAGGTTGTCGGCCGACCGACCGACCGCGTCGAGGGACCGCTCAAGACAACCGGGACCGCAACCTACGCCTATGAGCAGAACGCCGCCGCGCCGGGTGCGGTATATGGATACATCGTCGGTGCCGCGATCGCCAAAGGGCGAATCGAGGCGATCGATACACGGGCTGCCAGCCGGGCCCCGGGCGTGCTCGCCGTGATCACCGCCGGGAGTGCGGGCAAGCTCGACAAGGGCGAGTTCTATGCGGCACGCGCGCTCGCCGGACCGGAGGTCGATCATTACCACCAGGCGGCGGCGATCGTCGTGGCGCAGACCTTCGAGCAGGCCCGCGCCGCCGCACAACTGGTGCGGGTGCGCTATGCCCGGACCGAAGGTGCCTTCGATCTGGCGGCAGCGAAGGAAAGCGCGCCGCTCTCGAAGGTAGCCCCGTTCGCACCGCCGCCCGAAACCACGGTCGGCGATTTCGAAGGCGGCTATGCCAAAGCAGCCGTGACGCTCGATGCGAGCTTCACAACCCCGGACCAGTCGCACGCGATGATGGAGCCGCACGCGACGATTGCGGCATGGGACGGCGGCAAGCTCACGCTCTGGACTGCCATCCAGCAGGTCAACTGGGGTGTGCGGGACATTGCAAAGACACTCGGCATCGCCAAGGAGAATGTCCGGATCGTTTCGCCCTATATCGGCGGCGGATTCGGCGGCAAAGGCACGATCCTGTCCGATGCGGTCCTGGCAGCCGTGGCGGCGCGCAAGGTGGGGCGGCCGGTCAAGGTGGCCCTGCAGCGCGCGCTCATGTTCAACAACGTGACACATCGCCCGGCCACGATCCAGCGGATTCGTATCGGGGCCGACAGCAATGGCAGGATCACGGCAATCGGGCACGAGAGCTGGTCGGGGAATATCGCCGGCGGCAGGCCAGAGGCAGCCACCGCAGCAACGCGCCTGTTGTATGCCGCTCCGAACCGGATGACGCGCCTGCGGCTGGCACACCTTGACCTCGCAGAAGGGAGTGCGATGCGCGCGCCCGGCGAAGCGCCGGGAATGATGGCGCTCGAGATTGCCATGGACGAGATGGCTGAGAAGCTCGCCATGGATCCGGTCGCGTTCCGTGTGCTCAACGACACCCAGGTCGATCCCGAGGATCCCAAGCGCCCGTTCTCGAAGCGCCAGTTGGTCGAATGCCTGCAGACGGGGGCAAAGCGTTTTGGCTGGAGCGAACGCCCGGTACGTCCCGGCAGCCGGCGAGACGGTCGCTGGCTGGTCGGGATGGGGATGGCCGCGGCGATCCGCGGCGCGCCCGTGATGAAGTCTGCTGCCCGTGTTCGTCTCGACAATCGCGGCATCGTGACCGTCGAGACTGACATGACCGATATCGGCACCGGGTCCTATACCATCATCGCCCAGACCGCGGCCGAGATGATGGGCATCGGCGTGGACAAGGTGACCGTGAAACTCGGCGACTCTCGCTTTCCCGAGTCCGCCGGTTCGGGCGGGCAATGGGGGGCGGCTTCCTCGACGGCCGGCGTGTATGCCGCCTGCGTGAAGCTGCGTGAAGCCGTGGCGCGGCAACTCGACATGGATCCGGCAAGCGCCGAATTCGCCGATGGCATGGTGCGCGCCGGGAGCCGTACTGTGCCGCTGACACATGCATCGCGATGGCATGACCTGGAGGCCGAGGATGTCATGGAATTCGGCGATCTCACCAAGCGTTATGCGGTACAGACCTTCGGCGCGCATTTTGTTGAAGTCGGGGTCGATGCAGCCACTGGAGAGATCCGGGTGCGACGCATGCTCGCCGTTTGCGCGGCAGGCCGCATCCTGAACCCCAAGGCGGCGCGCAGCCAGGTGATTGGGGGTATGACCATGGGTGTCGGCGCGGCATTGATGGAGGAACTCGTCGTCGACAAGCGCGCCGGCTTCTTCGTCAACCACGATCTCGCCGGCTACGAAGTCCCGGTTCACGCCGATATTCCGCACCAGGAAGTCATCTTCCTCGATGAGGTCGATCCGGCCGGGTCACCGCTGAAAGCCAAGGGGGTAGGGGAGCTCGGCATCAGTGGCGTCGCCGCCGCAGTCGCTAACGCGGTCTATAACGCGACGGGGGTACGTGTGCACGATTACCCCATCACCTTGGACAAGTTCCTCGACCGCTTGCCAGACGTCGTTTGAGAAAGCAGTCGGTTCGGAACGTCATTAACGTATCGGCTCGACACGCATTGTCGGGCCAGAGGCTTGAAAGGATGGACATGAAAATGATTGCCGCAGCAGTAATGTCACTCACGCTGAGTGCGTCGGCGCTTGCTCAAACCGGAACCACGGGAACTACACCAGTTGGCACTGCTGCTGTCGATGCGAACGGCAACCAGGCCCAAATGGTCATCTCCCGCGCGGGTAGCCAGGCGTCGGCCAAAGGGCCCGCACAGCACTTCACGGGCAGCGTGCGCGTTGATCCACTGTTCGGCGTGCGCGCCCCGTCCGCCGTGTCGGGCGGTGCGGTGACCTTCGAACCAGGTGCACGTTCGGCCTGGCATACGCACCCGATGGGACAGGTACTGGTCGTCACCGCTGGTGCGGGCCGGATACAGCAATGGGGCGGTGTAGTGGAGCAGATCCGTCCGGGGGACGTCATCTGGACCCCGCCTGGCGTCAAGCACTGGCATGGCGCCGCCCCAACGACCGCGGTTACACACATTGCCATTCAGGAGAGCGCCAATGGCAAGAATGTCGAATGGATGGAGCGAGTCAGCGATGAACAATACGGGAAGTAAGCGTGCCCCATCAATGTGGGCAAGGGCAAACGGCATCGCGCTAGGCGGCTTGTCGATATTTGCGTTGCTGGGCGAGGCAGCCGCACAGGCGTCCAAGCCAGCCAGCACTCCCTCACTCTCATCAAGGGAAATTCAAATGGTTGCTCCCGCACTCGAAAACTATACCCAAGGCCTGCTGCTCGGCGACGTCTGGGCTCGTCCCGACTTATCGCCACGAGACCGGAGCATTGTCACGCTCGCGGTATTGATCGCCAGGAACGAGCCTCTGGAACTGCCGTTTTACCTGAACCGGGCGCTCGACAACGGGGTCACGCCCGGAGAGATCTCGGAAATCATCACGCACCTGGCTTTCTATGCGGGCTGGCCAAACGCCATGGCGGCCGTCAGCGCAACCAGGCCCGTCTTTGCAGAACGCAAGATCACCAGCAAACAGTTACCCTTGGCGAAAGTGCAATCGCTGCCGCTTGATAAACAAGCGGACGACAAGCGTGCGAAGTCGGTCGATGAAAATTTCGGCAAGGTCGCGCCGGGCGTGGTCCAGTACACGACCGACGCCTTGTTCCGTGACCTCTGGCTGCGCCCTGGCCTGGCGCCGCGCGACCGGAGCATGGTCACTGTCAGTGCACTTGTCGCTTCCGGCCAGGTGGCGCAGATCCCATACCACCTGAACCGGGCAATGGATAGCGGCCTTACCGAAACGCAGGCTTCCGAGATGCTCACCCAGCTGGCCTTCTACGCAGGCTGGCCGAATGTGTTCTCTGCCATGCCGGTCTTCAAGGATATATTTGCAAAGCGCACTGCTGGCGCGACGGGTAAGTGACGCTGGACGGCCGCGCCAAGTGCGCTATGGATCTGCTTATGCCAAGTACGTGGCAGCCTTGATCGAGATCGACCGCCTATGGGAACGCTGTGAGCGCTGAGTAGTTTTATGCATGCAATGGGCGTGACAGCGCAAAGGGTAGCAAAAGCGGTGCGGAAACGGAGCAGAAAGGGAGATTAAAAAGAGAGCAAAAGTACTGTATGCGGTACTGTACAATACTGTTCATCCAAACAGTATTTTACGCTTCATGAGTAAATTCGCGCCGCTCGACCTGCAACCATTCACCGACCGCGGCGCCGGCGGCCTCGCCCGGCGCGATATCGACCCTGACGCATGGCGCGACATTCCCGACGATGCGATGACGGACGCGCGCACCGACAGCGAAATCGCCCGCGAATACATCAGCCATGGCGAGCTGCGGCCGAAGTCGATCGCGAACACACAAAAGGAGCTGTACCGTTTCTTGACCTGGTGTCGCGAAGAAGCCGGCAAATCGTTGCGCCAGCTCGGCGTGGCCGACCTGAACGCCTACAAGCAATTCCTCAAGGCGCCGCCGGCGGACTGGGTTTCCACGACCAAGTGGCCGCGCACCGACGAGCGCTACCGCCCGTTCTCCGGGCCGTTGTCCGACGCCAGCCGCCGCCAGGCCATGATTGCCGTGAAAGGCTTGCTGGCATTCGCCGAGCAGACCGGCTACCTGCGGCGCGACCCGGGAGCGATGGTGAAGCAGGTCAGGATTCCCGCGGCGAGCCGCATTACCCGCTATCTCACGCAGGATGCGATCCGCCTGGCACTGGCCACCGTCGAGACGCGCGTGGCCGAAACACCGGCCGCGCTGCGCCGCCGCGAACGCGACCGCTTCCTCCTGGTGGCCTATGCCCACACGGGTGCGCGGCTGAACGAGATCGTCGGGGCGAGCATGGGCTCGATCTATACCGAGGGCAACGGGCGCTGGTGGATCGACGTCATCGGCAAGGGCAGCAAGCCACGGCGGCTGCCGGTACCGCCGGACATGCTCGATGCCTTGCGCCGCTACCGCGTGGCGTTCGGTCTGCTGCCGCAGACGGGCCGCACCGACACGACGCCACTGGTGCTGTCGAGCCGCGGCAAAGGCTTGAACCGCATCACGGACGAAGCGGCGTCCGAAGCGCTGAAGGCGGTGTTCCTGGCCGCCGCGTCGGCCGCCGCCGCGCAAGGCGACAGCGATACCGCCGCGACGTTGCGCCAGGCGTCCACGCACTGGCTGCGCCACAGCATGCTCACCAACCACGCCAACAACGGCGTGCAGCTGAAGACGTTGCAGGAAACGGCCGGGCACGCGAACATTTCCACCACGGCCGCCTACCTGCACAAGACCGACGAGGAACGCCACGACGAGATCATGGCGTCGGTGGCCGGGAAGAACGTCCTCTGAGACGTCCTCTAAATGCTCGCCGAGCCGCGTTCAGCGCAACACGGCATAGCCAAGGGCCGCGGCCTGTCGCTCCAGCTCCGCAATGCGCTCGTAGTCGCGCCCGTCCCGATGGTGGAACGCCCGGATGCGCAAGGGTTCCATCGCCGCTCGCAGCCGGGAGCCCGGCGCCAGCAGTGCGGCGCGCAGGCGCTGCAACAGCGCATCCGGTACGGTCTTGCCGGCGATGAGTGGCAGGCCCGGGGACGCCGCCGTGCAGCCCAGTTCCGTCAGGCCGTCCGCGGCGGCCGGGTCTTCCTGGCGCAGGTAGGCCCAGGTGACGCAATCGATCGCCGCCACATCGGCCGCGCCGGCACGCACCAGCCGGACGCTGGCCGCATGGCTGCCTGTCCATTTCACGTTGTCGAAGAAGCTGCCGCCGCGGGCCAGCGGCGCCACGGCATGGCGCAGCGCGTTCATGCCGCTGTTCGAATGCCGCTCGTTGGCCGCTGCCACGCGGCCGCGCGCATCGGCAAGCGTGCGGATACCGCTGCCGGCACGCGCGATGAGCACGCTGGTGTAGTCGCTGCCGGCGCAGCCGGGAACGTCGAAGGCGGGCGTTGCGACCAGCGTCGCGTGGCCACGCAGCGCGTGGAGCCACGGATAGCCGCAGGCCTGCGACAGCAGCAGGTCCGGTTGCTGCCAGAAGTCCAGCAGCGGGCCCGTTTCCTCGACCAGTTCGACCGTTGCACCGACGCCCGCGTCGGCCAGCACCGCTGCCAGCAATTCACTGTAGCCGCGCCGCAGGCGGGGTGACACGTTATACATGGGCAGTATGGCTTGCCACGTCATGTCCGTCTTCCATCAGGTGAGGGTGCACCGGCGCATCCACCGGGCGCAGCGCATATTCGCGCAGCAGCGCGCCGTAGCCCTGCAGGTGGAAGCCGCCGCTGCGGGCGTTGTACGCGGCACGGCGCGCCCGGTACACGCGCGGCAGCAGGTACCACGGCAGCGACGGCAGGTCGTGGTGCACCAGGTGCAGGTTATTGTTCAGGAACAGCAGCCGCAGCACTGGGCCCGCTTCGTTCAGCACGATGCGTTGCTTGTGCTGCGCCACGGGCCGGTGTTCATAATACGAGCGCACCATCGCCAGCGATTGCGCCGGATAGGCGATCGCCAGCAGATAATACAGCGGCGCCACGCCGAACCGGCTGTCGACCCACCACAGCATGGTGGCCAGCATGCCGAGGTGGCCGAGCCACATCGGCACGTAGCGCCAGTCGCCCCGCAGCGGTTGCCGCACCGCTTCGGCAAGCATCGTCACGATCGAGATCGCCGGGCCCACCAGCAGGCGCCCGGCAAACGTCTTGTTGAACCAGTGCAGCCGGCGCAGCGGCGCGCTCATGCCGGCCCAGGCGGCGGGCGCCACGTAATAGCTTTCCGTGTCCAGCGCCGGCACCGTCAGGTGGGCGTCCACGTGATGGGCCAGGTGGCTGTCCCGGTACAGGCGGTACGGATACCAGACGGCCAGCGGGGCCTGGCCGAAGAGTCGGTTGACGGCGGGCCAGCGGGTTGGATGCCCGTGGATCAGCTCGTGCTGCAGCGACAGGTACCACGCGCACCACCAGATCATCAGCACGGTGGCGAGCGGCGCGCCGAGCGCCTGCCAGAACGCCAGCGTGGCCAGCCAGCCGCCGTGGATCACAGCGATCAGCAGCCACGTGGGCCACTCGGCTACCCACAGCGGCCGCGCGCGCTCCGCCGCCACCTCGTGCCGGTGGGCGTCGTCCAGGTACTCCGCGCGATGCGGGCCGGCGCTCATGAAGTTCCCAAGAGGCTGTCGTGGCGATGCGGCGTCCGATCGGCGCCGGGCAGGTGCGGCTTCATCCGAATTTCCTTATGCGTTTTCCAAATGTGGCGACCACCGCCATGTGTGGAAAAAGTATAAGTAGCGAACGTCCTCCTTGAACACGAAGATTAACGTGCGTGCTTATGCGTTTTGCGGCTAGGGCAGTGCCAGCATGCCGCCCACGATCGCCGTGCCGGCCAGAGCGCCCGCCGCGCCCGATACCATGGCCACGGTGCGCGGCGGCACGGCGAAGAGCCGGCCTATGCCAAGTCCCGCATGAACGCAGACGGCGGCAACCGCCAGGAAATAGTAGGGCACGAAGAACGCGATGGCGGGCCACGCCCGCAAGCCTGCCGCGGCGAAGCCGATATCGGTGTCCAGGCCGAGGCCCAGCCGGCCCCACAGGACCGCGGTCACATGCACGAGCAGGAAAAACAGCAGATAATAGCCGCTGGCCGCGGCAAGCATGCCGGCACGGCCTGCACGGGCGGGGCGACACCGGGCCAGCATGGGCCCCGTCGCGATCTGCGCGAGCACGGCGGCCAGCAGCAGCGTTTCCACCAGCGGCTGCCGGTATAGGCGCCGGAACACGTCCATGAAGGCAAACGCGCTGTCCGCATCAACGGCCAGCAACGCATGGTTGACGAGATGAACGCACACGAACGCGGCCAGCACGAGGCCGGAGCAGCGGTGGAGTACCTGGAGGGCGGCGCGGTCGGGCATGGGGTGGTTTCCGTTCATGAGGACGGAGGCATCGTATGACGGCGCCAGACCCCGGTCTTGAACGATTCCGACATGCCGATACCGGCGTGCTGTTGCCCGTTCCCGCGCAGGGCGCTGCCGTACGTGCCTACATCCGGCGCGACACCGGTCCCGGATCGACTGCGCACCTGAACCGCTTTCCGGCGCAGCCGTTCTGCACCGTCACATGGTTCTTGTCGGGCACGGTCCACGACGGTGTGTCGGCGGCCGCACCCGTGCTCGACGCCGTCGTCGTCGGCGGCCCGTTCACGCGGCCGGCGAGTACCTTCAGTGCCGGGCGCATTCACGCGTTCACCGTGGTCTTTTTTCCCGACGCGTTTGCGCGCCTGGCCAGCCTCGCGCCGGCCAGCCTGGCCGACCGGCTCCTGCCCGCGCGCGAAGTGTTGCCGGCATCGTGGCACTCGCTCCTGGACGAGGTTGCCGCCGCCGGCGATGACGGCGCACGGGTCGCCTGCCTGTCGGCATTCGTGGCTGCGACCGGCGAAGTCGCGGCGGCACCGGGACTTCCCTGGCTGCGCCGGTTACGCGAAGCAGCAGGATTCGACCGGCTATGCGAACGCCAGGCCGAACGCAGGATCCGGCGCGCCACCGGCCAGTCGCTGCGGGCGCTGCGCCGGGCTCAGCGCCTGGAAACCGCGCTGCTGGACGCCCGCGAGGCCGCCGCGCAGGGCACGCTGCACTGGGCCACCCTGGCCGATGCCAATGACTTTTCCGACCAGCCCCATCTCGGCCGCGAATGCCGCAAGCTGGCCGGTACCGCACCGGCCGAGCTGATCGACCGGCAGGCGCACGACGAAAGCTACTGGCTGTTCCGCTGCTGGCGGTAAGGGCGCCTGTTGGGAACGCCGCTGAGATGCGCCCACCCCAAGTGCAAATTCCGGGGTCAGGAGGGAGTCCTGGCATGCATGCCAGGACCGTTATGCAGGCGCGAAGCATGCTTCGCGAAACCCCTGCTTCACCCCGGCGGGTCAGACCCCAGCCTTTCGCCGTTGGGGTGGATGCATGCGCTTCAAACGTGCTGGGTCGTACGTGGGCGTCAGCCCAGTACCCGCCGCGCCAGCGCGATCAGCTGTTCCGCCGCGTCCACGCCACCCGCCAGCTCGGCCAGCACGTCCTTGTCGGTTTCCAGGATTTCCTCCACGTCGTCAATGCCACCCTTGCGCAGTTGCTGTTCCAGGGCGGCGTCGAGCTTCAGTTTGGCCAGCGGCGTACGCCCGGGCTGCCGGGGCAGCACTAGCGTGATGCGCACATCCGCGCCGGGAGATAGCACGACGCTGTCCTGGCCCGTCAACACCACCTTGCCCGTGGCGTCCAGCACGCGCGGCAGCAGCTTGCCGAGTTGCTCCAGCCGGGCGGTTTCCTCGCCATCGAAGGTGGTGGCGAAGTTGCCGTTGCCATCGGTAGCGCCGACGTTTGCCGCCTTTGCGCCGTTGGCGTCGGCCAGTTCGATGACATGGCCGGCCTGGCCCTGGCCCGCGGCATCCACCAGCTGGCCGCCCAGCGACGAGCCCTTGCCGTCCGGCGGTGCCTGTGGCGACACGGCGGCCGACGAGATGGCCAGCACCCGCAGCGTCGTCATCGATGCCTCGGTCTGCGCCTTCACCTCCAGCACCTTCGGGTGGTCGGCGCCCAGCTTGCCCTCCAGGTGCAGCGTCTCGGCCTGGTAGGCGCGCGTCAGCGCCGCCTGCGTGGTGGCGACATGGGTGACCGACTCCACCGTATAACGCCGGGCCAGCGGCGCCAGTTCCCGCTCCTGCAAGGCATCGGCCTCGATCGTGCCGCCCAGTTGACCGGCATGCGACGCCAGCGCCGGCGCAGCGAACGTGCCCACCGTGGTCTGGCCACCGGTGGCATTGCGGCAGAAGGAGGGGTCGAATATGTGGTTCGGCGCGTCGACCGTCTGTGGCACGTGCGGGCCGGTCCTGGGCGGGAAGGCGAAGATGCAATGGTCGGCCTGGTTCAACGCCGTCATGTTGCCCCGCAATCCCAGGCTCAGCATCGACAGCGTGCGTACCGCCTCCTCGCGCAGGCGCCCGCCTGTGGCGCGCACCGTATCGCCGATCAGCACCGTATTGCAGAAGAAGGGTTCGCGCCGCATCACGGAACTGGTGTTGCTGGCATAGCTCACGTCATCCATGCAAAGGATGGCCTGTGACATCAGCGAGCGGTTGACGGTATCGAGCCGGGCGAAATTGTCGTCATAAAGCGTTTCTCCGCCGGGCAGCGCCCGTTCCGCCTGCACGCTGTAGCTGTCCGGGTTGTCGAGCCGGTCGCCCAGCAGCCGGGCGATCAGCCGGTGGATGCCGCCCAGGTTGACGATCAGCACGCAGCCGAACGCCGCGTCGATGAAGCCGAAGCGCCCCGTGAACTCGCTGCTGAAGTGGTTATTGGCGACCGACACGGGACCGAACGCGAACGCCGTCAGGGCCCGCCCGGCTGGCTGGTCGACACGGTTGTCGTGCACGCGCAGCGCCGGCTTGCGGCCGCTGGAGGCGGACAGTCTTTCGCTGAGCGCTCCCGCGAAGCGCACGTAGATGCCGCCGCGCAGCCCGGCGCGGCGGTTGTCCTCGAAGCCGGCGGTGGTGGCGCCGTTGGCGGTCAGCGTGTTGTCGGTGATTTCCACGTCGTTGCCCCAGCCGACGAACACGCCGCAGGCCGGATCGGCCGCGCTGGCACCGTTTTCGGTGACATGGTTGCCCGCGATGAACAGCGAATCGACGATCGCCAGCGAAATGCCGCCGCGACCGATTTCCTGGGCCTGCTCCAGCATCGCGTCCGTGAAAGGGTTGCGCAGGTTGCGGTACAAGCGGTTATTCAGGATCACCAGGTCGCGCACCGGATGGGTGGCACGCAGCAGCGGCGCCAGCGCGAGATTGAACAGGGCCGCGTCGACCTGGGCCAGCAGGTTCTCCTTCGGCGTTCCCGCCGGCGCCGCTTCGCCGCGTGTCGCCAGCCTGGCCCCTGCGCGCAGCGCGAAGCCGATGCCGGACAAGCCCATCAGCGTGACCTTGTTGGCTTCGATGGTGATCTCGTGCAGGAAGCGGGCCGGTGCCGCGCGGTCCTGCTGTCGCGGTGCGACCACGATCACGTGCAGGACGCCATTCCGTTCAGTCACCGGGGTCACCCGGACGATGCGGAAAGATGGCGCGACAGCCAGCAGGTTCGGGCCCGGCTTCGTCGCGATGCCGAGCCGACCGTTCGTATCGCTCGGAGCCAGGTGGGCTTCGTCGACGGTTGATCCCACATACACGGCGACGCCAGCCAGCGCCGTCCCGGCTTCATCCTGCACCAGGCCGCGGAACTGGCCGCGCTCGCCCGCATCGACGGCGACCGGCGGATCGTCGTCAGGCACCGGTTCCGGGTTTGGCGGGGGCGGCGGATCGAGGTCGCCGCCCAGCACGATGCCATCGCCGGCACCGCCGGTGATCTCGTTCTCCAGCAGCCGCACCCGCTCGCAGCCGACCCGCAGGTGGATGCCGCCCAGCGCCCGGTAAGGCTGGCGCAGCACCAGCAGCGCGAGCACGTAGGTCCATGCCGCCTGGGCATACGCCAGCACCAGGTGGGGTTGGCGGTACAGCATCTCCGGCCTGGCGCATGGATCCGCGGGGTCGCGGGTTGGATCGTCGTCGGGACCGTCGGGCCGGTCGGGCCTGTCGGTAAACGGCAGCAGCACCAGCGTGTTGCGCTCGACGAGGCTGTCGTCCGCTTCCAGCGAGATCGTCGTCAGGCCATCGGCGGTGTCGAGCAGGTGCAGGCGGTTGTTGTCGATGTGGAGCCCGGCCGAGGCATTGGCGCGGATGCAGTGCAGCCGGCCCAGCATGCGCGTGGCGTCGATCCGCACATCGCGGCTGGCGTCGACGAGGATATCGATACCGTCCAGGGTCAGCAGGTCGACGGTATGCACGCGGATGCCGCTGCAGTCGACGAAGTGGAAGATCGGCTGGAACCGTGTTTCCGTGCGCGGCAGGATCGCCGTGCGGCGCGAGCAGCCGTGGATCGTGATGTCGCGGCGGCCCTCCAGGCGCAGGTTGGCGCGGTGCAGGCCGGGCAGCAGGCACAATTCGCCGCCGGCCGCCGGCAGGTGCATGGCGGCCACCTCCAGCGAATTGAAGTCGCCGAAGGTGCGCACGCCGTCGCCGATCAGGAAGGTGCAGCAGGTCTTGCGCGTCAGCGCGCCGAAGGGGTGGCGGCAGTCCTCGATGACGGGCAGGAAGTTGTTGCGCGGGCCCGTCCAGTTCAATTCGGCCAGCGGAACGCGGTGGTAGACGATGCCCGTGGGCGGCGCGTCGTCGACCAGCACCTGCGGGTTGGCGATCTCGCCGGCGCGCACCGTGAATGTCCAGTAGTCGCCGGGCCGGTAATTGCCGGCCGCCGGCGCGTCGAACGCGAGCCGGATACCGTCGCGCAGCTCGGCCGGGTTGGCCACGTCGGGGAAATCGGCGATGTTGGCGATGCCGTTCCACAGCCGGATGAACACCGGTTCCGTGGTGGCCGGCAAGGTGCCGAAGGTGGCTGGCGCGGCCAGCTCCAGGTCGTGGTCCGTGTTCAGCGTGGCAAGGGTGCCATAGACGACCTGCCAGGCGCCGATCAGTTCATCGTATTCCAGCGCTTCCAGGTAAAACTCGGTCAGCCCGGAATGCACGATCGGGGCGCGGCCCGCGTCGAGGATGATGCGATCGGGGTTGGTGCCCGTCTCGAACCTGCCGCGGCCCACCAGGCCGCCGTTCCACTGGCTCCACTTGAAGCGGGCCGATGTGGCGGGCGGTACGTCGGCCACTTCGATGCGATACAGGTTGTGCTCGAAGCCCGTGTAGCCGCCGCCCCCCACCACCGGGCAATCGCCGGCGCTGGCCACCGCCGGGGCCAGCGAAGCCGTCAGCCGGCCTTTCGATGCCGGGTCGTCCGCCAGCCGGCCGCGGATCGACAGGCAATCCTCGCCGGGCGCCAGGCGCAGCAGCCGGATGCGAAAATTCACGAACGAGCGTTCCGACGTGTCCGGCCCGCCCAGCGCCGGCTCGATCAGCCGCTGCGGATACTGGAAGCCATGGATGGACTCTTCCGACACCTCCAGGATCACCGCATCGCGCACGCCGTCGTCGATCGACGCGGGCGTGGGCAGCGGCGTGGTCAGCGGCGGGCCGAAATAGCTGGCCAGGCGCTGCACCGGTGCCGCCGGATCGGCCGCCTCGCCGGCCAGCCGGGTCAGGATGCCGTCGGCCCACGCATGGCCCGGCAAAAGGGATACCAGCACGTTGCCGCCGCTGACGACAGCCGATTCCACGCTGAAGCCTTGCGGTTGCGTGGCCGGCACCGCGCAGATGCCGGCGCCGATGATGTCGCGACCGGCCTGGCCGTTCCAGCCCAGTTCCAGCAGTTCGCCTTCCGTCAGGTCCGCGTCGGACATCACGCGGCCCTGCTGGTGCAGCACGCCGCTGAGATTGCGCAGCACGCCATCGGCCGGTTCGTCCACGCCGCGCTCGTGCTGGTGGGGATCGAAGTTCAATACCGAGAAATCGCCTTGCATAGCATCCCCTGTTCTGGCGCCGCTGGTGTCGCCGCGCATGTGACCGGGCATGTCGTCCGGTCTTGTTACTACCAATGTCACAGCTCATGTCGCCGGCAATTCATGTCACCGGCAATACCAGCGGGCGCACGCCCACCGGCATGAATTCACGCAACCTGATCTGCAGGTTGGCCCATTTGTGCGCCTCCAGCAGGAAGCCGAAGGCCCCCATCGCGTCGTCGCCCGGTCCCAGTTCGCGCACCCGCCGGTCCGTGGCGCGCGCCAGCTGGCCGTAGCCGGGATCGTTGAACCGTTCGGAAGTGAAGACGATGCGCGCGTCCGGCGCATGCACGCAATAGTGATGCGGCGGCAAGCGGTCGGCGTCGCCGGAAAATGCCGTCCACTTGATGCAGCCGTGCTGGTTGTCGAGTACTTCGAAGCGCTGGCTGAAGATGCCGCCGAGTCCGCCCACCGCGGCCACCCGCGCGGCGCCGAAGCAGGTCAGCCCGTCGAAGTCGAGCCGTGCTCCCCAGCCGGTCGCCGGGTCGGTCGCCGCGCCGATCGCCAGCACGCCGGCCGGCGCGTCGCCGAAACCCAGGCCGGCATCGACGATGCTGTCGGCGATGGTGAGCCGGTAGCGCTCGTCCACGGCGATGCTGCCGGTGACCGAGCGCTGGATCACGATGTCGGGCGTCGGCACGAAATCGTCCTCGTCGCCCTGATCGGCGAACCCGTAGCCATTTTCCAGCCGCAGTGCGGGCTGCATGGCGGCCCGGGTGCCATCGCGCAGTGCATGCCCGCCGGGCGCCAGCGTGCAGCCGAGGATTTCCAGCCGCGCCACGGCGGCGCGATCGACCAGCGCGGCGCCGGCCGGGAATGCGGCGCCCGGCGCCAGAAAGAGTCCCTCCAGCCGCACGGCCGGCGTATCGGGCGTGGCGGCCCCTGCCGCCACCGGCCGCAGCGACAGCGGCTGCGCCAGCCGTACGATGGGGCGCTGTCCGCTGGCGGCCCGGATCGTCAGGTCGTTCGCCAGCCGCAGCGACACGGTGCCGTCGATCGCGGTGCCGGGCACCAGTGCCAGGTCGATGTCGTGCACCAGGCTGTCCGCGATCTCGATGATCACCGGCGCTGTCGCGATGTCGAGATTGTCCAGCGCCGCTTGCAGCGTGATTCCGCCGGGCACGGCGCCGACCGTGCGCAGGTCGGCCAAGGCAGGCGAAGGGGCGGCGCGCCGCGGCACCGGGTGCGCTCCCACCGGCCCCGCCGCGCCATAGGTAAAGCTGGCGAACATGCGCGACACGGCCTGGCCGCCATCCAGCACGATCAGTTCATCGGCCTGCGTGGCGGTGTCCAGCCCGATCAGCACGCGGCCGATGCGCGGGTCGACGACGATCTCGCCGCCCCGCAGCGGGCGCCGCAAGCCCGTCTCCCACGCGCACAGGTTGTCACCCCGGACCAGCCAGCGCCACTCGGTGGCCGGCGGCACGGGCACCAGCAGGGCTTCCAGTGTTTCCGGCATGAACAGGTGCAGGCCCACGTCGGCCAGGTCGAAACCGTCCGGCGGCATGCCGGCGGCGTTGAAGAAATCCACGGCAACGTAGGCTTCCGGGTGGCCGGCCGGCGTGCCGCTGTCGAGCCGCGCCGCCAGGATCGGGCCCGGTACCGCATCGGGAGCGGTCAGCGGTGCCGCCACGCCACCCGACAGCGCCGGCCCCGGACGCGCCGTATTGAACAGCTGTACCGGCAGGTCGAGCGGGTGCAGGTCGAAGCGCAGCGCGAAGCTGGCGGTGCCGGGCGGCGCCGGTGTCAGGTCGACGACCGGCTGGGCGAGCGGCCGGACCGGCGGCAGGCGGTAGGCGGCGAGGCGCCACAGGAAGATGGCCAGATTCGGCAGGTTGACGTGGCGGACATCGGCTTGCGCCGCCTTCACGTCCGCCGTGTGGGCAAAGGTGTCGAATGGCGTGCCCAGCAGGGACAGCGCGGCCGGATCGCGCAACGGCGCCGTGCCGCCACGGGGGATGTGGAAACGGGTCAGGGCCGGGTCGGCATACGGCGGCAGGCCGCCCGCATCGGGACGCTGGTGGTTCAGGTGCTGCGACCAGCCCAGGTTTTCCCGCAGCTCCACGCAACGGCAGGCCCAGCCCGTGAGGTTGGCGGCCAGCCGCTCGATGGCACCCAGCGTGCCCTTGCGCCGGCGCAGGGCGATGGTATCGGCCACGTCCGCGCGCAGCGTGCGCGGGTCGCCCTGCAGGTGGGAAGTGCCCAGAAGGTCGGCCAGGTACGGGATCACCCAGTCGTCGCAGGTATCGATGAAGAGGTCTTCGTACAGCTGCGCGATGTCGGCGTGCAGCGCGCCGAACGGGCCTTCGATGGCGGCCAGGTAGGCGCGCAGCTGGTTGGCGGGTTCCTGTTCCGCGTCCCGCGTGCGGTAGATCTCCGGCAGGCGTTCATACAGGGGAACGGGCGGGTTCGAGGTGGTGCTCATGCGCATTCTCCCGCCGAAGGTTCGGCCAGCGCCGTCAATGTCAGGTGCGATGGCGCCAGTTGCAGCAGCTCGCGTGCGCCGCAAGGCAGGACCAGCCCGGCCGGGCGCGGCGCGGGCGACAGCGGCAGGGCTTCCGGATTGGCCGCATTGGCCGGGAAGCGGCCGAGCGCCGTCACCTTGCACCACAGCACACCGGGCACGTTCTGCAAGCGGCCCTCGATGCGACTGGCGTATTCGCGTTCGCCCAGGCGCCGCGCGCGCAAGCCGAACAGACCCGTGCGCTCGGCCATCGGATCGCCCGCCAGGCCCAGCGCCGCGCGCAGGGCCGCTTCGACGTCTTCCTGGCGCCAGGACGGGTCGCGCGCGTAGCCGACATCGACGAACACGTAGCGCAGCAGCGCCTGCTGCACGACCAGAGGGAAACGGTCCGGGCCGCGGCAGCGCTGGGCGTGGGCCAGCGTGGCGCGCACGGCCGCGAACTCGCCTTCGCGGCCCGCTTCCAGCAGCACGCGCAGGATCAGTGCCGGCACGCCCACGTGCAAGTCCCAGGCAGCCGCCGCGGTGACCACGCCCGGCACGCCCAGCGTCTCGGTTTCGTAGTCGCGGATGCTGACCAGGCGCCCCAGGCTCTGCACCTTGCCAGGCGCCGCCTCGCGGGCCTTGTCGCCATCCTCGGCATCGGCGCCGCCCGAGACGATGCCGGCCAGCGTCACCTTGTCGAAGCCGGGTGGCCGTTCCGCCGTGGTGGGTTTGGTGTCCGGCTTGAGCGGACCGCGCGCGCCGGCGCCGCTACGGTAGCGCGCCATGACATTCCCCAGGCCCGACGGCAGGCGCGCGCCGGCCAGGCCGTCGCCGAACTGCACGAAGCTGCGCCCTTCGGCATCCTCGCGCACGATGTAGACCTGTTCTCGCGGGCCATGGCCGAAGAAGGCGTCCACGCGGCGCCACAGCCGGCCGTCGACGTAAATCTCCAGCGCCGGCGCCCACGGCGGCACGCCGTCGGACGACAGGAAGTAGCTCAGCGGCGCCTTGGGAATCGCGAACGTCTGCCAGCCCTGGCGGGCGTCGCCGTTGCCCAGGACCACGTCGCCTTCCGCCTTGCCCTGGGACGCGTCGACGAGGTTGCCGAACACGGTGACGGCGGGTGCCGTTTCGTCGAAATCGGCGTGCCGGAATGGCGCGGGCAGTCGGTGGAAGACCAGCGGCCACATTGCCGGCGGGTCGACCGCCAGGGTCGGGAACTGGCTGGCCGCGCTGGTACACGCCAGCTCGACACTGCGGCCATCGTCATGCGCCAGGAACAGCCGGCGGCCGGCCAGCAGGCGGGCCTGCGCCGCGGTGCCGTAGAGGTGCAGGGTATCGTGGGTGGGCGTGAAGCCGCCATTCCTTCCATGCGCCACCGGTTGCAGGCGCAACGCGGGGCTGGTGACTTCATGCAGCCGGAAGTCGCGCACGTCGCTGGTATAGGAATACGCGGTCGTTTCGTCGACGAGCGGCCGGTCCAGCGTCAGCAGCGTGCCGGGGCCGTTGACGTTGCCGAAGCCGACCGTGCGGAATGCCACCGCCGTCACGCCGCGCAGGAGGCTCACGGCCACCGGCGTGCCGTCATCCCGGCTGATCCGCGTCTGGATCACCACGCTGCCGCCGGGATGCAGGTCCGCCACTTCCACGTCGAGGGGAAGCAGCTCGGGCGGCAGGTCCAGCGATGCTCCGGTATCCGTGCACTCCCACGTCAGGTGTCGCTGGTACCGGGTGTCGTATTGCGTCGCCCCGGTAATGGTGCCGCTGGCCGGCGTGGTGCTGACCGTTTTTGGCGGCGCGTTGTGGCCCAGGTGGCGGAACGTGCGGTTGATCCGGTAGGCGGCCACCGGCGCGGTCCATTGCCGCAGAATGGGCGTCTCCGCCTCGACCAGCAGGCGGCCCAGCAGCCGCGTGACCGTTTTCACCTTCACGACCTGCGCGCTGGCCTGGTTCGCGGGAACGCTGCCGTTCGATGTCCATGGTGGCTCGGCCGGCAGCAACATCAACCGGTCGCCCGGCTTCAGTTCGAAGGCCGCCAGGCTGGCGGAATCGGTGGCGCCGGCAACGCTGGACACTTCAAAAGTAAACGTGCCGGCGGCCAGCGTGGCCGCGTAGGCGCGCGGCCGGTACAGGTGGAAGCGGCCCAGGTGGGGCCACGCCTCCAGCGGCGCATTGGTCTGGAAGTCGGCGGGAACCGGCAGGTCTTCCAGTTCGACCTTGACGGGAAACCCCGCGGCAATCGGCACGGGCTTGTCGCCGCGCACCTCGAAGGCCAGCGTGGCACGGCCGCGGATGGCGGGCGACAGCCGGTAGCCGGTCAGGCGCACCAGTTCGGCCACGCTGTCGCGCCATGCCGCCGTGCGCAGGTAGGCCTCGTTCGCATAGTGCTCCTGGTAGAACGTCAGGATATCGCCCAGGATCGCCGCGCCCTCCAGCAGCGCGATGGCCGGATCGTCCGCTTCGCGATGGGTCCACGCGGCCAGTTCGGGTGCCGCGTCGATGCCACGGATCATCGCGGCCAGGAAATCGGGATAGCGGCCGATGCGGTAGTCGATGCGGGGCAGGCCGGGCCGGTTGAACGCGCGGCGAGGGAACAGCACGGGATCGAAGATCAGCGGATTGCAGGCCATCATTGCCTCCCGCCCTGGATCTCGAAGCGGATGCTGCCCCGCTCCAGGTGGGCCGGATCGTTCGCCAGCAGCACCACTTCGTCGAACGCCATGTCGAGTACCTCCCGTCCCGGCAGGCCGGGCTGCGGCGCCGAGAATCGCTTCATGGTGATGCGCACGACATGGCGGATGCCGGCGATGCGCCCGATGCGGCCCTCGATGGCGCTGCGGTGCAGGGCCTGGCCGAAGGTCCACTGGTCCGGGTGGAAGAAACCGCGACGGCCATCCGGCGTCCACGTGTCCGAGAACTCCTGCTCCAGCACATCGCGGATATCCTCGCGCCAGTAGGTATCGGCCACGCACACCACCACCAGGATTTCGAGCGGCACGTAGCGAGGCGGCCGCAGTTCCAGGTCTTCGCCGATCAGCCGCACCGCTTCCAGGTGGCTGGCGATGCGCGGCGACAGTTCGGCCCACAGCATGTCCGACACGGCGTCGCCCGCCACGGCGAAGCCGGCCGGATCGATCGCGATGCGCACCGTGCGCCAGCTGCCCGTCCACGCATAACGGGCCACGGCCCGGGCCACGCCGGGTACCTCCTCGGCGCGGCGCACATAATCCGCCAGCGTCACGGCCCGCAGCTGGCGGGCGCGGAACGCTTCCGGCGCGTTGCGGCGAACCTGTTCCGCCGGCTCGGGATCGCGGCCGTCCGTGACATCGAACGGATTCGTGACGGCGGCCACCGCGCCGGTCAATGCCCCCGTCAGCGCCCGGCTGTTCACCAGCTGGTCCGCGCCGATATTGCCGGCATGGCCGCCGCCCACCTGCAAGTCGGCGTGCACGATGGCACCCGACGGCAGGCTGCGGCCGTTGGTGCCATTACCGAAGCGCAGCACGCTGCGGCGCAGTTCGTCCGTTTCCACCATGTAGTGGTCGCCGTTCTCCGCCGAGTCGTCGCTGTGCACCAGGCTTTCCACTTCATCCCAGCGGTCGCGCACGCCACCGGGGGGCTCGACTTCCACGTACAACGTGGAACGGGCCACCAGCTCGCCGGCCGCGCGGATCCCTGGCGGCGGCGCCAGGTAGGCCAGCGTTACTTCCTCCGGCAGGCTGGCGAACGCCCAGTCCGCGCCATTGCCGAAGCGGTCCAGCCGGGAATAGTGGCGATGCAGCACGGTGGCGCTGTCGGTGGGCAGCGTGCTGCCCGGCTCCTGGAAATGTACTTCCAGCAAACGCCCTTCATGCGCCATCACGAGGTTGCCATAGAAGACCGATACATGTTCGACCGTGGCCGGCGGCGGCCCGGGGCAGAAGGTGGTGAAGCTGAAATCGAAGCGCAGCGCATCTTCAGGGCGCCAGTGCACGCGCACCAGCCACGTACCCGTGACCGGATCGAACACGGATTGCGCGGCGCCGCGCGCGGCATCGGTACCCGGCAGCAGCCGCAGCAACTGGCGCCGGCCGCGCCGGTAGCCGGCCAGGTTGCCGGTCCACGGGTTCAGCACCTCGGCAACGAGCATCTCGCGCCACAGGCCGTCGCGCACCAGGTCGCGCAGCGCGTCGGCGTCCGCCTGCGAGCCCAGGCCGGCTTGCGGTACGACGTCCGCGCTGGTACTGCCGGCGGCCAGCGCTGGCTGCGCGTTGCGCCACGTGTGCAGGTGCAGCCGGTTCAACAGGGGATCGAAGCGCTGGCGTTGCGCGGGCGGCATGCGGCGCTGGCGCGTGGCGAAGAACACCGCGTCTTCCCGCGCCGGCTCGCTGCCGGTCCACACCAGCAATTCCTGGTTGGCCAGCGTGAAGGGCGCCTGGCCGGCCAGGATGTCCAGCGCAAGCCAGGTGCTGGCCTGGTACCCTTCGTGGAGGTGATAGTCCATCAGCCGGGCATGGCGCGCCAGCGAGACGCGCTTGCGCGTGGTGCCCAGGTAGGCTTCCGCCATCACGCGGTCCTGGAAGTCGCTCAGTTCGTCGGCCGCCGCGGCGAACAGGCCGATCAGCACCTGGTCATGGTCCGCCTCGCTCGTGCTGGCCCAGCCGGGTACCCGTTCCGCCATCGCCACCATCAGCGCGTGGCGGAACGAGTCGTAATCCTTGGCCAGGTAATCGATCGAGGGACTGGCCGCCACGGGCCGCCCCCCGGCACGGGAGCGCAGTCGTTCGTAAAGCAGCCGGGCCGGAACTTGAAGCCGATCGCGCTGAAGAAAGGGTCGATCGCGCTGGCGTCCCATACCAGTTCCAGCGTATAGGTGGAGTAGTCGCCGACGGGCGCCACGCGTATCGCCAGCCGGGTGGCATCGATGGCGGAGGCGGCGATGACCTGCACCTGACCGGTCGCGCTGCCGGCCACGATGCGCGTGCCGCCGCGGATCCGGAAGATTTGCCGGGCCATCACCGGGTCGCCGCCGATGTCGGCCAGGATCGCCGCCAGGTGCAGGTCGTTGAAGAAATGCAGTTCCAGGTCCGCATGGGGCGGATCGGCGCCGGGCGGCAGCGCCACCAGGACCAGCTTCAGACCGTTCAAGCCACTGCTTTCCAGCACGTCGGCACGGTCGTCGACGTAATCGGGATAGAGGATGGCGGTCATGGCGCTTACCTCGAATTGCGCTGGAAGCGCACGATGCGCGCGTCGGCGCTGCCGGCCGGCAGGTAGCTCACCGTGACTTCCAGCGTGGCGCCCGCGTCGTCCCACGTCACGTCGACCAGTTGCACGGTGAGCCGGTGGCCCAGCCAGCGCGTGAGCGCATTCGTGATGCGCGCCTTGACGACGCCGCGCAGCGTTTCCGACGCCGGTTCGAACACCAGCCGGCGCACGCCGCCGCCGAACTCGGGAAGGAACAGCCGCTCGGCGGGGCTGGTCAGCAGCAGCTGCAGCACTTCGTCGCGCACGTGCGTGTCGTCGCTGGCCGGCGCCACCGTGCGTCCGTCGGTGCCGATACGGAACGGGAAGGCCAGGTGCCGGCCGTTCGACAGGGTGTGCTGTGCCATCGTCATATCCCTTTCGCCTGTTGCTGCACCTGGACCACGATGGCCGTGCCTTGCGGCGCCTGCGCGGCGTTCAGGCACAGTCCCACGCTGTTCTGCAACAGCATCGGCACGCCGCGCACGCTGGTCTGCGTGGCGCCCGTGACCCACTGGATCGTCAGGCACGGCGAATACGCCACCGGCGTGAACGGGCAGCCGACGATCGGGTGCACGTCCGTTTGCAGCAGGGCCGGCGCGCCGGCGATCACCGCATCCGTGTTGCTGGTGATGAGCAGGGCCTGGCCGCCGTGGGGGCACATCACCGTACTGGCCGTAGTCAGGATGGGGATCATGGCGGCACCCCGAACGCCATCGCGCCGTTGACGAGGCTCACGCCGGCCAGCCCCACCTTGATCAGGCCATTGTTCAGCGAGATCTCCTTGCTGGTGATCTTCACTTCGCAGGCGCCGCACGTGATGGTCACTTCCGTGCCCGTCATCTTGATCTCCGGGCCGGAGCCGTGCGTCAGCAACAGCTCGTCGCTTTCGTCGTCCATCACCAGCTTGTGCCCGTTCTTCGACACGAAGACCCGCTTGCCGGGGCCCTGCGGGTTCGGCCGCTGGCCTTCCGCCCACCAGGCACCCGACCACAGCGGCCGGTCCAGCTGGCCCGCCTCGAACTCGATCCACACGCCGGCGCCCACTTCCGGCAGCAGCACCACGCCGTGGCCGTCGCCGGCGAAGGCGGCCACCGGCAAGGCCCAGCCGCACGGCTGGTCGCCCAGCACGGCCGGGACCTTGGCGCGGATGCAGCACTGGTTGGCGGGATCGTCGACGTCCGTGACGATGCCCCGGTACTTGCCGAAGTAGCTGCCGCCGACGCGGTCGACCAGCCGCTCGACCAGTGTTTCGGTTGGATTGCCCATCAGAAGATCCCTCCGCTCAAGGACACCGACAATTTCAGCCCGCCGCCCAGCGCCTCGGCCACCGCGGCGCCGGAAATCTCGGTCACGGAGTCCGTCTTCGCTTCCAGTTCCTGCATATACAGCGACGGCGTGATGCGGTGGACTACCTGGGTGATCAGGTAGTCGCCGCTGTACGCCGTGGCGCCGGCGTCCACGCGCACCTTGCGGTAAGGGGCCAGCACCGCCCCGTAGCAGCCGGGCACCACGTGGCTGCTCAGGCGGTACACGTAGCCGCTGCGGCGTGCCTGGGCGGTGGCGGCGGCTGCGGGATCCTCGCGCGTGTTGTCCGCCGGATGCAGCAGGCGCCGCGGCGTGAGGTCGGCGGGCCGGGCCGGCAATGCGCGCATCAACCCCAGGTCCGCCGCGCTGGTCTCCAGCGTGGTCACGCCCTGGTCGCTCACCCGCAGAACCTGCGCCTGCGTGCGCTCGCCGCCCAGCGGGTCCTGCGTGATCTCCGCGTTCGACAGGTTGCGCCCGGCGCCGATCAGCACCAGCGGCGGCAGGCCGGCGGGACCGTCCGGATCGGCGCGGAAGCAGCCAATGCTGGCGCCCGGGAGCTCGCCGGGCAACACGTAGGCATGGCGGTCGTTGATCCGGCCGAGCTCCCTCAGGAACTGCAGGGCGGTGCCGCGCCGCGTGGTGGTCTGCGGCCTGCCTGTGGTGGCCTCGATGTCGACGGACCGGATGACATCGGTGAACTGGTCGAAGATGGCGGCGGCAATCTCGCTGGCGCTCTGGTTCTCGTAGGTGGGGTCGATCATTTCATCGCGGTCGAGGAAGGCGCTGTCGTCGCGCACCACCATGGTGGCCGTGCTGCGTCCCGGTTGCGAATCGAGGTCGGCGTCCACGCTGACGAGGGGGCCGTCGATCAGCGGGGCGAAGCGGCCATCGCCGATATCGATTTCCACCCGTACCCGCGAAAACGGCGTCGCGGTGTCGCCCGGCCAGTGCTGCCACGTGCCTTGCGCATCCAGGCACAGGACCATGCGCAGCCGCGCTTCCCAGAAGGCGTCCATCTCCTGCGTCACCTCGATTTCCTCGATGCGCCGCAGCTGTTCCGCCGTGGCCGGCTCCTTGCCGAACCATACCTGGAAGCGTTGCCCCGGCATGTCAGGTCTCCGGCAAGGTGATGGTGACGCCGGGCCGCTCGACGAGCGTACGGCTGTCGAGGGCCGTGTTGGCGTCGGCCATGTGCCAGAACTGCGTGGCATCGCCGCTGCGGGCCTGTGCGTACAGGTCCAGCCGGTCGCCGGCGTTCACCGTATGCGGCTGACCGCCGGCTGGCGTGAGGCGACGCAGCTTGAGGGCCACGACCGTGGCGCCGGTCGATGTCGTCGCAGTGACCGTGGCGACCTTGGCATAGCGTGAATTGGGCAGGAACATGGGCTCTCCGGGCAGCTTGTGAAAGGACAGGGTCAAAGGGGAATCAGGTCAACGGCCTGTTCCGCCGTGTTGGCCAGGTTGGCGATCGCCTGGGCTTCCTTGGCGATCGTCGAATAGGTGAGCGCGCCCTTGGCCAGGATGTCGTCGGAGCAGTCGTCCACGTCGATTACGCTGAGGGCGATGTCGACCTCGGCGCGCAACGGATTCAGGATCGCGTCGTAGTCCAGTTCGGTGATGCTCATCGAGTCGATCGTGACGGGCAGCACCCGCGTGGGGCCCCAGATGAACAGGATGCGCGGATAGGTCTCGCGCGGGATCGGCTGGGCCGGCTCCGGCGTGTCGCCGCCACCCAGCGCGCTGCCGATGGCGTCGATCGCGGCACCGATCAGCCCCGCCAGCTTGGCGCTCGGCAGCACCATCTTTTCGAGCGCCGCCAGCTGGGGGCCGATGCCGAACAGGTCGGCCAGCACCTTGCCTTCGTCGAGCATGTTGGCCGCGCTGAAGTGCGCCTTGAACGCGATGCGCTCGAATGTCTTCTCGCCGGCCTGGGTGGTTTCGCGGCGTGTGCTGCCGGTCGGGCGCGCAGGTATCTGCAGCGTGCGCGCCAGGGATTCCGGGTTGTACTGGAAAATCACCACGTTCGGGATCGGCCCGATCAGCGATGTGCCGTACTCGATCAGGGCGCCGCGCAGCAAGGTCATGACGATTCTCCCCGCACGGTGGTGGCGATGCGCGCGGCGATCCGACCAGCCAGGCCGCCGGCATCGGTCGACGCGGGCGCAGCGATGCGGCCGGCGTCGAGTTGCCCGGCCGGCGCGGGCGGCGCCGCGCCCGCCTTCACGGCCAGGGCCTGGGCCAGGGCCGGGCCCAATGCGTGCGCCATGGCGCTGGCCGTGGCGGGCGCGATGCCCCGCAGGTCCAGTTCCAGGCGGTCAATGCGCAGGCGTGTGCGGGTGGGTGTCATCGTACGATCCTTTGCTCCGCCACGAGGGCGGCATAGGGCCCGAACTGGTCCAGGCTGTTGGCGCGGTCGAGCTTTTCATATTCGCGCTGCACGGCCAGCACCACCGCTTCCATCGTGAGGCGCCGTGGCGCACCCTCGGCGGCGCTTTGCAGGCATGCCTGGAACACGATGGCGCGGATATGGCCGCCGGCCAGCGCGAAGCGCTTTGCCAGGAACTCGATATCGAGCGCGCTGCCGTCGACACCCGGCGGGATGACGCTGCGCCAGATGTGTGCGCGCACCGGCGCTTCCGGCAGCGGAAACTCGACGACGAAGCGCAACCGGCGCAGGAATGCCTCGTCGACATCCTTCTTGCGGTTGGTGGCCAGCAGGGCCAGGCCCTTGAAGCGCTCCATCCGTTCCAGCAGGTAGCTGATTTCCAGGTTGGCGTAGCGGTCGTGCGCATCCTTCACTTCCGTGCGCTTGCCGAACAGCGCGTCGGCCTCGTCGAAGAACAGGATCACGTCGGCCGAATCGGCGGCGTCGAACAGGCGGCGCAAGTTCTTTTCCGTTTCGCCGATGTACTTGTCGACGACCTGGGACAGGTCGATCCGGTACAGGGGCAGGTCCAGCGCGGCGGCGATGGCTTCGGCGGCCATGGTCTTGCCGGTGCCGGGCGGCCCGGCGAACAGCGCCGTGAGACCGCCTTCGTTCCACGCCCGCGCCGTGCCCCACTCGTAATGCACGCGCGTCAGGGCGGCCATGGCGGTAACGATCTCGTCGATCTGCCGGGCCTGCAGCGGCGCCAGCATCAGTTCATCCCGGCTGAAGCGGGGTGTCACGGGCTGCGCCAGGGTGCCCAGATCGAGGTCGGCGCGCGCGGCCGCCAGCATCTCGGCCTCGCCGGGCGGCTTTTCCAGCGCGGCCAGCTCGGCCCCGACCCGCGCGATGGCCGAGCGCTCGTAGCGGAAACGACGCGCCAGTTCCGGCAGCAGCGGGCCGGCCTGCGGCAGCGCGCGCTGCCATGCCGCCAGCCGTTCCCGATAGCCCAGCGCTGGCACCACGAGCGCCGGCATCACCTCTGCCGGGCCATCGGCACCCAGGCCACGCAGCGCGGCGCGTTCGTGGCCGCCGACAAACACCGCCAGCGGCAGGCCAGGCAACGGCAGCGGCCGCAGTGCGCCGTCGTGCCCCCCAGGGTCGGCCAGCAAGCGGGCGGGCAGGTAAACGGCATGACCGCGCAGCCAGGCCGCACTCAGGGCCTGCGCCAGCTGCTCGGGTGGCAGCGCGGGGCTCGGCTGTACGGACCGCACGCCGGCGCGCTCCGTGCAGGCCGCCGCGACTTCCGCCAGCGGCGCACCGCGCACGCCGATGATCGGCACGATGCGCATGCCGCGGCGCGGTGCCGGCGCGCCGTTGCTCGTGACCAGGGCCGCGGCGCGCGCCATCGCAGCGGCGTCCGGCGACTCGGGGAGGTCCCCTGCAGAGATGGCCTCCAGCGCCGCGGGCAACGGCGCGCCGGCAAAAAGCAGTTCGCGGGCCACCAGCGGCGGCACGGACAACGGCGCCTGCCAGTCGATCGGGCCGGCGCCGGCCAGCAAGCCGTGGCGCAACAGGCTGTGTGCCGGGTCCAAGCAGCGCACCAGGGCTCCCGGATCGTCCCACAGGCGTTGCGCCAGCGCGAAAGTGGGCGCGGTCCGCGACGGTTCATTGAGGCAGCACGCGATGACGTGGCCCGCCGCGCTGTCCAGGACCGGCAGCAGGGCCACCGCCAGCACGAAGCATTCGACCGGTTCCAGTGCCAGCTCGCGCGCGACCCACCCGAACGAACCGCGCCGGGCATGGCCGTCCGGCCGAGGCGGTGCGGCGGTGCCGATCCGGTCGCTCAGGTGCTGCGCCGTCACGTCGCCGGCGAAGAATGCCTGCTTGTCGTGCTCGTAGCGCAGCAGGTCGAGCGCGGCGAGCGCCCGGTCGACCGGTGGCGGCAACGCAGATGCCGGGAGATCGGCAGCAGCCTGCCAATCCCGCTCGCGCCATAGCCAGCAGATTTCACGGCGCAGCCGCAGCGTGACCTGGCCGAGCCAGTACGCGGCGAACGGCTCCTGCGCGGATAGCCCGGGCGTGAAGGTGGCCGGTTCCGAGGCGCGTTCGACCGCAGGTTCGACCACCACAGCGCTGGCTGGTGCGGATGGTGGTTTGGCCGCCGTGATCACCTCCTGTGCGCCAGCCGGATCGGCGGGCGGGGCGCTGTGCCGGACAGCGGCGGGCGGTGGCAGTGTCATGGCACCACCATCAGGGGAGCGGCCTTGGCCTGCTGGTTGTTCACCCGCAGGATCACGCGATAGGTGCCGGCCGGCAGCGCCGCCTGGGCACCGGGCACGGTCAGCGTCTGCTGGTCCGCGCTGACGGTCAAGGTATCGAACAGGTGGATCGACACGCCGTCGGTGTCGCGCACGATGAGCACCATCACGTCGTCCGTGGCGGCGCCCAGCAGCAGGCCCTGCAGGCGCAGGTCGCCCGCCACCAGCGCCGCGCTCGCGACCTGGGGCAGCAGCCTGGCGGCCAGCAGGTTGCTGGCACGGGTGTGCGTAAGGGAAAGGCGGCGGCGCACCACCAGCGGCACTTCGCCGGCCGACAGCGTGGTGCCGGACGCGATTGGCGTGCCGGGACTGCCTTCCGCAGTGACCACCAGGTGATCATTGCGCCGTTCCACCAGTATGAGCATCACGTCACCCAGCATGACTTCGAGGTCGCCGCCCAGGTCGGTGCCGAACACACGGATCGTGGTCCCCGGCTCGAAGCGCGCCGGCTCGATGCGGTCGAGCCGCGCGCCCAGCGACGGCAGCACGTCGATCTGCACGCCGTCCTGGCCGATGATGGTTTCCGGCACCGTGCTGTAATCGACGCCGACCAGCAGCGCGTTGCGCGGCAGGCTGCCCGGCACGATCATGACGGGGCGCACCTGGAACGCGACCGACAGGCGGAAGCGTTCCTCATTGCCTTGCATGAGCTTGGTCAGCAGGTCGGGACTGGATTCGTCGAAGCTCAGCTTCAGCGGCTCCGGGTTGTAGCGCAGGGCGGGATCGACGGCTGGCGGGATGGTCAGGAAACTCATCTGGTGCAAGGCCGCCATGCCGCTGCCCAGCAGTTCGTGCGCCGCGGCCGTGTCGCTGCGGCCATCGGCATCGAAGGCGGTCAGCAGGTACCTGAGCGCCAGCCACAGGGGCGGCGGTTCGCCTTCGTGCAGTGGCACGTTGCGCAGGTAGGGATCGAAGACCGTCTCGTACAGGAAGAGGTTCACCTTGGCGTTGGCGTCGCTGGATGCGGCGTCTTCCGGCTTGCCGACCGTGACGTTGAAGCCGGCTGCGGCCAAGCGCTCGCGCAACAGGCGTGTCACGGCGCCGATCGCCCTGAGGGAGTCGCCGAGCGACATGTCAGAGCCTGCGCAGCGAACGCCGCGCGAGACCGCTGCGCGGTGGCGTGGCGACCGGTGCCGCCGGCGCCTGCGGGAGTGCCACCGTCTGCGCGGCCGGCGCGTCGACCCTGACCTGGATCGTGCCGATCGAGATGTCCACGATATCGTCGCGGCGCGCCGGCGGCACGGCGAAGGGCTCCGTGGCGGCTGGGTGGAGGGCGTGGATCATCGGGGGGCGTGCCGGTTCCAGTGCGACCGGCCCCGGCGCCGGGCTGGCGGTGCGTTCCACCAGGGGCTCGGCGCGATGCGGGGATGCCACCGTTGCCTTGCCGCGCGCGGCGGGCGCCGGCGCCACCGGGGCGGCCGCGGGGTCGGCGGCCACCCACTGCAGGACCGCCTGCAGCGGCGTGGGCGGCGCCTTTTCGTGCAAGACGGCTTCGGCAGGTTCTTCGACATGCGTCGTGGCACTGCCCTCGACAGCCGTCGCAGGAAGGGCGGCCCGGGGCACGGGATCGATCGCGGGAGGGCCGGCAAGCGCCGCCTGGTGCGCAGGTGCCTGTAACGGCGCTGCTGGCCGCCAGTCCTTCGAAACCTCGCCAGCTTGCGCGGCGTGCGCCTCGGCCAGGTCGACGATCGTGACGCTGCCTGGCTGCTCGCGCGCCGGGCCGGCGTGCGCCAGCGGCACCCGCGTACCCGCTTGCGGTGGAAATTCCTCGTCGGCCGGCGCTGCCATTTCCGGACCGGACGGGGGCAGCGCCGCTTGCGCCTCCGCACGCCCCGGCGCCAGGGATGCGCCGGTGTCCAGGCCACTGGCTCGCAGCAACGCGCCAAAGTATCCGCTCATCGTTCTTCCTCGATCAATGCCAGGTAGTGGGCCCGGCGTGCCGGCGGGATGGCCAGCACCTCGGCTTCCGTCCAGCCATAGTGCGCGGCGCATCGATGCACTTCCAGCAGCAGCGCCCGTTGCCGCGCCGCCAGCCGGATCAGCGCCAGCGTTTCCAGGTCGAGCGCCACCTCGTTCGCCGCGCCGCATGCGGGACATTCGCAGGCCACGACGAAATCGACCATCGGATCCAGCTCGGCCAGCGCGGCCGACAGCCCGGCTTCGTCTTCCGGCCCCGCCGCGCCGTCGAGCAGCAGCGTGTCGAGCATGACCCGTAGCGCTTCTGTCCGGGTAGCCGGGCGTGCCGCGCGCCAGCGGCGCAGGTCGTCGCCGGTGGGCCGCCGCAGCGTGACGGCACGCCCGTCGGACAACGCCACGCGCAGCGGCCCGGCTTCCTGCGCGTCGCCCGGCAGCGAGCGCAGTGGCAGGTCGAATGAAAAGACTTGCTCGCAAGCGGCGGCCGTGCACGTCGAGTGCATCGGCATGTCGTCGCGCGCATCTGTCAGCGCCACGAGGTGCAGCAGCGCCGTGGTGCGCAGGCCGACCGGCTGGTGCCACCAGAACGCCGGGTCGGGCCGGGCGCAGCATTGCGCCAGCACGCCGGTAACCAGGGCAGGGCGGTCCGCCTGGGTGAAATCCACGTCCAGGTCGGGGGCCATGCCGAATGGGCGCATCGGCGCAGGTGGCGATGCGGCTCCCATGGCGCGCGGCGTCAAGCCGTCAGCACCGGTTCGGCCGGTTCGCTGACATCCCGGTCGCGCTCCCATCCCTCGTTCTCGAGTTTCAAGGTCTGGATGGCGATCGCGTTGGCATTCGCGTCCAGGTCCGGCATGGCCTGGAACTCGGAGACCCAGCAGCGCAGGATCTTGTAGGCCAGCACGACCTGGCCAGCCTCGTTGTACACTTCCAGGATCAGGTCCTTGCGGAAGTCCTTCAGGCTGACTTCGGCCCCGAGGCCGGCACCGCCGAGCCAGATCTTGTTGGCCCAGTTCTCGAATTCGAGATCGTGCGTGACGCCCCGCTCCAGCGTGATCGCCTCGTACTTGGAGCGGCCGGGCGACTTGCGCGAGGTGGACGGGTCGCCCCCTTCGCGGTGTTCGACGACCTCGGTGGTGCGCTTGAGCGCGCCGACCTTGCTGATGCCGGCCACATACCTGCCGTCCCACTTGATGCGGAACTTGAAATTCTTGTACGGGTCGAAGCGATGCGTGTTAACGGCGAACTGGGCCATAGTCTTCTCCTTATTGCAGGTCGCCGGCGATCTGCTGGATGGTGAGCACCACGAATTCCGCCGGTTTCAGCGGCGCGAATCCGACCAGGATATTGACGATGCCGAGGTTGCGGTCCGCCTGGGTCGTGGTCTCCTTGTCGCACTTGACGAAGTAGGCTTCCTGCGGCGTCTTGCCCTGGAACGCGCCCTGGCGGAACAGGCCATTCATGAACACGCCCACGTTCAGGCGGATCTGCGCCCACAGCGGCTCGTCGTTGGGCTCGAACACGACCCACTTGGTGCCGCGGAACAGGCTTTCCTCGATGTACAGGGCGAGGCGCCGGATCGGGATGTATTTCCACTCGCTGGCCAGCGTGTCGGCCCCTTCGAGCGTGCGGGCGCCCCAGGAAATGTGGCTGTAGCCGGGGAAGGTGCGCAGGCAATTCACGCCCAGCGGGTTCAGTGCGCCGTTCTGCAGGTCGGTCAGCGCATACGCCAGCGCCTGCACGTTTTCCAGCTTGGCGTCGGTACCGGCCGGCGCCTTCCATACGCCGCGCGTCGCATCCGTGCGGGCATACAGGCCGGCGATCGTGCCGCTGGCGCCGATGCTGCGCAGCCGGTTGCCGTTCGCGGGATCGGGCACGAAGGTGCGCGGGAAGTACACGGCCGCGTCGCGGCTGCGCAGGGGGTCGTTCTCCGTCATCCAGGTCTGCATCGCGTCGAGCGTGGCGGTGGCCGGCGGTATGTCGATGAGCAGGAAGCCGCGCCGCGACGACATGTACACGGCCGCCTGGTCATAGACGGCGCGCATGTTGGTGCCATCCAGGTCGGCCGCGTGGGGAATGCACAGGATGTTCACGAGGTCGACGTCTTCCAGCGCATAGATGCCGGTCTTGGGCGCCTCGCTGCCGATCAGTGCCACGTCGTCCACCGGCAGAAGGCCGTCGAGGCCATCGGCCAGCTGGTACTGCTGCACGTTGGCGATCGAGCCGGTGGGAAAGCCCATGTCCTGTGCGATCGCCGTCTCGATGGTCAGGGTGGAGCCGGCAAGATAGTCCGGGCTGCCGCGTCCACCCTGCACCACGAACCGGTAGGGGCTGGCGGTGGTGCCCTTGCCCAGCAGGCGCACCGTGGCGCCGGCCAGCAGCGAGCGCTCCGTCTCGGCCAGTGCAGGCAAGGCCAGGGCGCGGATCGCCGCTTCGATGTGGGGCCGGAGCGCCTGGTACGTGAGGGGTGCGGCGCCGGCGTAGCTCAGCGTCGCCGTGTGCGTGGCACGGGGCACGGCCGGGTCGGTGTCGTCGGCAACCGTGACATCGAAGGTCGACGTGTTGGGCGGTATCGCGGCGGGCATCGGCAGGTCCGCGCCTTCGCTGCCGGAGACGGCAGGCCGCGGGAAGGGCGCGGTGGTCGGCAGAGCGGCCAGGGCGGTGCCGGTGAGATCGAAGCGGTCGAGCTGGACGATGCGCGAGGTCTCGTTGACGGTGTCGACCGCGTAGTTCGGCGCGGCCAGTTCCATCGTCAGGTTGCGGAACACCTCGTTGCGCAGTACCCGGCGCCGGCCATTCTCGATGACCTGCTCGGTGATCGACAGGTTGAAGGTCTCGGTCGGCGCGCTGGTGTCGTAGTCGATCTCGAGGAACACATGATTGCCCCAGTCGCCCGGGTCGGTGGCGATGGCCCCCCGAAGACGTCGGCCGGCCAGCACGCGGAACATCGCGGTGCCGAGGCTGTCCTCGACCATGGCGCGCGCTTCGATGGCGTTCTCGGCCACCGTGGCCGAGTCCAGCGTGGCAACGCGTACGACCCAGCACTCGGCGCCGCCGTTCTGGAAGAACTGCTTGATGCCGTAACTGGCTTCACTGGTGGTATGGATGCCGCCGAACTCGCGCTCGAAGTCGGCATAGCCGAGGCATTGCACCGCTTCGTTCAGTGGGCCGCGCGGGAAGCTGTCCACGAACGCGGCGATCGACGTGGCCACGCCGGTGATGGTGCGAACCCCGCTGGCCCGCTCCTCGATATAGACGCCTGGGTAAGTCAGGGCACTTGGCATGGTCGGTCCTTTCAGGGCATGCGGGACGGGGGCATACGGACAGCGTGGGCGCGCGGACAACGCGGGCGCCCCGCTCGGGCTGTGTACTCCAACATCCGCTGCAAAAGCCATGCCAAGCGTGGCCACTGTGGGCGCCACGGTCGCGCGTGTCGTGTCCGGCACAACCGCGGGCGGCGGGACTGCCGCCATCCCCCTGCGGGCCGTGTCGGCGCCGTCACGGGTGTGCGTGGAACGCACACGGCTTGATCTGTCGGGCGTCCCTCCCTATACTGGATCGCACGCTGCGCACGAAGTTGGATGACTGGCTGGTTCCCCCGATGTGACCCTGCAAGGAGGCCAAACGATGCCCATGACTGATTCCGTCCATGGTGCTGCGCTGCTGAGCAACTTCGTCGGCGCATCGCCCGCATTCCTGGAAGCGATCGCGCTGATCCGGCGCTTTGCCCGCTCCCGGGCCCCCATCCTGATCACGGGCGAAAGCGGCACCGGCAAGGAGCTGGCCGCGCACGCGGCGCACGCCCTGAGCGAGCGCCGCGACGGCCCCTTCATTCCCGTCAATTGTGGCGCGCTGCCGGACGCGCTGATCGAAAGCGAACTGTTCGGCCACGCCAAGGGCGCGTTCACGGATGCCAGCCGTGCGCGCCACGGGCTGGTACGCGATTCGGAAGGGGGCACGCTGTTCCTGGACGAGATCGAGGCGCTGTCGGCGCGCGGACAGGTCATCCTGCTGCGCTTCCTGCAGGACGCCTCCTTCCGCTCGGTGGGAGAAGAGCAGCGCCGCCACGGCAACGTGCGCGTGGTGGCGGCATCGAACGTGGACCTGCGCCGGCTGGTGGAGCGTGGCGGCTTCCGGCCCGACCTGCTGTTCCGGCTGGACGTGCTGTCGGTACGCATGCCGCCGCTGCGCGAACGGGTGGAAGACCTGGGCATCCTCGTGCCGCACCTGCTGGCCAAGGCGGCGCGCGGAGAGGGCGGCAAGCCGAAAGGCCTGTCCGCCGCGGCGCTCGACCTGCTGTGCACGCACCCATGGCCCGGCAACGTGCGCGAGCTGGAACACGTTCTGCTGCGCGCCCACCTGCTCAGCAGTGGCGCCTGTATCGATGCGGAGGACCTGCGCCGGTGCTGCGCGGCGTTGCGCAGCGTACCCGTGCAGGGCATGAAGATCGACAGCAACCTGCTGCGCAACGAGAAGCTGCGCGCGGTGCGCGAAGTGGAGCGGCGCTTCGTGGAAAGCGCGCTGGCGCAGACCAACGGCAATATCAGCGAGGCCGCGCGGCTGTGCAATATGGAGCGCGCGACGCTGAGCCGGATGGCCAAGAAATACCGCAGCGGCGAATTCTCCGCCCTCGGCGCCATCCAGGGCGCCATGGGCAGCATTCACTGAGGGTCAAGCTCATCCAGCCGTATGTCCCGCGCAGGAGTTGGGCGCTGCCTGTCCGGCCACGCGCAGCACGAAGGACTCGTAGCACAGCGCATCGGCACGGCGCAGGGCATTCGGCGCATGCTGCGGCATATGGAACCAGATGTGGAAAGGTTCATGCAGCAGTGTGAGCCCGCGGTCCCCCGGGCTGTCCCAGAAGGCCTGGCACAGCACCATCAGGCGATTCCCCGGGCACGTGAAGGCGAAATTGTTCGTGCAATCGCCCGCCGTGCACCCTACCAGTTTCGTGCTGGTGCCGCCCCGGCACATGTAGCGCAGGAAGCCGCTTTCCAGTGTTTCGCGGACGCGGCGATAGCGGCTGGCCATCTGCCGCACGAGCGGGAAATGGGCCGGGTTCGATAGCGTCAGCCCGAGTTCTTCCTGCAGGATGGTGTTGAAAGCCGCATCCGGTGCGGCGCCGCCCTGGACACTGGCCAGCTGCGCCGTCAGCTCGTCCTCGGCAAGCTGCGCCAACCCGATGGCTTCCGTGTCCGCCGCTTCGAGCGCCGCGACCACTTCGTCCCCCGTCAGGTCGGGGTTCGTGAGCCCCGCGGCCTGGCAGCTCACGTTCTCGCGTCGCACGCGCCGCTGCACGCGCGCGCCGGCCGGACCCGCGGCGGATTGCTGCACCACGTGCGCCAGCTCGTGAGCCAGCAGTTGCCGGCCCGCCGGCGTGTGCGGTGCCAGCTGGCCGCTGTCGAACACGATGTCGCGGCCGACCGTGTAGGCCAGCGCATCCATCTGCCGGGCCGACTGCGCCGCCGCGCCGTCCGCATGCACGCGGACGTTGGAAAAATCATGGCCATAGCCCGATCCAAAAAAGTCGCGGGTGGGACCATCCAGTGCCTGGCCGGGCGAGCGCAACACGGCGTCGACGCTGGCCGGCGCTGCGGGTTCGCCGCCGGTCGCAGACCCGCCGGGAGCCGCGGCCAGCGCCGGCACGCGACCGGGGCCCGGCTTGCGCATCACTTGCTCCGCCGCGGCGTCGGCCTGCCGTTCGCCGGCATCGCCGATGGCGCCAATGGTGAGCGTCGACCTGGCCTGGCAGCGCGGGCACGATCCGCCACAGGCGCAGGCTCCCTCGCGTGACGGCGCCGGATCGGCGTGCTGGCCATGATAGGCGGCTCGCCGCTGTATCCGTTCGTTTGTCGGATGTCCGCGTCTCGCGGCCGTCTTGTGTTCCATCGCGAGCATGGCGTCCTCCTCTCAGGTCACCCACGTTGTATAGCAAGAAGCATGACAGCATCGTGCGCGAATGCCCGGGTCAAGCTTTCTGCGCTTTGACTACCTCGCATGCGTCCCGGGGGAAGTCGGACGCGTTGCGCAGCAGGCCACGCACGCGCTCGACCAGCGTTCCTTGCGGGATGGCCTGCCTGGCTGCTGCGGCATCGGCAAACACAGGGTCGAAGGCCGTGAGCAGCAGGTGGACTGTGCCCTGGTAGGCGGGCGCCACCGAATCGAGCACGGTACTTTCGGGAAGCAGGCTGATGGGCGAGGTGGCAGCGGCCAGCAGGCGCTCGATGGCGAGGATGTCGTCCACGCGGTAAACGTGCCACTGCAGGCCGGCTTGTGCATGGATGATAAAGTCGCCTGCCGCGCACTCGACGGCATCGGCTGGAAACGCCACGGGCATCACAGGCACCCCGCGCAGCTGACCTGCTCGCTCATATTGGCCCGCACCTTGAAGACGGGCCGGCCGTCAGGCAGCGTGACAGGGTTGTCGTCATCGTCGAGCGACTGCTCGCGAGTGGCTGGCCTGAAACTGGCGCCGGTTCCGGTGCCGTGAATGGGCCGGCGGCCGTTCTTGCTATAGACGGCGGGATCACCGCCGACGGCGTTCATGCGCCCGCCGACGATATGGAAGTCCTGATGGGTTGGACTCAACCTCGTGCCGCGATCGTCTTCCGCGTGCATGTCGTATTCCCACGTCCAGAACTTGACCTCACCCGCTGCGCAGTTGCCGACGGGTGAGTACGGCACGCTGAAGCGTTCCCCTATCTCCTTGTACACGGTAGATGCCGGCGAGGTGAACTCGTAGCTGCGCAACGCCAGCCCGGCGCAGTTGTAGGTTCGCCTGTTTATTCCTGCGTCATAGCTGGGATAGGCGCTGCAGGGCGTTCGGGGCAACCGCCGGATCTGGCGCGACAATGTACCGCTGTCCTGCTGGACGACGTGCGTGAGTTCGTGCGCCAGCAGGCGCTGCCCAGTGTCCGACGACGGCGCATATTCGGAACGCCCGAAGAAGATATCCTGGCCCAGGGTGAAGGCGCGTGCGTCGATTTGCCCGGACAGGGTGTCGGCCTGGGCATCATGGTGTACGCGCACGCCGGAGAAATCATGCGAGAACCGGCTTTCCATGAAGCCGCGCACCGAAGCGGGAAGGGCGCTGCCGCCGCCTCGCACGGCTTGCTGCAGCGACCGCTCATAGCTGGCCGACACGGCCACCGCGCCATCGGGCGTGCCCGCCGTCTCCTTGCGCTGCACACTGGCCGGCTCCGCACTCTCTTCGGGCACGGTTTCTTCCTCCGCCGCGCCTGGCGCGGCGACGCTGTCATAGAGATCCTGCGGCCGAGCAGCTTGCGATACAGCTTGGTCTGCAGGGCAGGGGAGCCTTGCCGGATGGGCATGCCATGTTCTCCGCGCATCACGGCATCGGCCACCCGATCGGCTTCCTGCTCATGCGCATCGTTGGCGGCGCCGATCGTCAGGCTGGACTTGGCCTGGCAACGCGGGCAGGTGCCGCCACAGGCGCAGGACGAGGCAGAGCGCTCGCGCTGGATCGCGGGGACGGCCAGGCGGGTGGAAGCGGGTGGGGAGTCCATGGCCCTGGAAGTACCCAGTCGGGTCGACCGGTTCGCAAGGGTGGCAAGCGAGGTAGGCATGGCGGTTCTCCTCGTGAACGGTGGCGGTTGGCTTGCCGCCAAAGCCTGCACGTGGCCATCGCATCGTGTCTCGACCGGGTTCGGAGACGCCGGCGCGGATACTGCGGGCCATCGAGGTAGTTTAGCATTCACTGCTGGAAAGTCCCGGACTTTCCATGGGGTCGCAGGTGTCCGATATGTGGTCAGCAGAGCGTGACCGTGCATTGGAACATCAGAGAGTGCGATGAATGTGATGAGTCAGCCGTGGGAAATTGGCGTAAATTTAAGTCGACATTACAGTTAGTATTGTCGAGTTTGACTGTTGTTGCTGTCGGTGAGACCCACTGCCCTGGCGGTAATCGGAAAGAGGGCGGTAAGGTACATTCGGGGCCTGAAGAGGCATACCATAAAGAGCCAGCGGGATCTTCAATGCCTGGCCTGGCGAGCCGGGCAGTTGCGGATGTTCCATGCGCTCGTCGCCCATCATGTTGCTGCGACAGCACGCGCGTGACAAATGAAGACAGTTTTAGTTACGTAACCGTCGAATAATCGGTGTGAACATTCGATGCGTGGGGCTCGTGGCCGCTCCACGGAGGAGCCGCCATGATCTACCACCCGTACCAGGTCGCGATCGCCATCGCGCTTGCTATCATCGCCGAGGTGGCGATCATGCTGCCGCTGATCCGGTTCCTTCGGACAGGCTGGTTCGCCAAACGGCGGGATGTGCTCGATGGCCTGTCCGGCGAGGCGTGCCGTGCCTACTTCGAAATGTTCAGTTGCTACCAGGAGCCTGAGTCCGGCAAGGAACGCGAGGCATTCGAGAAGATGTACACCCGGTGGTACGGGCGCAAGATGTTCATTGCGCCGGGCCTCTTGCTGTTCGGCGTTTCATCGTTCGCCGTGTTCGCCGTGGCGTTCTCGGTGGTGGAGATGTTGTACTACAAGACCAGTCCGTATTTTCCTCTGCCGGCGCCGGCCGTGGCGGCGCTCAGCGGCGCCTACATGTGGGTGGTCGATGACCAGATCTCCCGCTGCCGCCGCCTCGACATGGCGCCATCGGACCTGCACTGGGGCACGCTGCGCCTGCTGATCGCCGTGCCGATGGGCTATGCGTTTGCCGCCATCGTCACCGACGGGCTGGCGCCATTTGTCGCCTTTGCGCTGGGCGCATTTCCGATTTCCGCGCTAACCAACATGCTGCAGCGAACCAGCAACCGCGTGCTCCAGATCGAACCGAAGAACGAAGAAGTGCGCGACGGGATCGTGAAGCTGCAGGGGACGGACCGTGCCATCGTCGACCGCCTCGCGATCGAGGATGTGCGCACCGTGTTGCAGATGGCGTATTGCGATCCCGTGCACATCACGATGCGTTCGAACCTGTCGTTCAACTTCATCACGGACCTGATGAACCAGGCGCTTGTGCGGCTGTACTTCGGCACCGGCTGCGATGCGATCACGCCGATGGGCATGCGCGGCGCCGTTGAAATCCGCCACTTCATCGAGGAACTGGACAGTGACGATACCAAGCCCGAGGCCGTGCACGACCGCGAGCTGGCAAGGAACACGCTGCCAGCGCTCGCCGCGGCGCTGGGACTGACGGAGCACGCCACCGAGCAGGCGCTCCGTCAGATCGCCTATGATCCGTTCACGTATTTTCTGTACCAGATCTGGACTTTGCCCAAAGGCGCGTGCCCGACGCGCTCGGGGCATCAAGGGCTTCCCGTCCTGGCAGCGGAAGACCTGCCAAAGGCGGCCTGAGGGCACAAAAACAGTTGCCGCGGTTAATGCGGCATTCTTTACGCCGGCAGATGGTGCAGGGCAAACTGCCCAACATCAGCCAAGGTACCGCCTGCGGGAGAGAGGTACGCAGAACGGATCCCCAGTTCGTATTTGACATAATATAGATTATGCGAAGATCAGGATTGCGACCGCAAGCGACGTTTTGCAACTCTTCGGCTCCACCGCTCCGAGCAACAGCGTGCTCAAGCAAATGTATCGGGTCATTTCAAGCAATCGGAGCGGGTTCTAAAAAATCCACAGCTTTGCTCGATAGATTTCCACCTCGCCCGCACATCCAGCCTGCAGCACCCTCCGATCCCGCCACCGCCACCTTCCGCTGCCGCGCGTGCTAACATCGCCGCACCAAGGTCCGTCAATGCGGGCCACCGTCAGGCTGGTTCCTTCATTGAAGAGGAGCATGTCATGCTGGCACTGGAACAGAAAAAATCATCGGGCGGCCGCATCGGCGGCTCTCTCGTACAGCGCCATGCGGCCCCAGCACCTGTCACTCAACCTGAACGCATCCCGGCGCCACCGCATTCGTGTGCATGCGGCGGTTCGTGTCCCCGCTGCCAAGCCAGATCCAGCCTTGCCATCGGTGTCGTGGGCGCGCAACGGCCAGCCGGCGCGGCGCCCGTTCATGTATTTCGTAAACCGCGCGACGCCACGTCGCCCATGCCCATGGCACCCCATGGCCGCCCTTCATCCGGAACGGTTGCGCCGGGCCATGCCGACGCCGCTGCCAGCGTCGCCAGCGTGCTGCGCGCGCCGGGCCAGTCGCTGGACACTGCCACGCGAGTCCGCATGGAGGCAGGCTTTGGCCATGACTTCGGCCATGTCCGGGTGCATACGGATCGCCACGCGGCGGAATCGGCCCGGGCCGTTTCCGCCCACGCCTACACGGTTGGTCGGAATATCGTCTTCGACGCAGGCCAGTTTGCGCCGGGTACCGCGCACGGCGCCCGCCTGCTGGCGCACGAATTGACGCATGTGGTTCAGCAGGCCGGCGCAGGCCCCACGCCGGGGAACATCATGCTCGGCCGCGCCGGGGACCAGGCAGAGCACGAAGCCGACCGGGTGACAGCGCAACTGATGCCTGCCCCGGGTTCAGCGGTCCTGGGTGCCGGGTCGGTCCGCGATATCGTGTCGCGGGATGCACACCCGGTGCTGCGCCGCTGGAAAACCGACGGCAACACGGCCACGTCGGATAGCGACACCGATACCCTGGGTGGCCTGGCGAAAAAGGCCGGCGCCCATTTCAACGACTGGAAATGCATTCGGCCGGTCAGCATGCGTGCGGCGACCCTGCCCGCGCCACCGGCCAATTTCAACGCGCGATATGAGCTCTACATCAACAAGGGCGACCAGTTCGATATCTCGAACCTGACTGCGACCACGGGTTCAACGTTAAACATCCATCTGTTCGACGCCACTGCCGAGCCTAACCATGCACAGCTTGCTGCACTGTTTTATCCGGGCAGCGTATCGAGCACCGAGCCCGATGTGGATCTCGAACTTACTTCCAACGGCGGGGCCTCCCCAATCGCCGACATGGTAATTTTCGGGCACGCCGGGGGTGGCTCGATGTGGGGTGGTGCCGGCACTTTTGCGCCGGCGGAATTCGATCCTGAAGAGCCGGCGCCAACTTACCCGCTGGCGAACGCCGGCCTGTTTCCCCGACGTTGCTGGTTCACCCGCAACGCAGCGGTCCGCTCGGTTGGCTGCGACTCGCAGGCGTGGGGAACGGATTTCGCATCCCACTATTTGCGGACAGGCGCAAGCGTGACCACGACAACACGATCGGTTCGCCCCAAATGCAGCGCGCCGTTATTTGTCAACGGAACTTGCCAGTCATTCGACGGCCTCGATTTTGCCAGCTCATCCCGGATCAGTGCACCGATGGTCGATGGTCCTTTCTGGACGGTAGCCGAGTTCCATGCGGGCAAATTCTGGACGACCATCAAAGGAGCGCTGTGATTTGCAGACCTTCGGGTTTGCACGCCGAACCACTACTTCGGCATTGTTGTTGGGTGATGCGACAGTAACGACGCCAAGCAGCGCCCTCTTCCATCCGCGCCGCGCAACGGACTGGCCTCACCAATGTACAGCGGCATGGTCCACAATCAGGCCGGTTCCTTCATAAAGCAGGAGCGTGTCGGGCAGCACTGGATCAATGCAGTTCGCCAATGCACGCATGATCGCCGTTGCGATACTTCTTGGCCAGCGGCTCAGCGTGGCCCGCTCCATATTGGACAGTTGGGCCGCTTCGCTGATATTGCCGTTGGTCTGGGCCAGCGCCCGTTCGACCAACTGACGCTCCACTTTGCGCACGGCGCGCAGCTTTTCCTTGGACTTGTAGTCGGCCTGGTGCTGCCATTTGTTTGTCGCGTCCGACTGGGAGCCACCCTTATCTACGATGTGCTGACCACGAAAATGATGATATCCATCACGTTCCCCTAGCTAAAGTTAAAATTGATGGTGACCAAGCCTCGCTTCCATCAATCTGCTTTCCCCCTTCCTGGCTGCAAGACGCCTATTATGACGATCACCAGGCCAACGATCAGGGTTCCCCAAACCGCGATGAACTCAGGGGTCGTGGGGTCTTGCAAGGCCGCCTTCGCAACGTCGTACTTCTTCCGGGTGAGCAACTGCTGCACTACGAGTAACGGTGGGATGAAAGGCAGTAGACCGCCCACGATGCGCATTGGAAGTTGCTTATTGATCAGCAACACGCCACCGATGATGGTGAGTGCCCCGGTGAAGAATGGATAGAACGCCTTCATGATCTGCGACTCAAGCAATGCATCCTTCGTCAGGTCGACGCAGAGTGCAGCCAGAATGCCGAACACCGGCACCAACAACTCATAAGGGTGATCCTTGCCTTTTTCGACGACCTTCAGGACGACGAGATATCCGACGCCCATGCCTGTTGCGCCGAGAGTGACGGCGGCAACCTCGGCAACCCATGGTGCCAGCACGGTCGCAGTAGCCAGGCCAGTCGTGGCAGTCGCGACAGCCAGGCCGGCAGCCACGCCAAACGCTTCAATGACGGTCGCAATGGCCCAGCCCACAGCGGGCAATACATAAACTCCGAATACCCCTAATACGGCGGCAGCGACGAGGCCCCATGCAAGAACGAGAAAGGGTTTGTCCATTGGGTCCCTAGGCAAGCCGCATAAATGTCGAGCAAGCACGACACACGAAGTGACCTGAAGCTATGGTCATTCTGCCATTACACGGCACGAAATAATCCCATACCCCTCGGATAATGTCCGCGTCTACAACACTGCCGCCGCTCGACAAAGCCCAGCCTGCAGACAGGTCGCAGAAGAGAGTGCCTTTAGCCGCTAACGCAACGGGAAAGGAGGCAGGTTCCGAGGCTCCGCTCTTTTCCAGACCGGCCTAGCGCAGCGCCTCAGCGGCCGACAATGACAAAGGGCGGCCAAAGCCGCCCTTCTCTTCTACCTGACGCCGACTGGGTTAGCAGCAGGAAGCCAGCATTCTCAGACAGCACTCGATACTGCCGCAGCAGCCATTCGCCGCGGCGAAAGCACCGGCGGAAGCAGCCAGCAGGCCAGCGGCGATGGAGATTTTGATGAGTTTCGATTTCATGATTGCGTTCCTTGTGAATTGAAAAATATGGCGAAGACGGTCAACGCCACACGTCAATCAGGCGGAACCCAGATGGTTCGATAAGGCGACGGCAGGTCGTCATCGTGGTCGACGAATCGCTCGGCATTGGCGTCCGCTACTGCCCAGCGCACAGGAACCGGCGGCGGCGCAATCGCCAGCGCACCAGGTGCACAGCCCATGTCGATACACTGCAGCGAACAATGCTGATCCTGATCCGGACAGCAGTCATGCGGCACGCGCTGCCCAGCGACAGCGCTCGTGCAGAGACAGAAGGTCAGGATCAACAGAAGAAGCGCTTTCATGACTTCATTCTAGCAACTTTCCGTGGCCGATTGCCGCAAGATGGCCACAAGCGCCCTTCTCTTACCGTGGCCAGCAGCGCAAGATCATCTACTCGCCCCGATCATGGGAGGGGCCAGTGATGACCATTCCGGCTCAATAACCGACAGTGAAACGAGTGCGCGAATGCGCGGGTCGCTCCAGCTCGTCAATCATGGCCACCGCGTAGTCCGCCAATGAGATATGGCTGTGACTTTGCGCGTCGACCAGCAACTGGTCGAGGCCCAGCCGGAACTTGCCGGTACGTTCGCCCGGCTCGAGGTGTGCGGACGGCGCCAGTACGGTCCAGTCCAGGTCGCGTTCCTCGCGCAGCAGGTTCAAGGCCTGGCGCGCACCTTCCGCCGTGCCTTTCCACTGGTCTGGGAACGTTGGCGTATCGATGAGTTGCACGCCCGGGGCCACTTCCAGGCCGCCGGCACCGCCGACGACCAGCAGGCGTGGAACGCTTGCCTGTCTGGCCGCTGCAAGGATCGACGCGATGCCCTGGAGGTAGTAGCCGAGCACGTCGGGCTGGGCATGGCCGCTGAAAGCGCTGATGACCGCATCGTGGCCATGCAGCCTGGCGGCCAGGTCGTCCCGTGCCATGACGTCGGCCTGCACGGGCGTGACACGCTCCGACTGCGGGACTTTAGCGATATTCGAAACAAGCGCGGTGACATCATGGCCGCGAGCGATCGCCTCTTGCAATAACGCCGAGCCGACGTAACCCGTGGCGCCGATCAATGCAACTTTCATGGAATTCTCCTGGTGATGTGGATAGTCGTGGTCGTGTGGGCGACCGTTGAACACATCATCACACGCGCCATTGAACAGAAAAACAGATCAATCCATAATTCACTTTTCCGCATTTCTTAAAGATGACATTGCGTATGGCGCATCCCGGGAAGATCGACCTGAACGATTTGCTGGTGTTCTCGGCCGTGGCCGAAACGGGCGGATTCACGACGGCCGCCGCACGGCTCGGTGTGGCGACCGCCAAGGTGAGTGTGGAGATCAGCCGGCTCGAATCGAAGCTGGGCCTGACGCTGTTCAGCCGCACGACGCGCAAGGTGGTCCTGACCGACGCCGGCCAGGCGCTGCATGAGGATTGCCGCCCTCTCCTGCTGGGCCTGCTGGAAGCGATCGACCGCGCCACGACCGGGGAGGAACAGCTTTCCGGCACGCTTCGGATCAGCACGACTGTTGACCATGCCGCCCTGTCGCTTGCGCCCGCCCTGGCCGAGTTCGCGAGACAGCACCCACATCTCGACATCGACCTGCGGACGAGCGACCGCGTTGTCGACCTGATCGAAGCCGGCATCGATGTCAGCATTCGCCTGGGCTGGCTTCGCGATTCGTCCAATCGGGCGGTCAAGCTGGGCGGATTCGAACAATACGTGGTCGCTTCGCCGGCATATCTGGCGCGTCGGCAGATCCCGCAAGACCCGCGGGATCTCGAATTGTTCGACTGGATCGCGCTGACGCTGTTGCCGGCACCTTTCACGTGGAAGTTCTCGTCCGCCGCCGGTGAGACGAAGACGATCCACGTGAAATCGCGGGTGCGGGTCGATTCGCCCGGCGCATTGCGCTCACTGCTTCAGGCGCATACAGGGGTGTCGGTTCTGGACCAGTTCAATGCGCAGGACGGGATTGCGTCCGGCTTGCTGGTCCGGCTGTTACCGGAATGGTCACTGCCGGCCGCCGGCATTTATGCGGTCTACCCGCCCGGCCGGCAAGTCTCCGCGAAAGTACGGACCTTTATCGATTTCTACCGGCAGTACCTGGAACACCGCTATGGCAACGCGGTCCCGTCCTTCCAGGTCCAGGCTGCCGACCGCTGAATCACAGGCAGAGCTTCAATCCGTTGCAGAGCATGGTCAACACATCGGTTCCCATCACCGCTGACCTGAAAAGCGCATGCTCGCCGGGCAGGATCCTGCGTGTCAACGGTTCCGCCAGCTTCAATCCGTTTTCACTGTTCGTCAGCATGACCATGCCATCGCCGCTGCGAACGGATGCGATGACAAATGCGCGGTAGCCCGGATTATTCCCCCATTGCCAGATCAGCGTGTCGTCGCGTTCGCGTGCGATGCCCCAGCCGAGGCCCCAGCCGAGATCCAGCTTCGCATCGACGGTGACCGGTGACGCGGTGATCACATCCACCGACGGTTGATCAGCGAGCACCGCGACAAGAAACCTGGCGTAATCGTTCGCCGTGGTGTGCAGCGAAAACGCCGCAACCGGGCTCGTCATCTCGATCGTTGCCCTGGGCGCGCCGTTTGCCTTGGTGCCCGGTACCAGGTCCCGGGCAATGCGCGGGCCCAGCACGTAGTCGCTGTGCTGCATGCCGAGCGACTGGAAAATCCCGGATGCCATGAACCGGTCGAGCGGCTGGCCCGTCACCGCTTCCACCGCTCGCTGCAGGAACACGTACCCTTCCCCCGAATAATCCCACTTTGCACCGGGCGCCGTGTCGAAGCGCAGCGGGCCGGAGGACCAGTTCGGTAATCCCGATGTATGGTTCAACGCCATCCGTACGGTGATTGCGTTCAGGCGGTGGTCTGTAACCAGCTCGGACGGTTCCGCCTCGAGGGGGGCGTACCGATGCAGGTAGCCTTCCGGCAAATAGCGCATGACCGGCGCCTCGAGCTCGATCCGCCCTTCCTTCGCCAGGAGCAGCACGGCGTGGGCAAACAACGGTTTGCTGAGCGAGGCGGCCTGGAAGACGCTGTCCGGGCCGGGGGGCCGGGCCGCTTTACAACCCGATGCGGAATCAATGGAATGGAGTTTCCGGTTTCGCACGACGGCCACGACCACATTGCAGACACGATGGTGTTCCGCAAGCGCCGGCAGAATTTCATGCACACTCCCATGCCCGCTCGCGGGCATGGGACCCGGATTGGCAAACGATGCGCATCCGGCGAGGAATGACGCCCCCAGCGACAGTAGCGCTGTACGGAAGAACTCGAGGTTGACTGAACCCTGCATTATTCTCCTTCTCATCAATGGGCGCATTGCCCTGCCCGCTGGCGAAATTGCTGGTTGCCAGCGCCGTCGTTTATAGATTGGCTGGTTGAGTAGCCCTGTTCTTGTGAAGTCGGATTAGTGATGCGACCTTCGGTTAGTTGCAAATTAGTTTGTTATTCCTGCCGGTTGGACGTGCGTGTTGTTTGGCCAGTCTGTGGGGCATGGTGCGGGATCGCTTTCATTCAGTCAAGATTGACAACGAATCATCTTTCTCCAACCGGCATTGCCGGCCGGTTCCATGCGGTACGCGCGGGTCCGGCGCACCTGGCCTTTGAGGGGGGCTGGGCCCATGGGCCGCTGCAGGCGGCCCTCCTCGCACGCGCTGTGGGTCGCCAGCGGCGTTACGTGCGATTCCGGTGGACACCCGTAGCCCACTTAACGGGAAATTAACCGGCGTTTAACGATGGCGCTACGGCGGCTTCGCTACTGTGTGGCACTTGTGCGCTCGACGCGCATGATCAACCACGTCAAACGAGCCCATGAACCAAGCTGTCGCCACCGCATCTCCTCCCCTCTTTCCAGGCGCCCCGGTGCACTGGTGGTACCGCACCGGACCTTACTTGAACCTGTTCTGGCTGCTGGTCGGCGGGCTGGTACTGCTGTCTGCGTCGCGCATTGCCCTCGTGGCGTGGCAATGGCAGCGCGTCACCGCGGCGGGGCTTCCTGGCGAGATCTTCGTGCAGGGCATGCGCGCCGATCTGATCGTGCTGGGCTATTTTCTTGCGGTGCCGCTCGCGCTAGCGCCGCTGCTCGCCCATGCGCGCACGGCACGGCTGTGGACACGGCTGACGGCCTGGTGGAGCACACTGGCCCTGGTTTTCATCGGCTTCCTGGAACTGGCGACACCGCAGTTCATCCTGCAATACGATGTGCGGCCGAACCGCTTGTTCATCGAATACCTGGCATACCCGGCGGAAGTATTCGGCACGCTGTGGCACGGCTACCGGCTGGCGCTGTTCGTGACGATCGCCGCCACCATCGCGCTGGCCCTGCTGGTGCACCGCGCGCTGGCGGCGGCCTCGCGCCGCATGACGATGTGGCCATCGCGCGTGCTGTTCCTCACGTGGCCCCTGCTGCTGCTGACAGTGATCCTGCAGATCCGCTCCACCACCGCGCATCGCCCCGCCAACCCCGCGATGTTTGCGCTCTCCGGCGATGCGCTCGTCAACTCCCTCGTGATCAACTCGGCGTGGTCCGTGCTCGATGCCGTGAGTGCCATGCGCAAGGAAGCCCGATCGTCGGAGATCTATGGCAGCGTGCCGCATGAGCAAGTGCTGGCACAGGTCACGTCCGCGCCATGGCTGCGCGGCTACCGCTTTCCATCGACGCAGCTGCCCACGCTGCACCACCAGCAGGCCGCCTACCGGCGCGACAAGCCATTGAACCTGGTGATCGTGCTCGAGGAAAGCCTGGGCGCCACGTTTGTAAAATCGCTGGGCGGCCTGCCGGTCACGCCCGAACTGGAAAAGCTCAAGGAAGAAGGCTGGTGGTTCGAGCAGCTGTATGCCACCGGCACGCGGTCGGTACGCGGCATCGAGGCGGTGGTTTCCGGTTATGCGCCCACGCCCGCGCGCAGTGTGGTCAAGCTGTCGCTGGCGCAGCGCGATTTCTATACGCTGGCGCTGGGCCTGGGCAAGCAGGGGTACAACACGGAGTTCGTGTACGGCGGCGAAGCGCATTTCGACAATATGCGCGGCTTCTTTACCGGTAACGGTTTCAAGAACGTGGTGGACCGGCGCGACATGCATCCCCGATTCGAAGGCAGCTGGGGCGCGTCGGATGAAGACCTGTTCGACACGTCGCTGGAGCGGCTGAAAGCGCTGCATGCGCAGGGCAAGCCCTTTTTCAGCCTGATCTTCACCTCATCGAACCACGAACCGTTCGAATTCCCCGACGGGAAAATCGCGCTGCACGACCCGGTGAAACAGGGCGTCAACAACGCCGTGAAGTATGCCGACTTCGCCCTTGGCAAGTTCATTCGCGCCGCCAAGCAGGAGGATTACTGGCGCGATACCGTGTTCCTGATCGTGGCCGACCACGACAACCGCGTGTACGGCAACAGCCTCGTGCCAGTCAACAAGTTCCACATTCCGGGCCTGATCCTCGGTGCGGATGTGCAGCCGAAGCACATCCGCACGCTGGCCAGCCAGATCGACCTGGGGCCCACGCTGCTGTCGCTGATGGGGATTTCCAGCGACCATCCGATGATCGGCCGCGACCTGGCGCAAGACAGCGAAACGCCGGGCCGGGCATTGCTCCAGTTCGACAATTACTTTGCGTGGCTGGAAGGCGATTCCGCGACCATCCTGCGTCCCGGCCAGCCACCGCTGGCGGGCCGATACGATGCGGCGAGCGGGGACCTGACACTCGACCGGGTGCCACCGCCGCAAGGCCTGGTCGACCGGGCGATGGCGCACGTGATGCTGCCGTCGCTGCTGTACCGCGAGCAGCGCTACCGGCTGGCGCCGTAACGTGGCGCATGGTTGAACGTGGGGCATGCCGGCACGCCGTTGCCATGTTCCCGGTCCGCCGCCCTCGCGGTCAGTCCCCTTCGCCGCCCTGCCCGCCGGACGTCAGCCGGACCTGGGCAAAGGCCAGCACCACGGTTTCCATCGCCGCCGATGCGCGCTGCGTGCCGGTGGCGACATTGGCCACGGTCACCTGCTCCAGCTCGATCCCGTAATGCTTGATCCATGCGCCGTCCGGACCGGGCCGGACGAATTCAAAGCGTGCACGCGCCAGCGGCGTGGCCGCGACGCACAGCCGGGCCAGCTCGCGCGATGCCACATCCCCGGCCTTGACGAACCGGATCTCCGACAAGCCGCCCGCGGCCCGCCACCGCGCAGCGACCAGCCGACCGAATCGCATTCGATCCATCCCGCATAGCCGTCATCCGTTGAATCACCCGCGACACCATCGATCTGCAGGTATGAGCGCATCGTCATGACTGCCTCCAAAAGTTATTAGGGGAACTCTTAGCGCTCTTAAGGAATTTCCTACTCAGATGATAGCGTTATTCAGACATCAATTGAAAAAATTGCATGCCGTTGCTTCGGGCACGACGATCGGCCCGAAAGATTGCTCACATCGGTGATTGGTCCGTCCAGTTACTAAAAGTGGTCTTGCCACCCGGATCGATTGGACCTACCATCGCCATAGCCGCCGCCAACGATCAGCCCGCTCCAGACGGGTGATGGCGCGACGCTTTCACCCACCAATGGAGACACTTCGATGAGCGAAAACAATGCCGGACCGATCGATCGCCGTACCGTACTGAAGGCCGCGGGGGCGGCCGGCGTCATGCTCGCCACCAGCGCCTTTGCCGCCACGCCGCGCAAGCGCTACGCGGTCGTGGGCGTGGGCTCGCGGGCACGCATGTTTACGGGCGCGATCACGGGCAAATACCGTGACGGCAACGAGATCGTGGCCATCTGTGACAGCAATCCGGGCCGGGCGGCGCTGGCCGTGCGCAATATCACCGCCACGGGCGCCAGCCAGCCGCGCGCCTACAAGTCGGCCGATTTCGACCAGATGATCCGCGAAACGAAGCCGCAGTACGTGATCGTGACCACGCCCGATGCCAAGCACGACGAATACATCGTGCGCGCGCTGGAAGCCGGCTGCGACGTCATCACGGAAAAGCCGATGACGACGACGGCGGAAAAGGCGCAGCGCATCCTCGATGCCGTCAAGCGCACCGGGCGCCACATCCGCGTCACCTTCAACTACCGCTATACGCCGCCCCGCTCGCAGGTGAAGGACATCCTGATGAGTGGCGAGATCGGCGACGTGATGTCGGTCGATTTCACGTGGCTGCTCAATACCGTGCACGGCGCCGATTACTTCCGCCGCTGGCACAGCAACAAGGCCATGTCCGGTGGGCTGATGATCCACAAGTCGACCCACCACTTCGACCTGGTGAACTGGTGGCTGGGCGCGCAGCCGGAGCTGGTGCACGCGTTCGGCTCGCGCCAGTTCTACACACCGGCCACGGCGAAGCGCATGGGACTGACCGGTGCGCACGAGCGCTGCCTGACCTGCCCGGAAAAGCAGAAATGCACGTTCTACTTCGACCTGGCCGCCGACCCGGGCCTGAAGGCGCTGTACCTGGACAATGAAAAGCACGACGGCTACTTCCGCGACCAGTGCGTGTGGCGCCCGGAAATCAACATCGAGGACACGATGAACGTGATGGTGCGCTACGACAATGGCGCGCAGCTGACCTATGCCTTGTCCGCCTACGATGCGTGGGAGGGCTACCACGTGGCCTTCAACGGCACGAAAGGCCGGCTGGAACACCGGATCGTCGAGCAGGTCGGCGCGGCGGGCGCCGCCGAAGTGCAGAGCCGGAGCGACCAGGTGCAGATCCGCGTCATCCCGCTGCGTGGTGCTCCGCGCGACATCGAGCCCTGGACCGGCACGGGCGGCCATGGCGGCGGCGATGCCGTGATGCTGGAGGAGATCTTCGGCAATGCGCCGGCCGACAAGTACAAGCGGCTGGCCGACGAGCGCTCCGGTGCCTATTCGATCCTGATCGGCGTGGCCGCCAACCAGTGCTTTGAAACGGGCCAGTCGGTGCGCATCGCCGACCTCGTCACGGGCCTGAACCCGCCGGACCGCGCGCCGATGCCCACGCGCGAGATGCCGGTGCCGATGCCGCTGCGCCGCAAGATCCCCTGAGCGCTGCCGGCGGACGGGGCCCGCGCGCCGGGCATGCGTTCAGGCACCGCCCCCGGCCGGCGCATCCGCCCGGGTGATCAATACCGAGGTGATGCGGCGCTCCCGCACTTCCGCCACCTCCAGCCGCAAGTCGTCCAGCGCCAGCACCTGCCCCACGTGGGGCAAGGTGCCGAAGCGTTCCAGCATGAAACCGGCCAGCGACGTGTAGTCGTCGGTGGCGATGCCCAGCGCATCCGAGTCCAGCACCTGCTGCAGGTAGTGCAGGTCGGCGCCGCCATCAACGCGCCAGCGGCCATCGCCGAGCGCTTGCACGACCGGCTGCTCGTCTTCGTCGGGGAACTCGCCGGCGATCGCTTCCAGGATGTCGATCGGCGTTACCAGCCCCTGGATCGTGCCGTATTCGTCGGCGATCAGCACCAGTTGCCCGTGCGAGCGCTTCAGCGTGTCCATCACCTGCAGCACGCCGGCCGAATCGGGCATCACGATCGGCGGGCGGATGCTGCGCGCCGGGTCGATGTGGCCGCCGTCCATCAGGTCGGCGATCACATCCTTTGCGCGGGCCACGCCGACGATATTGTCCAGCTGCCCGCGGCCCGCCGGGTAAAAGCTGTGCGGCGCGTCGAGCAGCTGGGCGCGGATCGACGCAGCATCGTCGTCCAGGTCGACCCATGAGATATCCGAGCGGGGCGTCATGATCGAGCGCACCGGCCGCTGGGACAGGCTGAGCACGCCGCTGACCATGTGGCGCTCGGCCGATTCGAACGTGGGCTCCGCTTCCTCCCCTTTGGTGGTGGGCGCCTCGGCGCCGTCTGTGTCAGTCTTCTCTCCCATCATGCGCAGCACGGCATTGGCGGTGCGTTCGCGTAGCGGCACGTGTTCCTGCTGCCGGGCGAAATTGCGCCGCGCCAGCTGATTCAGCGCCTCGATCGCCACCGAGAAGCCGATCGCCACATACAGGTAGCCCTTGGGAATATGGAAGCCGAAGCCTTCGGCGATGAGCGACAGGCCGATCATCAGCAGGAACGACAGGCACAGCACCACGACGGTCGGGTGGGCATTGACGAAGTGGGTCAGCGGCTTCGACGCGAACATCATCACCGCCATGGAGACGATGACGGCGGCGATCATCACGGCCAGTTCGTCGACCATGCCGACCGCCGTGATCACGGAATCGAGCGAGAACACGGCATCGAGCACGATGATCTGGCCGACCACCGCGGCAAAGCTGGCGTAGACCACCGGCCCGCTCTTGACCGCCGCCTGCCCTTCGACCCGCTCGTGCAGTTCCATCGTGGCCTTGGCCAGCAGGAAGATGCCACCCAGCAGCAGGATCAGGTCGCGCCCCGAGAATGCCATCGTCCCCACCGTGAACAGCGGTTCGGTCAGCGTGACGATCCATGAAATCACGCTCAGCAGGCCGAGGCGCATCAGCAGCGCCAGCGACAGTCCCAGCAGCCTTGCCTTGTCCCGCTGGTGCGGCGGCACCTTCTCGGCGACGATCGCAATGAAGATCAGGTTGTCGATGCCGAGCACGATCTCGAGGACGATCAGCGTCAGCAACCCTATCCAGATGTTCGGGTCGGAAAGCCATTCCATGGGCGGGTCCCCGGACTATGATGAAAGAATTGTACGGGAATCGACCGGATGGGCGAGTCCGGCTGGGCTCCCGGCGGCGTGACTGCGCCCGTCTCCCTTCGCGCCTTCCATGACAGGCGCAGTCCGCAAAGCTATAATCTGCCCCTTCGCCCAGGCTTACCGTCTTTCACCCAGGATCTGTCATGTCTCTCCTCGCCCACGAACTCGAACTGCTGTCGCCCGCCAAAACCGCCGAGATCGGCCGCGAAGCCATCCTGCACGGGGCCGACGCCGTCTATATCGGCGGCCCGGCCTTCGGTGCGCGCCACAATGCGAGCAATCCGCTGGAAGACATCGCCGCGCTGACCACCTTTGCGCACCGCTACCGTGCGCGCATCTTCGTGACGATGAACACGATCATGCACGACAGCGAACTCGATCTGGCACGCAAGCAGATCTGGCAACTGTACGAAGCGGGCGTGGATGCGCTGATCATCCAGGACATGGGCCTGCTGGAAATGGACTTGCCGCCGATTCAATTGCATGCAAGCACGCAGTGCGACATTCGCGGCGTCGAGCGCGCCAAATTCCTCGGCAATGTTGGTTTCTCGCAACTCGTGCTCGCGCGCGAGCTGACGATCGAGCAGATCAAGAAAATCCGCGCGGAAGTCGACACGCCGCTCGAATACTTCATCCATGGTGCGCTGTGCGTGGCGTTCTCGGGCCAGTGCTATATCTCCCATGCGGACAATGGTCGCAGCGCCAACCGCGGCGACTGCTCGCAGGCGTGCCGCCTGCCGTACACGCTGACCGATGGCCAGGGCCGCGTGGTGGCCTATGACAAGCACCTGCTGTCGATGAAGGACAACGACCAGAGCCGCAACCTCGAAGCACTGGTCGACGCGGGCATCCGCTCGTTCAAGATCGAGGGCCGCTACAAGGACATGGGTTATGTGAAGAACATCACGGCCCACTACCGCTTGCTGCTGGACGAGATCCTCGAGCGGCGGCCCGAATTCGTGCGCGCCTCCAGCGGCCGCACGCAGGTGCTGTTTACGCCGGACGTGGACAAGAACTTCCACCGCGGCCATACCGATTATTTTGCCGGCGGCCGCCAGGACGATATCGGCGCCTTCGATTCGCCGAAATACCTGGGCGTCAAGCTGGGCACCGTGACGAAGCTAGGCGGCGATCACTTCGACATGCTGACCGATGCACCGATGGCCAATGGCGATGGCCTGAATTTCATGGTGAAGCGCGATTCCGCCGGCGTGCAGGCGAACACGGTGCAGAAACTGGGCGAGGATGGCGAAGGCCAGCGCTGGCGCGTGTTCCCCAACGAGCCGATGGCCAGCCTGGCGGGCCTGAAGGTGGGCACCGAGATCCACCGCAACCGCGACCACCAGTGGGAAGCGGCGCTGGCCAAGAAGTCGTCGGAGCGCAAGGTGGGCGTGCAGCTGACGCTGAGCGAGCGTGCGGACGGGCTGACGCTGACGGTCACCGACGAAGACGGCATCACGTCGTCGACGCCCGCGGTACTGGCATTGCAACCGGCACAACAGGCGGCGCAGGCCGAAGCGGCGCTGCGCACCAGCCTGGGCAAGCTGGGCAACACGATGTTCGAGGCCGGCGAGGTGGAACTGAAGCTTTCGCAGCCGTGGTTCGTGCCATCGGGCGCGATCAATGCGCTGCGCCGGGATGCTATCGCCGCGCATGAAGCGGCACGCCTGGCCGCCTGGGAGCGCCCGCCGCGGAAGGCGCCCGCCGAACCGCCGGCCGTCTATCCGGACACGCAGCTGACCTATCTCGCCAACGTCTACAACGAGAAAGCCCGCGCCTTCTACCACAAGCACGGCGTGCAGATGATTGCCGCGGCCTACGAGGCGCACGAGGAAGCGGGCGAAGTGCCGCTGATGATCACCAAGCATTGCCTGCGCTTCTCGTTCAACCTGTGTCCGAAGCAGGCCAAGGGTGTGCAGGGCGTGCAGGGCCAGGTCAAGGCGGAGCCGATGACGCTCGTCTCGGGCAGCGAGACCTACACGTTGCGCTTCGACTGCAAGCCGTGCGAGATGCATGTCGTCGGTGCGATGAAGCCGGGCATCCTGCATTCGCCGCCGCCGTCGGCCGTGCCTTACAGCCCGATGGTGTTCCACAAGCAGCGCCCACGGGCCTGACCCGGATGGCCGCACAGCGCTGCGAATGTTCAGAATTTAACATTCGCAGCCATGTGTCCCGATTCCGTACAGCTCCCGCCTATCTTTGTTGCAGGCCCGCTGCATTAACCACCATCGGCCCCGCCACACGATTTAACAATGTTGACTCGGCTTTAACGGCCGTGTGAGGATGTCTTACACCGGTCACGAGCCGGTGTGTCATTCACTTCACATGAGGAGTCGGCAATGAGGAAATTCGTTTGGCTGGGCGGCGCGGTCCTGGCGGCATGGAGCGTATCGGCGCTGGCCACGGCGGCCGTGGTGGCCAGTATCGATGTGTCGAAGCAGTCGCTGGGCCCGGGCGACGATCTGGTCGTGCGCGTGACGCTCACCAATACCGGCGACAAGCCGGAACGCATGCTGAAATGGCACACCCCGTTCGGCGCCATCGAGAAATCGCTGTTCGACATCACCCGCGACGGCATCCCGGTGCACTATGAGGGCCGGCACGTGAAGCGCCCCGCCCCCACCGCGGCGGACTACGTGGTACTGCAACCCGGCAAGTCCTATTCGGCCACGGTCGAGCTGACGGCGCTTTACGACCTTTCCACCACCGGCGACTACGCGATCCGCTTCCGCACCCATGCACCCGATTTGCCGGAGCGGGCGCGCATCGCCCGTGGTGCCGCCGGCCAGCCCGACGGCGACGCCGGCAAGGCGGCCGGCGACGAGGACTACGTGCAGTCCGGCGCCGTGCAGGTATGGATCGAAGGGACCTACCAGAAACCGCCGCAGCAGGTCCCCATCGGCGAGGCGAGCCTGTCGTACAGCCAGTGCAGCGCCTCGCAGCAGTCCACCATCGCTTCCGCCTTCAGTGCGGCGAAGACGATGGCGAACGGCGCGACAACCTATCTCGGCGCGGGAACGGCCGGCCCCCGCTACACGACGTGGTTCGGGACCTACGACAGCTCCCGCTACGCCACGGTGAAAGCGCACTTCACGGCCATCAAGGATGCGCTCGACAACAAGCCCGTTTCCGTCGATTGCAGCTGCACGGAGAGCTACTACGCCTACGTGTATCCGACGCAGCCTTACAAGATCTATGTCTGCAATGCGTTCTGGAGCGCGCCATTGACCGGCACCGATTCGAAGGGCGGCACGCTGGTGCACGAACTGAGCCACTTCAACGTGGTGGCCGGCACGGACGACTGGGCATACGGCCAGTCCGCCGCGGCATCGCTGGCGAAGAAACGGCCGGCGCGTGCCGTCGACAATGCCGATTCGCACGAGTACTTCAGCGAAAACACGCCGGCGCTGCAGTAAGCGACATGTACTAGGCAACATCTGCGAGGCGCCATGCAATAACCGTCAGCGCGAAAACCGGAATGCCACTGGCTGCGCGGCCAGTGGCAGCCCCGGAGCCCCCGCCCCCACCAGCGCGCGGGCGTCGGTGATGTAATGCCCCGCGTACGACACTTCATAGGCGTGCGTGCCCGGCCTGAAATCATAGGCCGGGCCGATGTCGATCACGTGGGCATGGCGCTGGCCGGGTTTCAGTACCAGGTAATCCGCGGCGGTCAGCGGTCCCCGCTTCACCATCGGCCCCACATAGGGTACCGGCTCGCCCGTGGCGGCATTTCTCACCGTGAACACGTTGCCGAGCAGCCGGTCCATCGAGGCCACCGCGCGCGGCACCAGTGCCGGCCGCCGGCCGTGGTTCTCCAACACCACCTGCAGCCGTACCTCGCCCGGCACCGGCGGCGCTTCGAGCGCCAGTTGCATGCTCACGCCGTGATCGACATCCTCCATCGCCTGCCCTCCCACCGGTGCGGCCGCCAGCAGCGGCAAGCACAGCAAATATCGTCTCATCGCATCACTCTCCCTTCGAACAAGCCATCGTCGCGCTATTGACGGCAGCCATGCCGCGCATTATGGTCGCATTCCACCACGCCAGGGAGCCACCTTGATCCGCGACGCCTGCCCCACGGATACGCCGGCCATTGCCGCCATCTACAATCCCTATATCGCCGACACGACGATCAGCTTCGAGGAAGCGCCGGTGTCCGTCGACGCGATGCGGGAGCGCATTGCCGCCGTGCAGGCCGCGGGCTTGCCGTGGCTGGTATGCGAAGGAGAGGATGGCGCGATTGGCGGCTATGCCTATGCAACGCCGTGGCGGGTGCGGCATGCGTACCGGTTTTCCGTCGAGACGTCCGTCTACCTGGCACACGGGAATGCGGGAAGGGGCCTGGGCAAGGCCCTGCTTGCGCGCTTGCTGGAAAGCTTGCGCGAGAAAGGCTGCCACCTGGCGATCGCCGGGATCGCCCAGCCGAACGAGGCCAGCGTGGCACTGCATGAAAAGCTGGGCTTCGTGAAAGTCGCCCACTTCGGGGAAGTGGGCTTCAAGTTCGGCCGCTGGCTCGACGTGGGCTACTGGGAGCTGCGGCTGCAGGCGCCTACTTCTTCGGCGCCGCCCGGTACAGCGGCACCACCTTCGGCAGCATCGCCGTGAGCTCGCCGATCCGGGTTTCGTTCGACGGGTGGGTCGACGTGAACTCGGCCTGCTGCCTCCCTTCACCCGGCTTGCCGGCCAGCGCCTGCATCTTGCGCCACACGGTTACCGACGCTTCGGGCTTGTAACCGGCGCGCGCCGCCAGTTCCAGCCCCATCGCATCGGCTTCCGATTCGTTCTGGCGCGAATTGGGCAGCGTGTAAAGGAAGTGCGCCACCGTGTTTGCCGCTTCGACCTGCGCCTGGCTGTTCGGCGCCGCCATCAGCGCGGTCGTCGCGAGCGCATTTTGCGCGTAGGCGCGGGAAACGCGCTCGCGGCCGTGTTCGCGCAGCGCGTGGGCGATTTCGTGGCCCATGATGATGGCGATCTCGTCGTCATTGAGTTTCAACTGCCGTATGAGACCCGTGTAGAACGTGATCTTGCCGCCAGGCGCGCACGTGGCATTGATCACGGGCGCATCGATCAGCGCAAGCTGCCAGTCCCATCTGGCGGCATCGTCGCGAAATGCCGTGACCTGCGCTTGCAGGCGGGCGGCAATCTTCTTCAGCCGCTCATGCTCGGCCCCCTTCGTGACCAGCCTGCCCTTCATCTGTGCCGCGCGGTTTTGCTGCGTGTAGTTCACCAGCGCCATCTGCTCCACCTTCTCGGCGGACACCAGCATCAGCTGCTGGCGCTGCACGCCGACCGTGCCGGGCTTCGTCGTCGAGGCGCACGCCGTCAGGACGGAAACGGCGGCACAAATCATCATGGTCTGCTTCTTCATTGCGCACTCCCTGTCATGTGGGACGACCACTGTCGAGCATTGCCCAAATGCAGTCAATTTCTAAAAAGCAATTACTTTGCCGATATCAAACGCGTGATGAAGCACTGTGCAATGCTTGCGCTGTCGCTATAATTGCCGCGCTATTAACAATCTGGGGAAAATGGCATGAAATACGCAATGCTGGGTGTCGCGCTGCTGCTCGCACAGGCCGGGGCACAGGCCAATCCGTTCGGCGTCATCGAATCGCAGCCGCGCAGCGAGCTGTGGGTCAATCCCGGCTTTTATTCGTACCACTTCGATCGCGATGCCGGGCTGGACGATACCAACCCCGGCATTGGCGCCGAATACCGCTTTTCGACCGTGGCATCGGCCACCGCGGGGCGGTTCCGCAACAGCGACCGGGCGATCTCGAACTATCTCGGCGTGTACTACCAGCCGTTCTCGCTCGGACCGCTGCGGCTCGGCGCCGTCATCGGCGCGTTCGATGGCTATCCGAAGCACCGCGACGGCGGCTGGTTCCCGGCCCTGATTCCCGTGGTCAGCGTGGAGTACCAACGGGTGGGGGTGAACTTTGCTATCGTACCGAAGTACAAGGACCGCCTGCACGGCGCGTTGACCATCCAGCTCAAGTTCAAGCTTTCCGACTGACGCCCGCCCGCCGCATGACGGCGCGCGAGGCGAAAACAATGCCAACCATGAACCATATCGCCCCCCAGGAACAACAGGCCCTGCCGGCCACCAGCGAGCCGGAAGGCTTTGCGCCGGAATTCGTGCGGCTTGCCAGCTACCTGTGCGGCACCAGCGTGCCGCCGCAGGCGCTGGCCGACGAAAGCGCCCTGCTGGCCTGCGCACCGCCGGCAATGAGTGCCGAGCAGCGCCAGGCGCTGGCCGACCTCGCGGCCAGCGCGGCCGCCTGCCAGGAACTCAGGCACAAGCTGGCGCGCGCCGAGAGCTTCCTGTCCGGCTTCGCCGAACACTCGCCTTCGCCGCTGTGGATCAAGGACCGCAACGGCAGCTACGTGATGGGCAATGCGGCATTGCATGGCTTCTTTGGCGTGCCGACCGTGGTCGGCATGGACGACAGCCATTTCTGGCCGGAAGACGTCCGGCACAGCCTGGAAGAACAGGACCGCGCGGTGCTGGAAAACGGCGAAACCATCAAGACGATGGAAACCTCGCACGATGGCACGCGCCACTGGCTGGTGCACAAGTTTCCGATCGACGTCGATGGCGAGCCTTTCCTCGGCGGCTCCGCGATCGACATGACCACCGAGGTAGAAAAGGAACGCGCGCTGATCCGGCACGATCATTTCTACGTGCTGCTGTCACGCCTGTCCGCGATCATCACGCGCGCCAAGACCCTGGAGGCGCTGTGCCTCGACACGTGCCGCTTCGCCTGCCGCCAGCCGGGCCTGGAGATCGTGGACATCAGCCGCATCGACGAAAGCACGGGCGGCCTGAAACTGTTCACCTCCGCCGCGCGCGATGGCGCCGAGCGCCAGTGGCGCGACCCGGACGGCGGCACCGCGGACGGCAGCGCCGTGGCGGACTGGTTCCTGCCCGAGCTGGCGGGTGCCGCCGTCACCAGCGGCCGGCTGCAGTGCTCGAACAACCTGGCCAGCGCCCATCCGCGCGTGGGTTCCTGCATGGCGATTCCGCTTCTCGTGAACGGCAAGTGCTGGGGCGTGGTGTCGTTCTATTCGCACCGGCCGGAATTCTTCGACCAGTTCTGGCGCGAACGCGCGGGTGAACTCGGCAACGAATTGAGCTTCGGGCTGGAACGGCTGATCAATGCGCAGGAACTGTTCCGGCTGGCCCGCACGAACGCACTGTCCGGCCTGCCCAGCCGGCTCCATTTCGACGAGGAAATCGCCGCGCTGGCTGCCGTCAATGCCAGCGGCACGGTTTTGCTCATCAACATCAACCGCTTCGACGAGATCAGTTCCGCCTATGGCAACACGGCCGCGATCGGCCTGATGCGCCAAGTGGCCCAGCGGCTGCGTGAAGAAGTCGCGGACCGCATGGTGCTGTCGCACGTGGGCATCGGCCGCTTTGCGCTGTTCTATCCGGCCGATGAAGAGCGCTCGCCGCGCGCCTATGCCCGCAATACGATCATCCCGCTGCTGGAAGGCTCGTATGCCGTGGACCAGCAAAAGATCTGGTGCACGGTCAACGTGGGCGCGGCCATGCTGCCCGAGGATGGCACCAGCGCCGACGAGCTGCTGGTCAAGGCCTGGGATGCGCTGGCCGGGGCGCGGGGCCAGGAAGAACAGATCGGCTTCTATGATCGCGATGCCGACCATGCGCTCGCCCGGCAGATCAGCATGGAAGCGGAATTGCGCGAGGCCGTCGAGCGCGGCGAGTTTGTCAACTTCTACCAGCCCAAGATCGACTTGAAGACCGGCAAGCTGGCGGGCGCGGAGGCCCTCGTGCGCTGGCGCCACCCGCAGCGCGGCCTGCTCCAGCCGACGGAATTCGTGCCGGTGCTGGAACGCAGCGGCCTGGTGACCCAGGTGGGCCGCAACGTGATGCAGCAGGCGATGGAAGACTGGCGCGCATGGCATGACGCAGGGTTGAAGCCGCCGCAGATCGCCGTCAACGTGGCGCCGGCCCAGTTCCGCTGCGATTCGCTGTTTGACGACATCGAGCGCGCGCTGAACACGGCCGAGGCGCACCTGAAGCCGTTGTCGATCGAGGTTACGGAAAGCAGCCTGGTATCGGACCAGCGCCGCGTGGTCGATATCCTGAACCGGGTGCGCGAGCTGGAAGTGCCCGTGGCGATCGACGATTTCGGCACCGGCTACTCGTCGCTGGCCTACCTCGTCACGCTGCCGGTCGATGTGCTCAAGATCGACCGTTCGTTCGTCGTCAAGATGACGCAGGATGCCAACTACATGGGCATGGTCCAGACGATCGTCTCGCTGGCGCACAACCTGGAACTGAAAGTGGTGGCCGAAGGGATCGAGACGGAAGAAGAAGCGAAGTTCCTGAAGCTGCTGCGCTGCGAGCAGGGGCAAGGCTACCTGTACGGCCGGCCGCTGCCGGCCGAGGAGTTCGGCAAGCTGCTGGGGCGCGGGACTGCCACGCGGGTGGACACCGGGCCCACGGTGGACACCGGTGCCCTTCCGCTTCGGCCGCTCAGTGCGTGACCCGCGGCCCTTCGGTGCCGCCCTCGATCGTCCCGCGCCACGCGCCCGTTTCCTTGCCGCGCGATTCGATCATGTCCTTGAACCGCTTCAGGTTGCCGCGCGCCTCCATGCCCACGGCGCCGAGCACGTCGCCGGCCGTTTCCACCGCGTCGGTCGGCGTGTACGTCATCTCCAGCACGATCTTCGTGCGCGACGCACCCTGCGGCTCGAAGCGCACCACGCCGCTGTTCGGCGTGCCCGTGGTGCTGCGCCAGGCGATCCGCTGGTCGGGAATCTGCTCGACGATCTCGGCATCCCATTCGATCGGCTTGCCGAGCACGTCGGCCTTCCAGTGCAGCCGCTTGTCGTCGAGCTGGCGGATCTCGTGCACGCTGTCCATGAACGTCGGGAACTGCTCGAACTGCGTCCACTGGTCGTAGGCCGTGCGCACGGGCACGTCGACGGTGATCGTTTCGCGCGCCGTCGAGCTGCCCTGCGCGGCGCCCTTGTTCTTCAGGTACTTGGCCAGATATGCGCTGCCCACCGCGACCGCGGCAAGCGTGAGTAGTCGTTTCATCGTTTCTCCTTTCGTGCTGTCGGGACTGGGAACAGGATGACGGAATAAGTAATGACGGCATTGTCCGCACCAGCGCCGCCATCGCACCGGTGCGACCGAACCAGGAATGTTAGTCCCGCTTTGGTGGCGGGCCTATTGGGAGTTTTCCGAATCGGATGTAGGCCAGCGCCGTCAGTGCCTGAAACTTTTTCGTGGAGAATCAGCGACCGTTGCCTGGTGTTGGACATTTTTTTCCGGGCGTTCCATCCGGAAAATGTGTCGGACACCGGTTTTCAGGCCCGGATCTTCGACGTGGCGATCTGGTCGAGGACGTGCTTCGGCACCCCGGCGTAGTGCTTGAACTCCATCGTGTACGTGGCGCGGCCCTGCGTCAGCGAACGCAGCGTGGTCGAGTAGCCGAACATCTCGGCCAGCGGCACGAGGGCACGCACCAGCTTGCCACCGCCGCCCGGGATCTCGTCCATGCCCTGCACCATGCCGCGCCGCGTCGTCAGGTCGCCCATCACATTGCCCATGAATTCCTCGGGCGTTTCCACCTCGACGTCCATGATGGGTTCCAGCAGCTGCGGGTCGGCACGACGCATGCCGTCCTTGAAGGCCATCGAGCCGGCCATGCGGAAGGCATTCTCGTTCGAATCCACGTCGTGGTAGGAACCGAACGTGAGCGTGGCGCGCACGTCCACGACCGGGTAACCGGCCAGCACGCCCGAACGCAGCGTTTCGGTGATGCCCTTGTCGACCGCCGGGATGAATTCGCGCGGCACCACGCCGCCCTTGATCGCATCGACGAATTCGTAGCCCTTGCCCGGCTCCAGCGGTTCCAGTTTCAGCACCACGTGGCCGTATTGGCCCTTGCCGCCGGACTGCTTGATGAACTTGCCCTCCACGTCGGACACGGCCTTCTGGATCGTTTCCCGGTAAGCCACCTGCGGCTTGCCGACCGACGCTTCGACGCCGAACTCGCGCTTCATCCGGTCGACGAGGATCTCGAGATGCAGCTCGCCCATGCCGGCCATGATCGTCTGGCCCGATTCCTCGTCGGTATGCACGCGGAACGACGGGTCTTCCTGCGCGAGGCGCGACAGGGCGATGCCCATCTTTTCCTGGTCTGCCTTCGTCTTCGGCTCGACCGCCTGCGAAATCACCGGTTCCGGGAACACCATCTTTTCCAGCACGATCACGTGGTCGGGGTTGGACAGCGTGTCCCCCGTCGTGACGCCCTTCAGGCCGACGGCGGCGGCGATGTCGCCGGCGAACACTTCCTTGATTTCCTTGCGCTCGTTGGCATGCATCTGCAGGATGCGGCCCAGCCGCTCGCGCTGCCCCTTCGTCGGGTTGTAGACGGTGTCGCCCGAATTGACCACGCCGGAATACACGCGGAAGAATGCCAGCTGGCCCACGAACGGGTCGGTCATGATCTTGAACACGAGCGCGGCGAACGGGTCCGAATCGGTCGGATGGCGTTCGATCTCGTTGTCGTCCTCGTCGTGGCCGGCGATGGCCGGCACGTCCAGCGGCGACGGCAGGTACTCGACGACCGCGTCCAGCATCGCCTGCACGCCCTTGTTCTTGAAGGCGCTGCCGGCCAGCATGGGCACGATCTCGCCGCGCACCGTGCGGGCGCGCAGCGCCGTCTTGATTTCGGCTTCGGTCAGCGCGACGCCTTCCAGGTATTTTTCCGTCAGCTCGGGCGTCGCCTCGGCCGCCGCCTCCACCAGGTTGTCGTGCCATTTCTGCGCGAGGTCGTTCAGCTCCGCCGGAATGTCTTCATACGTGAACTTCAAGCCCTGGCTGTCATCGTCCCAGATGATCGCCCGCATCTTGACGAGATCGATGACGCCCTGGTAATGGTCCTCGGCGCCGACAGGGATCTGGATCGGCACGGCATTACCCTTCAGGCGGTCGCGGATCTGCTGCTGGACGCGAAAGAAGTCCGCTCCCACGCGGTCCATCTTGTTGACGAACGCGATGCGCGGTACCTTGTACTTGTTGGCCTGCCGCCATACGGTTTCCGACTGCGGCTGCACGCCACCAACGGCGTCGTACACCATCACGGCGCCGTCGAGCACGCGCATCGAGCGTTCCACCTCGATCGTGAAGTCGACGTGCCCCGGCGTGTCGATGATGTTGATGCGGTGCTCCGGGAAATTGCCGGCCATGCCGCGCCAGAAGGCCGTGGTGGCGGCGGACGTGATGGTGATGCCGCGCTCCTGCTCCTGTTCCATCCAGTCCATCGTCGCCGCGCCATTGTGCACCTCGCCGATCTTGTGGTTCACGCCGGTGTAGAACAGGATGCGTTCGGTGGTGGTGGTCTTGCCGGCATCGATGTGGGCGCTGATGCCGATATTCCGGTAGCGCTCGATAGGGGTCTTGCGGCTCATGGCATTCTCCTTGGCGGGCGCGATCGCCTGATCGCGCTCAAAAATTGTAGCAGCATCGGGTCGCCGCAGTTGGTACCCCGTTTCTTTTTTTCAAGCCAGCCGTGCGACTGACCGGAACGTTCGTGCTTATACTCGCGCGATGCCAAAAAACAAGATCATGACAATGAAAAAACACTTTGCCCCTGCCTTTCGGCCTTGCTGGTCCTCTCTCCTTGCGCAGTCCTGGCGCAGACCGTTCCTGCCGCCGTCGACCCGGCGCTGGGCCGCTGCGCGCTGCTGGCCGATCCGACCGAGCGCCTAGGCTGCTACGATGCGCTCGCCAACCGCGCGCAGGATGCGGCGCCCGTCGCCGCTGCCGCGCCGTCGGCCAATCCGGACCAGCAGCAGGGTGCCTTCCCCGGCGGGCCCGTGGCGAAACCGGTCGACGCGAACGCGCCGGCCGCCGAACAGCCGGTGGTATCGGTGCAGGTACCGCTGTGGGAGCTGGACCAGGACAGCAAGCGCGGCGTGTTCAATTTCCGGCCGCACCGCGACAACTACCTGCTGCTGGCCAACTACAGCAACAGTACCAACGATGCGCCCTTCAACGAAGTGACGCCCGGGGCATCGATGCGAAGCACGTGGAACTGGCGTACCAGCTGTCGTTCAAGATGAAGATGCTGGAAACGATCGCCGGCTCGCCGGTCGACCTGTGGTTCGGCTACACGCAGCAAAGCTTCTGGCAGGCATACAACCGGGACGAATCGAGCCCGTTCCGCGAAACCAACTACCAGCCGGAGATCATGGCCATCGCGCCGATCGGCAAGTGGCTGGGCGGCGTGGACTTCCGCTATGCGGGCCTGGGCTTCGTGCACCAGTCGAACGGCCAGACGGCGACGCTGTCGCGCAGCTGGAACCGCGTGTATGGGGAACTGGGCGCCGAATACGGCAAGCTGGCCGTGACGGCGCGGATCTGGAAGCGGCTGGACAATTCACGCTCAGACAACGACAACCTGGACATCACCGACTTCATGGGCCATGGGGACCTGCGGCTCGTCTACCGCGACGGCGGCACCGAGTATTCGCTGCTGGCGCGGCGCAACCTGCACACGGACCATGGCGCGCTGCAGCTGGGCTGGGCGACGCCGCTGCGGTCGAACCTGAAGGGGTATGTACAGTTCTTCTCCGGCTATGGCCAGAGCCTGATCGACTACAACTACTCGCAGATGTCGCTGGGCGCCGGCTTCCTCGTCGGATTCTAGGCTCAGCGCCGCCCGCCGCCGAGCACGCGCGCGGGCAGCATCACCACCGCGCGCAGCAGTTCGAACACGGCATCGACGCCGATGCCGATCAGCCGGAACGGCAGCAACAGCAGCCAGACGACCGGATACAGCAGCAGCGCCAGCAGGGCCAGCGGCCAGCAGACCAGCAACAGCACCACCCACAGGATGAAGCCCACCATGGCGTCCTCGCGACGATTATCGAAGCAGCCATGGTGCCGGCCCGGCCGCGTGGCTCAACGACGCTGCGACGGACGGCGGAATACGGGCGATGAACGGTCAGGCGTAGGCCACGACCTGCGGTTGCAGCGCGGCCTGGTACAGCACGTGGGCTGTCAGGCGGGCCTGCAAGGACTGAATCGAACCGCCAGCCCGGTAGGCAAAGCCGACCTGCAGCACGTCGCCTGCCCTGGCACGCACCGGCTGCTCCAGTGGCAGGGACATGTAGTGGTTCAGCCAGTCGATCGTACTGGCCCGTTCCTGCACGACGGACAGGATGTTCTTTGTGATGAAGCGGATCGCATTGACGGTGCCGTCGCGGTCGATGACGAACTTGCCCTCCCAGCGGTAGCTGGTGTCGTTCGCCTGGGTGAAATCGATCACTGAATACACGGCCGGCTGGGCCATCTCCACCGTGCCCGGCTGGGCGATGGCGGGCTGCTGGAACTGCACGATCGGCGCATGGAAGCCTTCGAAGTCGTATTCCTGCTGCAATGGCTGGGCAGCCATCAGCACGGCCTCGGGCAGGAAGACCGGCAGCGGGCCGCCGAACTTCTGCGCATAGCGCCGCTTGAAGTTTTCAATGACCTCGACCTGCTTTTCACGCAGCATCGCCACGTGGATCATCTCGCAAATGACAACGTCAACGGGTTCCGGCGGCAGGTATTCGAAGGCATCGGCATGGATCACTTCGACCTTGCCGGCGCAGCGGTTCAGCGCCAGGAAGCGGCGTGCTTCCTGCACCATGTCCGGGTTGAAATCCACGCAATACACCTTCTCGGCGCGCTGCGCCGCGAAGAACGACAGCGCGCCCGTGCCACCGCCCAGTTCCAGTACCTTCATGCCCGGTTGCACGACGTATTCGATCGCCGCGCGGAAACTGTGCATGCGGTTCGTGTCCATCAGCATGTTGTGATGGTAGTGAACGGGGATGAACTGGCCCAGGTAGCAACTCTCGAGTTCGCGTTCGGACAGCATGGCATTTCCTTCTCGTGGCGACACCGATATTATGTGCAACGAGTTGCCCGGGCAAAACGCCGAGGTTGACGGGAAAAGTGGCCCAATTCGATCGGTTGCGTGCCGACCTGCATGCCGGACTGTGCGCAGGCCGGGCCGCTGAAGGACGTCAGCGCGCCATGACCTGTTCGGCTTGGTACTGGCGGATGGCCTTGGCGATCCACGGCTTCTCGGCCCGCTCGGCGAATTCGGCGGCGTCGATGCCGAACCCGCTGTCGCGCAGGCTGGCGTCCGCGCCTTCCTGCAGCAGCAGCTTGACGGCGTCTTCCTGCCCCTCGCGGGCGGCCAGCATCAGCGGCGTCATTTTCGTGGGCGATTCGGCGTCGATGTAGGCGTGGTGATCGAGCAGCACGCGCACGATGTCGAGCGCGCCGGCCGCGGCGGCGTAGTGCAGCGCGGTCCAGCCGGGGCGGTTGACCTGGGCGCCCTTTGCCAGCAGCGCCTTCACCGCCGGCATGTTGTTCTTGAAGGCGGCCATCATCAGGGCCGTGTTGCCGTTGCCGGCCCGGGCTTCCAGGTCGATCTTCGGCTGCGCCAGCAGCAGCTGGAACACGGCCATCGCATCGTTGCGCAGGGCAACGATCATGCCCGTCTCGCCCCGCTCCGGTTCGCGCACGTTCGGGTCGAGGCCACGCGACAGCAGCGGCTTGATGCGCCCCGCGTCATTCACCTGGGCGGCGCGGAAAAAGGAGACTGCATCATCGGCGTGGGCAACCGACGCCGGGGCGATCGCCGACGCCACGGCCACCGTGGCGATACCGAGCCGCAGCGCGATGCGGTTGCGCAGGCGGGAGCGCATCTTTCGCAGGCGTTTGGCAAGCGTGCGCAGTGCGTTTCGCATCACGCGCTCGCCGCCGAGAACAGTTTGAAGAAGTTGGCGGTGGTTGCCGCCGCCACTTCCTCGACCGTGACGCCTTTCAGCTTTGCGATGAACTCGCCCACATGGGCCACATAGCCGGGTTCATTCATCCTGCCACGGTACGGCACCGGCGCCAGGTAGGGCGAATCGGTTTCGATCAGCATCCTGTCCAGCGGGACTTCTAGCGCCACCGCCTGCAGTTCCTTCGCGCTCTTGAACGTGACGATGCCCGAGAACGAGATATAGAAGCCCATGGCCATCGATGCCCTGGCCACTTCGAGCGACTCGGTGAAGCAGTGCATGACGCCGGCCACGCCGCCGTTGTCGGTGCCCGCGCCCTCCTCGCGCATGATGCGGATCGTGTCCTCGCTGGCCGAGCGCGTATGGATGATCAGGGGCTTGCCCGATGCGCGCGAGGCGCGGATATGCGTGCGGAAGCGCTCGCGCTGCCATTCGAGGTCGCCTTCGAGGCGGTAATAGTCGAGCCCCGTCTCGCCGATGGCAACGATCTTCGGGTGCCGGGCCAGCGCGACGAGCTGCTCGACGGTGGGCTCCGGCGTCTCTTCATAGTCGGGATGGACACCGACGGACGCATAGATATTCGGATATTGCTCGGCCAGCGCGAGCACGCGGGGAAAGTCGGGCAGGTCGACGGAGACGCACAACGCGTGCGTCACCTTGTTTTCCGCCATCTTGGCGCGCAGTTCCGGCATCCGGGCTGCCAGCTCCGGGAAATCGATATGGCAATGCGAATCAATAAACATGGCTTGATTGTAGCCGATGCGCGGAAAACCGGTGACTGGCTCTCATCCACCGGGAATGTTCCCGAAAAATAGGTGGCTGTCACCGGTTTTCCAGAAACATTTCAAATAAACCGGTGACTGTCACCGGTTTTCTGGAAACAGTTGCTCAGGCGACGCGCTTGCCGAGGATGATCAGGTCGCGTTCCACGCCGTCGAGGTTGGCCACGCGGGGAAAATGTGCCCACTCCTCGAAGCCGAACTTGCGGAACAGTGCCAGGCTGGCGCCGTTGTGGCCGAAGATGAAGCCCAGTACGGTGTGCACGTTCACCTGCGGGGCGAAGGCAATGGCTTCGGTCAGCGCGTAGCGGCCGATGCCCTTGCCGCGCCATGCTTCGTGGATGTAGATCGACACCTCGGCCGTGCCGGAATACGCGGGGCGGCCATAGAAATTCGAGTAGGAGATCCAGCCGAGGATCTCGGGCTGGTCCGACGTATCGTCGGCACGCTCGATGACCCACAGCGGCCGGCGTTCGGGCTGGTGGTCGTGGAACCAGTTCAGCCGTGACTCGACGGAGACCGGCTCCGTGTCCGCGGTGACTTCGCGCGAGGCGATGGTGCTGTTATAGATGGCGACGATGGTCGGCAGGTCGTCCAGGGTGGCGATGCGGTGGCGGAAAGACATGAAGATGAGGTGAAGTGCTGGTTCAGAGTGTATGGGTGGCGCGGGAAGAGCGCAGGGCCGCGCCGAGGATCTCCTCGATGCGCGCGCGGGTGCGCTGGCCCACCTCGTCGTCCGGGAAATGGACGCCGATGCCCTGCGCCTTGTTGTTGTTCGCACCGGCCGGCGTGATCCACACGACCTTGCCGGCAATCGGGTACCTGGCCTGGTCATCCATCAGCGACAGGATCAGGTAGATCTCGTCGCCGATGTTGTAGGTGCGGGTGGTCGGCACGAAAATGCCGCCGTTCTTCAGGAACGGCATGTATGCCGCGTACAGCGCCGCCTTTTCCTTGATCGCCAGCGACAGCACGGCCGGCCGCGTGGGCGGGCCGGCGGCATTGGCCGCGCTGGCGGGATCGGGTGGGCGCGTGCTCATCGGTGCATCAGCCGCAGCAGGACGTATAGTCGAGCAGCATGTCTTCGAGGAACAGCTTCGGCGACAGCGGATGGTCCGACGTGGCGCGCCGCTCGGCCGTGCCCTTGATCGCGGCCAGCAGGCTTGACACGGGCACCCGGTCCGACAGTCCCTTCAATTCGCGCTGGTAGCGGGGATAGTAGCGGATGCGGCCCGACAGCTTCAGCGAGAACAGGTCGTACAGCCAGCGCTGCTGCCATGCGACCACCGACGTGAGCGGTACCTTCTGCATCTTGTCCGCCGTGCGCAGCGCCGTGTCGACGGATGGATGGGCCAGGTATTGCAGCAGCGTGTCCATGTCCTCGCGGTTGCCGGTTTCCGCCTGCGCCAGCGCGGCAAGCGGGGCACCGCCCTGCTCGCTCAGCCAGCCGTCGGCCTGCGCCACGCCTTGCGATTCCAGCCACGCCAGCGCGTCGGCATGAGGCGGCATCGTGAGCGTAAACTTGCGGCAGCGCGACAGGATCGTCGGCAACAGTCGGTCCAGGCTGTTCGATGACAGCAGGAACACGGTCCCCGGCGGCGGCTCTTCCAGCGTTTTCAGCAGCGCGTTCGAGGCAGGCATGTTCAGCGCCTCGGCCGGGTACAGCACCACCACCCGCAAGCCCTGCCGGTGCGTGGAGATGTTCATGAAGTCGGCCAGCTGGCGCACCTGCTCGATCTTGATTTCCTTCGAGGGTGCCCTGGCTTTCTTCTTTTCCTCGCCCTCCTCGCCGTCGCCGGCGCCATCCTCGTCGAACGCTTCGGGCCGGATGCGGCGAAAGTCCGGGTGGCTTTGCTGCACGAACCACCCGCACGAGGCACAGGCGTTGCACGGGTGGCCGTCGGCGCGCACATCCTCGCACAACAGCGCCTGGGCAAAGTGCTCGATGAAGTCGGCCTTGCCGATGCCCGCGGGGCCGTGGAACAGCACCGCGTGCGGCATGCGCTGGCGGATCTGCTGCAACGCCAGCCAGGCGTCCTGCTGCCAGGGATAAATGGCGGAACTCGTTTCCATGCTCACTCCAGTGCGCCGACGATGTCCGCCAGTTGCAGGCGGATGGCCTCGATCGACTGCGTGGAATCGATCACGCGGAAGCGCCCCGGCTCCTGCGCGGCGCGGCGCAGGTATTCATTGCGGGCGGCGAGGAAGAAGTCGGCCTTCTCCTTCTCGAACCTGTCGAGCTGGCGCGTGGCGTCGAGCCGGGCGCGCGCGATCTCGAGCGGTACGTCGAAGAGGATCGTCAGGTCGGGCCACAGTTCCGGGTGCACCCAGTTCGCCAGCGTGTCGAGCTTGACGAGTTCCAGGCCACGGCCGCCGCCCTGGTAGGCAAAGCTGGCGTCGGTAAACCGGTCGGAAATCACCCAGGCACCGCGCGCCAGGGCCGGTTCGATCACTTGCGCGATGTGCTCGCGGCGGCTGGCGAAGACGAGCAGCGCCTCGGTTTCCAGGTGCATCGCTTCGTGCAAGACCAGCTCGCGCAGTTTTTCGCCCAGCGGCGTGCCGCCCGGTTCGCGCGAACTGACGAGTTCCACGCCGCGCGCGCGAAGGAGTTCCGCGACATACTGGATATGCGTGGACTTGCCGGCACCGTCGATGCCTTCGAACGTAATGAAACGGCCGCGTGCCGATGGGGTTGCCGCCATCGTGGCCTGCGTCGTTGCGTTCGCTGTTGCGTCCATGGTTGCGTGCGTCGCTGCGTACTTCATTGCATCCGTCATTGCTTGCGCTGGTACTGGTTGACCGCCCGGTTATGGTCGGGCAGGTTATCGGAAAACTGGCTCGTGCCGTTGCCACGGGAAACAAAATACAGTGCTTCCGACTTTGCCGGCGCCAGCGCCGCGCCCAGCGACTGCAGGCCCGGCAGGGCGATCGGCGTGGGCGGCAAGCCGTTACGGGTATACGTATTGTACGGGGTGTCCGTTTCCAGGTCCTTCTTGCGGATGTTGCCGTCGAATTTTTCACCGAGCCCGTAGATCACGGTGGGATCGGTCTGCAGCATCATGCCCAGCTTCAGCCGGTTCACGAAGACCGAGGCGATCATGGCCCGCTCGGACTTTTGCCCCGTTTCCTTTTCCACGATCGATGCCATCGTCAGCGCCTGGTACTTGTCCTTGTACGGCAGGTCCGGCGCCCGCTGCGCCCAGGCGGCATCGAGGTGCTCCAGCAGCGCGGTGTGCGCCTGCCGGTAGATCTGCAGCTCGGACGCGCCCTTCGCGAACAGGTACGTGTCCGGGAAGAACAGGCCTTCGGGCTGCTTGTAGGTGGAGCCGATCTTTTCCATCAGCTCGTTGTCGGACAGGCCGAGCGTGTCATGCTTCAGGCCCTTGTGCGCGGCGATCGCCTGGCGCATCTGGCGGAACGTCCAGCCTTCGATGATCGTCAGCGATTCCTGGGCGAACTCGCCGCGCACCAGCTGGTCGATCAGCCGCAGCGGCGTGGTGCCGGGCTTCAGTTCGTACGAGCCGGCCTTCAAGTTGCCGCTCTTGCCCGTAAAGCGCGCCAGCAGGTTGAACAGCAGCGGCTGGATCGGCACGCCCGCTTCGGCGATCTGCTGGCCGGCTGCGTGGGCACCGCTGCCCTTGTTGATCGTAAACGGGATGTTGTCTCCCTCGCCAACGATGGGCTGCTTCGACCACCAGGCGAATCCGCCTGCCGCGGCGGCGGCGACCAGCACGCCCAGCGCGATCGTTTTTGTGATGAATGCCATGTCGTGTGTGCCCGCGCGGGGCCGCGCGACCCGTTTTGGGGGTGGCCGGCGCGTTTGGCGCGGGATCTTTATAATGAGCCCGTAATGATAATGCTTTCAAGCGCACTCAGTGTGCAATTCGTAGCCAAAGTATCCAACTATATGACCACCTGGAATCAACTTCTCGGCCAGCCGGCCGAAACGCCAACGCCCGGCACGCTGGCCGCCGGCTTCGTGGCACCCGTGACGGACCTGGGTCTGATCGCCTTCACCGGCGACGACTCGGCCACGTTCCTGCATTCGCAGCTGACCAACGATGTCGAGCATCTTGGTGCGAACGACGTGCGCCTGGCTGGCTACTGCTCGCCGAAGGGGCGGCTGCTGGCCAGCTTCCTGATGTGGAAGGACGAGCAGTCCATCTACCTGCAACTGGCAAGCGACATCCAGCCGGCCGTGCAGAAACGCCTGCAGATGTTCGTGCTGCGCGCGAAGACCAAGGCGGCGGACGTGACGCAGGCTCGCGTGACGCTGGGCCTGGGCGGCGCGCTGGCGGAGGCCGTGCTGCAAACGTGGTTCGATGCGCTGCCGCCGGCACCGTACACGAAGCTGGATCACCCGCTCGGCACGCTGCTGCGCGTAGCCGATGCGTTCGGCGCACCGCGCTACCTGTGGCTGGCCCTGCCGGAAACCGTCGCCACGGTCGCGCCGGAGCTGGCCGACCGGCTCGTCGTGGCCGGCAATGACGCCTGGCGCCTGTCGGACATCCACGCCGGCGTACCGCTGATCGCCGCGGCCACGCAGGAACAGTTCGTGCCCCAGATGATCAATTTCGAGCTGCTGGGCGGCGTGAATTTCAAGAAGGGTTGCTATCCGGGGCAGGAAATCGTGGCGCGCAGCCAGTACCTGGGCAAGCTGAAGCGCCGCACGGCGCTGGCGACCATCGACGCCGCCGGCATCGCCGCCGGCAGCGAGGTCTTCACCCCGGCGGACCCGGGCCAGCCTTGCGGCATGGTCGTCAACGCGGTACCGAATGGTGCCGGCGGCGTCGACGCCCTCGTCGAGATGAAGCTCGATGCGCTGGAAGCCGGCGATGTGCGGGCCGGCGCGGCCGATGGCCCGGCGCTCAAGTTCCAGCCGCTCCCGTACGTGCTGGACAAGCTGGACGTCTGATGGACCTGTATGTCTATTACCGCGTCCGCGACGAGGACGCGGGACAGTTGCTGCCCCGCGTGCGCGTCATGCAGGCGCAACTGGCGGCCGCGCATGGCGTGGCCCCGCAACTGAAACGCCGCCCGGAAAGCACCGGCGGCATGCAGACGTGGATGGAGGTCTACCCGGCCACCCTGCCCGATTTCACGGACGCGCTGGCGCACGCCGCCGATGCGTCGAACCTGGGCCCGCTCGTTGCCGGCCCCCGACATACCGAAGTGTTCATGGATATCTCCTCATGTGCCTGATCGTTTTCGCCTGGCGCGTGGTACCCGGCGTGCCGCTGATCGCCGCCGCCAACCGCGATGAATACTACGACCGCGCCAGCGCCGCGGCCGCGCCGTGGGACGATAACCCGCAGGTGATCGCCGGCCGCGACCTGAAGGCCGGCGGCAGCTGGATGGGCGTGACGCGCCCGGACGGCCCCGAGTGCCAGTGGCCGGCCGACGCACTGCAACGCCTGTCGCCACTGCGCGCGCGTTGCCAGGGCGGCGCGCTGGCGCCGATCGAGGATGCGGGCCAGGCGCCGTCGCGCTTTGCCGCCATCACCAACATCCGCGCGCCGCATGACTTCAACCCGCAGGCGCCATCGCGCGGCATGCTGGTGTCGAATTTTCTGTCGGCGACGATGAGCGCGCGCGACTACGTCGAACAGATCCGCCCCGGCGCCCAGGCCTACAACGGCTTCAACCTCGTGCTGTGCGACGGCGCGGAACTCGTGTGGTTCTCGAACCGCGGCGATGCCGACCCGCGCAACGGGCAGCCGCTGGCGCCGGGCGTCTACGGCCTGTCGAATGCATTGCTCGATGCACCATGGCCGAAGGTCGTGCGCACGAAGGCGCAATTCGCCAGCCTGCTGTGCCTGGGCGCCCCGGAGGAAGCGTATTTCGAGATGCTGGCCGATACCACGCGCGCGCCGGACCAGCGGCTGCCGGACACTGGCATTCCGCTGGAGCGCGAGCGCCAGCTGTCGGCGGTCAGGATCGAGTCGCCCGACTACGGCACGCGCACGTCGACCGTCGTCAAGCTGTATGCACAGGCGCCCGCCGTGCTGCACGAGCAACTGATCCGCTAGGAAAAACTGGGGACGTACCCTTGTTTTAAGGATAGGCCGCGCATGCACGGCCGTGGGCCCTATGGCATGTCGACAGTTTCCTGGAAACAGGGGTACGTCCCCTGTTTTGCTTCGCTGTATCAGATGTCGGTGAAGACCTGGTCGGCCGGCAGGCGGGATTTGGGCAGCTTGGCATTGAAGTCTTCGCCGCTGCTGTAGCCCAGCGAGACGATCACGGTGGCGGAAAAGCCCTTGTCGCGCAGGCCCAGTTCCTTGTCCAGCACTTCCGCACTGAAACCTTCCATCGGCGTCGCCCCCACGTCGAGCAGCGCGGCGGCCTGCAGCAGGTTGCCCAGCGCGATGTAGGTCTGCTTTTCATACCAGAACGGCACATCCTTCTGCGTGAAGCGGTGCAGGTTCGTGTACGACATACGGCCTGCGTGCTGCGATGATTTCGCCGCGTCGTTGACGAAGCGGCCATCCTTTGCTTCCTGTTCCAGCACGGCAGCCAGTTGCGCTTCGTCCGGTGCAACCTTGGTCGCCAGCACGATCACGTGCGACGCATCGCGAATCTTCGCCGCGTTGTACTGGAAGCCGGCATCGGCGGCCCTGGCAATGCGCTCCTTGCCTTCCGGCGTGGCGGCGACGACGAAATGCCATGGCTGGGAGTTGACCGACGACGGCGCGAGGCGCAGCACTTCGCGCAGCTGGGCAACGATGTCCGCCGGGACCTTGCGTTCACGGTCGTACGATTTCACGGTGTAGCGCTGGCGCGCCTTGGCAACGATATCCATCGGGTGTTTTCCTTTCTGGTGTTCAAATCGGGGCATGGTACTGCGCCGCCGCCGGATCCGGCAACGCGGAACCGACGGCGGCGCGCAAACGGTGGTCAGAAGCCGGCCAGCACGAGCTTGCCGCGTGCCTTGCCGCTTTCGATGATCGCGTGGGCGCGGCGCAGGTTGACCGCGTCGATCTTGCCGACGTGTTTGCCGACGGTCGTCCTGACCGTGCCGCTGTCGACCAGCGCCGCCACGCGGTCGAGGATCTCGCGCTGGCGCGCCATGTCGGCTGTTTCATACATCGACCGTGTGAACATCAGCTCCCAGTGCAACGAGATGCTCTTGCGCTTGAGCGGCATCGCGTCCAGCGTGTCCGGGTCGTCGATCAGCGCGAACTGGCCCTGCGGCGCGAGGATGTCGACGATGTCGGCATAGTGCTGGTCGGTATGCGTGAGGCTGATGACGATGTCCGCGTACTCGAAGCCCAGCGCCTGCAACTGGGCCTTCATCGGCTTTGCATGGTCGACGACGTGGTGGGCGCCCGCCGCGCGAGCCCATTCCTTGGTCTCCGGACGGGAGGCCGTGCCGATGACCGTCAGGCCCGTCAGTTCATTGGCCAGCTGCGTGAGGATCGAACCGACACCGCCGGCCGCGCCGATGACCAGCAGCGTGCGGCCGCTGCCACCTTCTTCCGGGACCTTCAGGCGGTCGAACAGCAGCTCCCATGCGGTAAGAGATGTCAGCGGCAACGCGGCCGCATCGGCGAATCCCAATGTCCTGGGCTTGTGGCCGACGATGCGTTCGTCGACCAGGTGCAATTCGCTGTACGACCCCGGCCGGGTCAGCGAACCCGCGTAATACACTTCGTCGCCGGGCTTGAAGGCGGTGACGTCGCTGCCCACGGCTTCGACGATGCCGGCGGCATCCCAGCCCAGCACGCGCGGCGCGGTGACCGCGGCGCCGCGGCGCACCTTCGTGTCGACGGGATTCACCGAGACCGCGTGGACGCGGACCAGCAGGTCGCGCGGACCGGGGATGGGGTCCGGCAGCTCCATCTCGACCAGCGAAGCCGCGCTGTCGATCGGCAGGCCGTGTTCGGTGTAAACAATCGCTTTCATGTCTTGCTCCAATTGATCAGGTTGGAAACATCATATGGCGCGAGTGGCAAGCTGAAAACCCATATAATCGGGTAGCACTTTCTCTCGCCGAATGAAAATCACGTGGCATGATCCGCTTCGAAGACCTGTCCCTGTTTGTCCGCACCGCCGCCTGCGGCAGTTTCACGCAGGCCGCGCGGGAAGCGAACCTGCTGCCGGGCCAGGTCAGCGCCGCCATCATGCGGCTCGAGCGGGATCTCGACACCCGCCTGTTCGCCCGGTCCACGCGCAGCCTGCGCCTGACGAACGAGGGTGAACGCTACCTGCCCTATGCCAAGGACATGATCGCCCTGCTGCACAGCGGCCGCGACGAGCTGCGCCGCGGCGACGATGCACTGTCCGGCACCCTGCAGATCGCCGCGCCATCGGATTTCGGCCGCAACGTGCTGCTGCCCTGGCTGACGGCGTTCCGGCGCCACCACCCGAAGCTGTCGCTGCGGGTGCAGTTCTCCGACGGGTTGACGAATGTGTTCCGCGACCCGGTCGACATCGCCCTGCGCTATGGCAGCATCGACGACGCAAGCTTCGTGGCACTGCCCGTGGCCGCCGACAACCGGCGCGTGCTCGTGGCCGCGCCGGGGTACCTCGAGCAGTGCGGCATGCCGGCTTCGCTGGACGAGCTGGCGCGCCATTCCTGCCTGCTGTGGCACATGGGCGGGCGGCTGTATGACCGATGGGGCTTCCCGACGGACAAGGGCCGCCGCACCGTGCACGTGAATGGCCCCTGGCCAGCGACGACGCCGACGTGGTGCGCCGCTGGGCCATCGCCGGCGAAGGCATCGCGTACAAATCGTGGCTCGACGTCAGCGCCGACGTGCGCGCTGGCCGGCTCGTGGTCGTGCTGCCCACGCAGCCGGGCGAAGCGGCACCGTTGCAGCTGATCTGCCCGCACCGGCGGCAATTTTCGCCCGCCGTGCGGCAGTTGCACGCGCTGCTCGCCGAGCGATGCGCGGAGATCGGCCTGCCCCCGTAGGCGCGACACACGGTTCAATACAGAGTTACCCGCGGCGGGGCAACGACAGCCCGGCGGATGCCGCATCCCACCGCCTGCTGCGGTGTTCCACCGCGTCCGGGTCCACCTCGAGCACGACACGTTCGATCTCCCGTCCCAGGTCCGGCGCCGGCACGCCGGCCAGCTCGCCAGCGATCGCCAGGGCCTTCGCCAGTCCGTAGCCATATTTTTCCACCAGCAGGCCCGCCAGTTCGCGCGTTTCGGCGCCCCGCGCCACATCCTTCAGGCGGTTGGCCGCATAGCGCCGCAGCTCGGCCAGCACCCGTTCCTGTAACGCATCCATCGATCTGTCTCCTTTGGCCACCTTTCGCAGGCGACTATCTTCGCAGCGTCGCGCGACGATCAGCGCACGCATGCGGATTTGTATGCCGGTGTATCCACGCCGGCCGGATACACATGGGATTGCGCATGGCTCCTGTCCCGACATCGCGCGGATACGTGCTGGCGGTGTAATGGAACCGTTGCAGCGCCGCACAGGCCCGCCGGTCTCCGGCGCTGCGCCCCCAGACAAAGGAGCAGACCATGGATGAAGCAGTCAGGAACGAAGGATTCAATCCCCGCCGCAGGAATTTCCTCGGCACCGCGGCACTCGGTATTGCCGCGGCCCCGCTGGGCCTTGCCGGCAGCGCATCGGCGGCCCCGGCCGGCGCACCGCCGCTGGCCGGCGGCATGTCGCCGGCCAGCCATACCTTTGCCGATATCCGGCAGATCCACGCCGGCCTGCTGGACGTCGGCTACGTCGATACAGGCCCCGCCGACGGACAAGCGGTCGTGCTGTTCCATGGCTGGCCGTACGATATCCACGCTTTCATCGACGTGGCGCCGATCCTCGCCGCCGCCGGCTACCGCGTGATCATCCCGCACCTGCGCGGGTATGGCACGACCCGGTTCCTCGATGTGGCCACGCCGCGCAATGGCCAGCAGGCCAGTTTCACGGCGGATGCGGTAGCGTTCATCGATGCGCTGAAGATCGACAAGGCGATCGTGGCCGGCTTCGACTGGGGCGCGCGGATTGCCACCACGCTGGCCGCGCTGTGGCCACAGCGGTTCATTGGCCTGGTTTCCGTCAGCGGCTACCTGATCGGCAGCCAGGAAGCCAACCGCAAGCCTCTGTCGCCCAAGGCGGAACTGCAATGGTGGTACCAGTATTACTTCGCCACGCCGCGCGGCGAACTCGGTTACCGGGAAAACACGCATGCGTTCGCGCGGCTGATCTGGGAGCTGGCGTCGCCGCAATGGCAGTTCGACGACGCGACGTTCGCGCGCTCGGCGCGCTCGCTCGACAACCCCGACCACGTTGCCATATCGGTCGGCAACTACCGCTGGCGCCTGGGGCTAGCACCGGGCGAGGACCGTTACGCCAGCCTGGAACGGCGACTGGCCGCCTTTCCCGACGTGACGGTGCCGGCCATCACGATGGAAGGTGACGCCAACGGCGCACCGCATCCCGACCCGAAGGCCTATGCGAAGAAGTTCAGGGGTCGGTACGAACACCGCCATCTGGACGGCGGCATCGGGCACAACCTGCCGCAGGAAGCGCCGCGCGCATTTGCGCAGGCGATCCTGGACGTGGCGAAGCTGGTCTGACGTTTCGGCCGGGCCTGGCGTGTGTCAGAACACGTGCCGCATCTCGATGTGCGGGATTCCCGCCTCGTGGAACTCGCCGCCGACCTGCGTAAAACCGTGGGCGAGGTAGAACGGCGCCGCGTGCGTCTGGGCGGACAGCATGACGTCCGGATGGCCCCGTTCGCGGGCATGCGCCATCAGGCCGCGCAGCAGCGCGCTGCCGATGCCGGTGCCCCGGGCATGCTTCATGACGGCCATCCGGCCGATGTGGCCATCGGGCAGCAGGCGGCCCGTGCCGACCGGCACGCCGGCCGCGTCGTACGCGACCGCGTGCAGGCACACAGCATCTTTCTCGTCCATCTCCAGTTCGGGTGGCACGTTCTGCTCCTGCACGAAGACCGCGATGCGGATCTCCTGCGCGTCTGCGCTGAGCGTGGCCCAGTCGCCATAGCGGATTTCAACGGAAGTCATCTTCTCCTCGCTCTTGCCGGTGTGCCTGCGGACACCTAGACCAGTTTGACCAGTTGCTTGCCGAAGTTGCGGCCTTTCAGCAGGCCCATGAACGCCTCGGGCGCGGACGCCAGGCCCTGCGAGACCGTCTCGCGGTACTTGAGCCGCCCCGCCGCCACCAGCGCGCCCAGCTCGGCCAGGCCTTCGGGCCAGCAGTCCAGGTGCTCGGTGACGATGAAGCCGCGCAGCGTGATCCTGTTCGCCAGCAGCAGCCGCACGTTGCGCATTGGAATGTCCGCGCCATCGTAGCCGGCGATCATGCCGCACAGGGCCACGCGGGCAAACGGGTTGGTGCGCGCCAGCGCCGCATCGAAGACTTCGCCGCCCACGTTTTCAAAGATGCCGTCAATACCGTCCGGCGCGGCCGCCTTCAGGTCGGCGCGCAGGTTGCCGGCCTTGTAGTCCACGCAGGCATCGAAGCCCAGTTCGCGCACGACGTGGTCGCATTTTTCCTGGCCACCGGCGATGCCGATGGCGCGGCAGCCGCGCAGCTTCGCCAGCTGGCCGACGGCACTGCCGACGGCGCCGCTGGCCGCGGACACGCAGACCGTCTGCCCGGGTTGCAGGTCGAGGATGCGGTTCAGGCCATACCACGCCGTCATGCCGGGCATGCCGACTACGCCGAGATGGGCGGACAGCGGCACGCCGGACGCATCGAGCTTGCGCAGGCCGGCGCCGTCCGAGACGGCCATCTCGGCCCAGCCGCCCATTGCGGCAACGAATTCTCCCGGCGCGAACGAAGGGTGCCGCGATGCGACCACTTCGCCGACTGTGCCGCCGATCATCGTTTCGCCCAACGCCTGCGGCGCCGCGTAGCTGCGAGCGTCGTTCATGCGCCCGCGCATGTAGGGGTCCAGCGACAGGTAATGGTTGCGGATCAGTAGCTGGCCGTCTGCCAGTTCGGGCACCGCCACTGTCTCCAGGCGGAAATGCTCGGGCTTCACTTCCGCCTGCGGGCGTGAAGCCAGTACGATTCTTTGATACGTGTTCATTCCGATAAAACCTTTCAGACGGCCGAGACGCCGCCATCGATGGCGAGGATCTGGCCAGTGATATGCCGCCCGGCACGCGAGGCAAACAGCACGACGGCGCCTTTCAGGTCGTCGTCGCCGCCCAGGCGCCCCAGCGGCGTGTCGGCAGCAAGGCGCTCTCCCATTTCCCGCAGCAGGCCATGCGTCATCTTTGACGGGAAGAAGCCGGGTGCGATCGCGTTCACGTTGATGCCGTAGGCGCCCCATTCGCCGGCCAGCGTGCGCGTAAAGTTCACGATCGCGCCTTTCGACGTGTTGTAGGCCAATGTCTTCATGGTGTCCGGCCGGTTGCCGGCCAGCCCGGCGATCGATGCGATGTTGATGATGCTGCCGGTGCGGCGCGGGATCATCGAAAGGCGCCCGACCGCCTGCGTGAGCAGGAAGACGCCGCGCACGTTCAGGTTCATCACCTTGTCCCATGCGTCGAGCGGCAGGTCCTCGGCTGGCGCAGCCCAGCCGGCGCCGGCGTTGTTGACGAGGATGTCGATGTGCCCGAGCTTGTCGATCGCCGCCACGGCCAGCGCTTCGGCGGCCGCCGGGTCGGCCAGGTCGGCCACGACGCCGTGGGCGGTGATGCCCCGTGCCGCGAATGCGGCCAGCGCCTCGTTGATCCCCGCCTGCTTGCGCGCGCTGATCACGACCGCGGCGCCCTGCTCGCCCAGCGCCAGCGCCATTTGCAAGCCCAGCCCGCGCGAGCCGCCCGTCACCAGGGCAGTCTTCCCCGCCAGGCTGAAGAGCTCGCGCACGGCCGTCACGTCAAACCTCGTAGTCCATGCACTGGCGCCCCTCGCGCACGGCGGCGATGAAGGGCTTGAGTGCAACGTGCTGCGGATGGTCGAGATACGCGTCCAGCGCTGCCTTGTCGGCGAACTCGGAATACAGCACCACGTCGTACGTGGCTTCCAGGCCCGGCTGGGCCAGCACCACTTCGAACGTGCCCATGCCCGGCACCAGGCCGATGCACGCGTCGAGCAATTCCTTCACCTTGCGGGCATTCGTGGCGCGATCGGCGCCTTCCGCTTCATCCTTCAGCTTCCACATCACGATGTGCTTGATCATCCTGCATCCTTGTTGTTTGCATAAGCGTACGAGCGCGGGAGGATACCACAGCGCCCGCAGGCGGTTCCGCCGGAACGATACTTGTCAGTTTCGTGTAAGTTTCAAGAAAGAATCGCGTAAGTTTCGGCGCCCACACTGGACTCGCCAAATCTTATAAAACCGGAATCACCGGACGGCGCAACCGATAAACTGGAGACTACTATCATGGCAAGCACATCTGGCACCGCGGATCCGCGGAACCTTGGGGGCAAGGGCAAGTCTACGCCGATGACGAAGGAGGAAAGGAAGGTCATCTTTGCTTCCTCGCTCGGCACCGTGTTCGAGTGGTACGACTTTTACCTGTACGGCTCGCTCGCATCGATCATCGCCAAGCAGTTCTTCATCGGCGACCCGACCACCACCTTCATCTTCGCGTTGCTGGCGTTCGCCGCCGGCTTCATCGTGCGTCCGTTCGGCGCCGTGGTCTTCGGTCGACTGGGGGACATGATTGGCCGCAAGTACACGTTCCTGATCACGATCCTGCTGATGGGCCTGTCCACGTTCATCGTCGGCCTGCTGCCGGGCCATGCATCGATCGGCATTGCCGCGCCGATCATCCTTGTCACGCTCCGTATTCTGCAAGGGCTGGCGTTGGGCGGCGAGTATGGCGGTGCCGCCACCTACGTGGCCGAGCATGCGCCGGAAGGCAAGCGCGGTCTGTTCACGTCCTGGATCCAGACCACGGCCACGATGGGCCTGTTCCTGTCGCTGCTGGTGATCCTGGCCACCCGCACGGCCGTTGGCGAGGAGGAATTCCAGGCATGGGGCTGGCGCATCCCGTTCCTCGTGTCCGTGCTGCTGCTGGGTATCTCGGTGTGGATCCGCATGGCGATGCAGGAATCGCCGGCCTTCGCCAAGATGAAGGCCGAGGGCAAGACGTCGAAGGCACCGCTGTCCGAAGCGTTCGGCCAATGGAAAAACCTCAAGATCGTGATCCTGGCGCTGGTCGGCCTGACGATGGGCCAGGCCGTGGTGTGGTACACGGGCCAGTTCTATGCGCTGTTCTTCATGGAGAAAATCCTGATGATCGAATCGGCCACCGCGAACATCCTGATCGCGGTCGCGCTGCTGCTGGCCACGCCGTTCTTTGTGGTGTTCGGCGTGCTGTCGGACCGCATCGGGCGCAAGTGGATCATCCTGGGCGGCTGCCTGATCGCCGCGCTGACGTACTTCCCGATCTTCAAGGCGCTGACGCACTACGGCAACCCGCAACTCGAAGCCGCCCAGACCAACTCGCCGGTCGTGGTAGTGGCCGACCCGGCCTCGTGCCACTTCCTGTTCAACCCGACGGGACAGAAGAAATTCCCGTCGTCGTGCGATATCGCGACCAGCGTGCTGTCGGCTTCGGCCGTGAACTACACGCGCCAGGATGCACCGGCAGGCACGGTCGCCACGATCAAGGTGGGCGACAAGGCGCTGACATCGTTCAATGCGGCCATGACGGCGGACAACCTGAACTTCGATGCCGCCAGCAAAACGCAGGAAACGGCGTTCAAGGCCCAGGTGACGGCGGCCATCCGCGACGCCGGCTATCCCGCCAAGGCCGACCCGGAACAGATCAACAAGCCGATGATGGTGCTGTTCCTGTTCATTCTTGTGCTGTACGTGACGATGGTATATGGCCCGATCGCCGCGATGCTGGTCGAGATGTTCCCGACCAAGATCCGCTACACGTCGATGTCGCTGCCCTACCACATCGGCAACGGCTGGTTCGGCGGCCTGCTGCCGACCACGGTGTTTGCCCTCGTGGCGTTCAAGGGCGACATCTACTACGGTCTGTGGTACCCGATCGTGGTGGCGCTCGTCACGTTCGTGATCGGCGCCCTGTTCGTGCGTGAAACCAAGGACCGCGACATCTACGCCGGGGACTGATTTTCGTGAGGCGGCGCCACGGCGCCGCATTTTTCAAGGCCACCTTCGGGTGGCCTTTTTTACGGTCGCGCTGGTCGCAAAACAACGCCGGATAAGGCTGGGGACTGTCCCCGATTTTTGGCAACATTTGCAGGTGCTTGAATTTGTTCGGATTGCTCACTGCATGCGTATTGTTGAGCTGGTCGTAATACAACAGCCGGGACAGTCCCCGATTTTTGGCAACGTTTCGCTGGCGCCATTAGAATGGGTTACCGAAAACAACTTGACCATATCCCGATGACAGAACATGCGCTGACGATCCGGCCCCTTGCAGCCGCTGAATGGCCGACGTGGCGCGCGCTGCGCCTGCGGGCGCTGGGCGATGCTCCCGAGGCGTTCGCCGTGACACTGGCCGATGCGCAGGCGCGTGCGGATGAGACGTGGCAAGCGCTGCTGGCGGAAACGGTGGCGTCGGCGCGGCACCTGCCACTGCTGGCCGAGGTCGGCGATGAGCCGGCCGGTCTCGCCTGGGCGCAATACGAGGCCGAGGCGGTCACGTTGTACCAGGTATGGGTGGCGCCGGAGCACCGCGGCCGCGGCATCGCGCAGGCGCTTCTGTCCCGGGCGATCGGCTGGGCACGCGAGCAAGGCGCGCGGGCGGTCGAGCTCGGCGTGACCACGGGCGATACACCGGCGGTGCGGCTCTACCGGCGTTTGGGATTCGAAGAGGTGGGCGCCCCTGTCCCGATGGCGGACAGGAGCGGGCGCCGCAGCGGCCTAGCCGAGCAGGCGATGCGTTTGCGCCTGGGGTGACGATGCGCCCAGCGCGCCGTCGATGATGCGCAGCGAATAATCGGTGGCCTTGACGTCTTTCGTCAGCGCGCCGATCGAAATGCGGTGCACGCCGGTTTCGGCGATGGCCCGCACGGTGTCGAAATTGACGCCGCCGGAAGCTTCCAGCAGCGCGCGGCCGCGGTTGACCTGCACGGCTTCGCGCATCATGCCCAGGTCGAAGTTATCGAGCAGGATCGACGTGGCGCCCGCCGTCAGCGCCTCTTCGAGTTCGACGAGGTTTTCCACCTCGACCTGGACGGACACCGCGCCGCCGACCTGCTTCGCCGCCACCAGCGCGGCGGTGATGCCGCCCGCCGCCGCGATGTGGTTTTCCTTGATCAGGATCCCGTCATACAGCGCCAGCCGCTGGTTCTGGCCGCCGCCGACGCGCACCGCGTACTTCTGCGCCAGGCGCAGGCCCGGCAGTGTCTTGCGGGTGTCGAGGATGGCGGCACGGGTGCCGGCGATCGCATCGACATAGCGGCGCGTGGCCGTTGCCACGCCGGACAGCAGTTGCAGGAAATTGAGCGCCGAACGCTCGGCGGTCAGGATTGCCCGCGACGGGCCGACCAGCGTGCACACCGGCGTATCGGCCTTCATCAGGTCACCTTCGGCGTAATGCCATTCGATGCCGATCGCCGGTTCCATCGCATGCATGATGCCCTCGAACCAGGGCGCGCCGCACAGCACGGCGTCTTCGCGGACGATGACGCGCGCGGCCGAGCGGCTTGCCTCGGGCACGAGATTGCCGGTCAAATCGCCAGGGCCCACGTCTTCCAGCAGCGCGGCCAGCAGGTTGGCTTCAAAGGCCTGTTTCAGGGCCGGATCGAACGGCGCGAAAGGGTTCAACAAGGTACTCATGCGGGTCCGATTCCAGAGAACAGTTTTGCTTCCTGCGCCAGGTCGGCGCCGGGCGCGATCCTGGCTTTTTTCGCGGCTGCGAAGTCCAGCATGCGGTTGATCGATACCTTGGCCTGCTCGCCCACGGCCGGGTCGACGTGGATTTCATTGGACAGGTTTTCCAGCACGTCGGCCAGGTTGCGCAAGCCGTTCATCGCCATCCAGGGACAGTGCGCGCAGCTCTTGCACGTGGCGCTGTTGCCGGCCGTCGGCGCTTCGATGAACGTCTTGCCTGGCGCGGCGAGGCGCATCTTGTGCAGGATGCCGTTGTCGGTGGCGACGATGAAGGTGGTGGCGGGCAGGCTGACGGCCGCCGCGATCAGCTGCGACGTGGAACCGATCACGTCGGCCTGGTCGACCACGTTGGCGGGCGACTCCGGGTGCACCAGCACTTTCGCCTCCGGGTGCTGTGCCTTCAGCAGGTCGAGTTCGATGCCCTTGAACTCGTCGTGCACCAGGCAGGAGCCCTGCCACAGCAGCATGTCCGCGCCGGTCTGCTTCTGGATGTACGATCCCAGGTGCTTGTCCGGCGCCCACAGGATCTTCTTGCCCTGCGCGTGCAGGTGCTGGACGATATCGAGGCCGATCGACGACGTGACCATCCAGTCCGCCCGCGCCTTCACGGCGGCGCTGGTGTTCGCATACACGACGACGGTGCGGTCCGGGTGCTGGTCGCAGAACGACGCGAATTCATCCGGGTCGCAGCCCAGGTCCAGCGAGCAGGTTGCATCCAGGTCGGGCATGAGGATGGTCTTTTCCGGCGACAGGATCTTCGCCGTTTCGCCCATGAACTTCACGCCCGCGACGACGAGCGTCTTCGCCGGATGGTCGCGCCCGAAGCGCGCCATCTCGAGCGAATCGGACACGCACCCGCCGGTTTCCTCGGCCAGGTCCTGCAGGTCGCCATCGACGTAGTAGTGGGCAACCAGCACGGCATCGCGTTCGCGCAGCAAGGTGCGGATGCGCTCCTTCAGCAGGATCTTTTCATCGGCCGGCACGGGGGCCGGCGTCCGGGCCCAGGCGTGGGCCACGCAGCTGCCGCCCTGCTCGTTCTCCTCCAGCAGCGGCTTCTCGTACTCGACGGTTTTAATTGGTATGGCTACGCTGTTCATCGCTCTGTCCCGACTTAGTTGATACCCTGGCTGGTCAGGTATTCCTCGTAGTTGCCGCGGAAGTCGACCACTTCGTTTTCCTTGATCTCGATGATGCGGTTCGCCAGCGACGACACGAATTCACGGTCGTGCGAGACGAAGATCAGCGTGCCGGCGTATTTGTCGAGCGCGATGTTCAGCGATTCGATCGATTCCATGTCCATGTGGTTGGTGGGTTCGTCGAGCAGCAGCACGTTGTGGCGGCCCAGCATCAGCTTGCCGTACATCATGCGGCCTTTTTCGCCGCCGGACAGCACGCGCACGGATTTCTTCACCTCGTCGCCGCCGAACAGCAGGCGGCCGAGGATCGAGCGCACGGCCTGGTCATCGTCGCCTTCTTTCGTCCAGCGGCCCATCCAGTCGGTGAGGTTCGCATCGGTGGCGAAGTCCTCGGTCGGATCCTGCGGCATGTAGCCGACATTGGCGTTTTCCGCCCACTTCACGAAACCGGTATCGGGCTGCAGGTTGGCCAGCTCGCCGGCGATGCAACGCAGCATGGTGGTTTTACCGGCACCGTTGGCGCCGATGATCGCGATGCGTTCACCTGCCTCGACCATGATGCTGAAATTCCTGAACAGGGTCTTGTCGTAGGTTTTCGAGATGCTGTCCACTTCGACGGCCAGGCGGTGCAGCTTTTTCTCGCCCTCGAAGCGCACGAACGGATAGGCGCGCGAGGAAGGCTTGATGTCCTCGACCTTGATCTTGTCGATCATCTTGGCGCGCGACGTGGCCTGGCGTGCCTTGGACTTGTTGGCCGAGAAGCGGCGCACGAAGTCCTGCAGTTCGGCGACCTTTTCCTTGGCCTTCGCGTTGTTGGCCAGCTGCTGGTTGCGCGCCTGCGTGGAAGCGAGCATGTATTCGTCGTAGTTGCCCGGATAGATCTTCAGCGTGCCGTAATCCATGTCGGCCACGTGCGTGCACACCTGGTTCAGGAAGTGGCGATCGTGGGAGATGATGATCATCGTCGAATTGCGCTGGTTCAGCACATCTTCGAGCCAGCGGATCGTGTTGATGTCCAGGTTGTTGGTCGGTTCGTCCAGCAGCAGGATATCGGGATTCGAGAACAGCGCCTGCGCCAGCAGCACACGCAGCTTCCAGCCCGGCGCCACGGCGCTCATCGGCCCCTGGTGCAGCTCGATCTCGACACCGGCGCCCAGCAGCAGTTCGCCGGCACGCGCCTCGGCCGTGTAGCCGTCGTATTCCGAAACCTTGCCTTCCAGGTCGGCGGCTTTCATGTAGTCGTCGTCGGTGGCTTCCGGATTCGCGTAGATCGCATCGCGTTCCTGCATCGCGGCCCACATCTCGGTGTGGCCCATCATGACCACGTCGAGCACGCGCATTTCCTCATACGCGAACTGGTCCTGGCGCAGTTTGCCCAGGCGCTCGTTCACGTCGAGCATGACGTTGCCGGCCGACGGCTCCAGGTCGCCGCCGAGGATCTTCATGAAGGTGGACTTGCCGCAGCCGTTGGCGCCGATCAGACCGTAGCGGTTGCCGTCGCCGAACTTGACGGAGATATTCTCGAACAGCGGCTTGGCGCCGAATTGCATGGTGATGTTTGCGGTGGATAGCACTGATGAGCCCTTGCGTAGATGTATTTCGATGAACCGCGCATTTTATCATTTCCATTGCCTGCCCGGCACGGTCCAGGCAATGGCGACCGTCACACGTACGGCCGGGCCAGCGTCGGATAGTCGGTGACGGTAAGGTCGAAGCCTTCCGCATCCGATACCAGGCGGGCCAGCCCGCCGAACGGCAGCGTGCAGCGGTGTTTCACGTGGCCGAACGGCAGGCCGGCAAGTACCGGGATTGGCAGCGTTTCGCGCAGGTAGGCCAGCATGGTGTCGAAATCGTAGCCATTGTCGAAAGGGGCCAGCCGGTAGCCGGAAAAGTCACCCAGCACGAGCGCATGCTGGCCTTCCAGCGCGCCCGCGTAGAGCAGTTGCAGCACCATGCGCTCGACGCGGTACGGGTGCTCATTGATATCCTCGACGAACAGGATGCCGCCTGGCACGCGGGCAAAATAGGGTGTGCCGACGAGGTGGTTCAGCATGGCCAGGTTGCCGCCCCACAGCCGCCCTTCGACGTCGACGGCCGGGTTGCCGGTGGCCGTGCCGCGCACCGTGTGCACCGGACCGCGCAGGCAGTCCCAGAACTGATCGAGCGTGTACGCCACCGGCTCATCGCGGATGAAGTCGTCGCAGACCATGGGGCCGGCAAAACTCTTGCGCCCCGTTGCCGCGTACATGCCCATGTGGAAGGCCGTGAAATCGCTGTAGCCGGTAAACAGCTTGCCGCTGTCGGCCATGAGCTTAAAGTCGATGCGCGGCAGGATGCGCGAGATACCATAGGCGCCGCGCAGGGCGATGACGACCTGCACGTCGGGGTCGCGCGCCGCCGCTTCCAGTTGCGCGAGCCGGCCCGCATCGGTGCCGCCGAAGCGCTGGAACCTGTTGGCCGGCTCGTAATAATTGTGGACGGTGCAGCCGCCCGCCTCGAGGCGGGCGATGCCGCGCGCCAGGGCCGCTTCGTCGAGCGCATAGCCGCCGGGGGCGGCGATCGCGATACCAATGTCTTTCAAGGTCGATCCGTGGTTGTCGATGGCGCAGCCATCTTACCCGCCGGTACCGATGCCAGCAAGGCGCGGGATGTTCGCGCCCCTTGGCAGCTCCTGTTACTACCCCAGCTCCTGCTCCTGGTCCTGTTCCTTCTCCCGCTCCGCGCGGGCGGCCCGCGACGCGGCGCGGCGGCTGGCGAAGAACGCTTTCAGCAGCTTGCCGCATTCCTCGTCGAGCACACCGCCGACGGCCTGCGTGTGATGATTCAGCTGCGCGGACGCATACAGGTCGACGACCGACCCGGCGGCACCGGTCTTGGGATCGCGCGCGCCGTACACCACTTTCGCGACCCGGGCATGCATCATCGCGCCGGAACACATCACGCAGGGCTCCAGCGTGACGTACAGTTCGCAGCCGGGCAGCCGGTAATTGCCGAGGGCCTGCGCGGCGGCGCGCAGCGCCACGATCTCGGCATGCGCCGTGGGGTCGTGGCCGGCGATCGGCTGGTTGAATCCGCGCGCAATGACGACGCCATCCTTCACGACCACCGCGCCGACCGGCACTTCGCCGAGATCCCATGCGCGCTGCGCCTCGACGAGGGCTTCGCGCATGAACGCCTCACGGTCGTGCGCCAAGTCACCGGCCTGCACTTCAGGCATCGGTGATCTCGGCCCAGCAGTTCGGGGTCTCGTGCAGGACCAGCTTGTGCAGCTTGAGGCCGGTGCCATAGCGGTCCTTGTAGGCCGCCTTCAGGATGTTAAACGCCACGGCCGCCAGGTTTTCCACGGTGGGAATGCGGTCGATGACCACGGTCTTGTGGCCCGGCAGCGACGCGAGGAATTCCTTCACGGCCGCGTCCTTGTCGTACACGAGGAAGGCATGGTCCCAGACGTCGACGAGGTGTTCCTTGGCAAGCGCCTTCACGTCGGAAAAGTCCATGATCATGCCGTTGTCGGAATTGCCTTCGGCGGAGATCACCTCGCCGGCCAGCGTGATTTCCAGCGTATAGCGGTGACCGTGCAGGTTACGGCACTGGCTTTTATGGTCGGGAATGCGGTGGCCGGCATCGAATTCCAGCTTGCGGGTAATGGTCAGCATAGGAGAGGCAATTCAGGGAATGTTCAGGAGTTTGTGGGTCTGCAGCGACAGCTTCCATTTCGGATTGCGCTTGCACGTCTCGATCGCCAGCGTGGTGTTGAAGGCGGCCAGCGGGCCGTCCATCGGCTGCACGAAAAAGTTGTCGAAATCCAGGTGCTCATAGTCGGCAAGGTCCTGGTTCGCCTGCGGGATCACCACTTTCAGCTCGTTGCCTTTCGAGACGACGAGCTGTGAACCCACTTTCGGGCTGACGCACACCCAGTCGATGCCGGGCGGGACGGCAACCGTGCCGTTGGTTTCGATGGCGATCGTGAAACCCGCGGCGTGCATCGCATCGATCAGCGGCGCATCGAGCTGCAGCAGCGGTTCGCCGCCGGTGAACACGACGTACTTGCTCGCCGGATAAGTGTCCGGCCACAAGCCATCGATGACGGCGACCAGTGCCTCCGGCGAGGCAAACTTGCCGCCGCGCTCACCGTCGGTACCGACGAAGTCGGTGTCGCAGAACTGGCACGTGGCGGTGGCGCGGTCGCTTTCGCGGCCGGTCCACAGATTGCAGCCGGCGAACCGGCAAAACACCGCCGGCCGGCCCGCGTGGGCGCCCTCGCCCTGCAGCGTGTAGAAAATTTCTTTGATACTGTAAGTCACGTTGGATCCTGATGGGCCGGGCCGCCGGCAACCGGGGCGGGCGAGCATGGCCGAATGGCGAACCCTCGATTATAGGCCAAAAGCCGCGCGCGCCCTAACGCCCGGGCGGTATCGACTGTCCACACCGGCCCGCTGCACCGGCAGCGAACCACCCAACCACCTTGATCCTCAGCAATACAACGACGCGCGGCACAGTCGCCATGTCGTCCAGCGCGCTTCCGTATGTCTCGACCGCATGTTTGTTCCTGATCAAATAATGCCGCCATACCGCGCTGCAAAATCAAGACTCAACGCAAGAAAAGCTGAAATAACGATCAATATGACATCCGCTCCTACCGCAAGGTCGCCCATGAACAACTTGCAGACAGCACAGCACCTGATGGACTTTCCCCACGCAGGCCCTTCGCGGAGCGAAGCGTTCAGGCTGCTCGAACTGCTGGCCATTCCGGCGTTCGTGCTCGATGCGCGCGGCCGCGCGATCGTGTGGAATCGCGCGTGTGAACGCCTCACGGGGGTGTCCGGCTATGAGGTGCTTGGCAGTGCCGACACGTGGCGCTGCTTCCACCATGACGAACGCCCCACGCTGGCCGACCTCGTGGTGCAGCAACGCACCAGTGAAGCCTCGACGCTGTACGACGCGCACAGCCGCGCCTGCGAAGAGCCGGGCCACCTGAGCGCCGAAGGCTGGTGCGACATGCCCAATGCCGGACAGCGCCGCTATCTGGCGGCGGATGTGAGCCCGATCTGCGACGAGCATGGCCGCCTCGCGGCGGTCGTGGAAACGCTGCGCGACATGACGGAGGAAAAGCAGGCCCAGATCGCACTCGAACAGCTGGCCACGCGCGACGGCTTGACGGGCTTGGCGAATCGCCGCTGCTTCGACGACACGTTGCATGCCGAATGGCAGCGCGCCATGCGCCAACACCAGCCGTTGTCTCTGCTGATCGGGAATCTCGGGACGGCTCACCGTAGCTCAAATGGCACGCCGCTCACAGAGAAAAGAGCGCGTCGTTCAAGTCACGCGTCTCCAGATGGCTCACGAAATATCACGCGAGCGCGTTCTGATTTGTGGGCAGGTTTGTGGGACACTTTTGGGGGCAGATTTGTGGGACGCCCTGAAAACAATTTTGTGGGCAAAGCCCATGGAGAGATGATATGGCAAGGCATCGCAAGCAAGCGTTAACGGCCCTGGGTATCCAGGCCAAAAAAGACCCGGGCTACTACGCTGATGGCAACGGCCTGTACTTGCGCGTGGCGCCGGGCGGCACCAAGTCATGGATCTTCCGCTACATGTTACGTGGGCGCGCCAGGGAGATGGGCCTCGGTTCAGTGCTCTACAAGCCGCTCGCCCAGGCCAGAGAGGAGGTAGTGCAGTACCACCAGCTCCTGTTGGCCCACATCGACCCGATCGAGCATCGCAAGGCGCAAAGACAGAAGGTAGATGATGCCGCGCGTAAAGTGCAGACCTTTCGCCAGTGTGCTACCAGATATCATGCAACGCACAGCAACATCTGGCGCAATCCCAAGTCACGCAAGCAATGGTTCGATTCACTGGTGACATATGTCTTCCCCATTCTCGGTGAACTGGACATCAATGAGATTGGCAAGGGAGAGATATTGGCGACACTCGAACCCATTTGGTTCACCCGCACCGACACGGCAAACCGCGTGCGCCAACGCGTGAAAGCAGTGCTGGATTGGGCGTCGGCACGCGACCTTCGGACGGTGCACGATCCACTTCTGTGGGACCAGATTGCCCTCGCCCTTCCTGCAATCAAAGATTTGCACAAACCAACTCACTTCCCGGCCTGCCCCTATGTGCAGGTTGGAGCTGTCATCAGGACGATACAAACCTCTGCGGCATCCGCGGTCGTGAAACATGCTATGGAATTTGCCATCCTGACCGCTGCGCGAATCGGCATGGTCCGGCTGGCAACCTGGGACGAATTCGATCTCGAAGAGCAAAGATGGACTCTCTCTGCAGCGCGCATGAAAGCCGGCGTCGAGTTCCGTGTGCCGCTTGCGCCACGCGCCTTGGCGATTCTGAAGGCGCGTAAGAACGAGTGTGAAGGCAATGCCAGCGCAAGCAACCTGGTATTCCCTACGCCGGACGGCAAGGCGTTCTGGGAGAACAAATTTCTACTACTCCTTCGCGAGCAGGGAATGAAATTTACTATGCATGGCTTCCGCTCGACATTCCGAGACTGGGCTGCCGAGCAGACTAACTTCCCGCGGGAGGTTTGCGAAGCGGCCCTTGCGCACTCAGTAAAGAATTCAACTGAGGCAGCGTACTTCCGGAGCGACCTCTTCAATAAGCGCCGAGAATTAATGTTAGCGTGGGCGGCGCAATGCTCTCGGTGAACGCGCAATGCCCCAATCAATAATCTAAGCGGCACTGCGCACTGCTAGCCCACGCCCTTCCCTTCACGGCGACTCTCGTCCCTGATCGACGTTGCCTGACGACTGCCTGCCTGTCGGCGACCCGATAACCTGATCACATGTTCCGCTGACCGGAATCGCACTATAGAGCGCAAGAAACATCGTTTTGCCAAAAAGTACCGTCAAAAGTACCGACAAATGCAACTGGTTCTTGAGTTCGATTCCAGTGGTCAATTTTTCGGTATTGCCTCAGCACTGTGGACAGCACGAATAGCTGCTCAGCAACAGCTCGAATCAATCGCAGTCGGTAAGGTTATCATATTCTTGTGAGCAGCCTGCGCAGAGCTTCCACGCGAAAAACCGAAGACGCCATACGATCGGCGATACATCTGGGAAAACACCGGGGCTACTCTTGGCAGCGCCGCCACAAGGATGAAGAATAGGATCGTTAAGCAAACGCTACTGGCCAAACTGCAGCACAGATGTTCAAGAGCAGCGCTCGTTCGATCCAAAAGCGCTACTGGAGCGAACAGCTCGCACCGCCTGGACCAAGGCTGCCATCTTTGCGCTGCAGGATCAGCTTGAGCCGCAGGTCGAAAAGAGGGTCCCCACTGCCGGTGCGTGGCGTAAACGGCTAGGCCGAGGGCTGCTGCGTGTAATCGACGGCATTCGTTCGGGTCGCAGTGTCTTGCTGTCGACACGAAGAGCACGCTCGCCCTTGGAAGATCACCCTTCGCTCACCACGTCCCTGCGATTTTGTACTAGGCGCGCGCCTCAACATCAGTAACGGTACGATCGACGCTTCTTACCTGTTTCCGGTCGCGACGTTCTCCCAACATTCGGTCTGGTTCATTGGGGCGAATGTCGATGAACACGAGTCCTACCGCTATTGCTTCTTGGGCGATATGTTCGGCGTCGATGCCACGCGCTAATTCGCCCGCCGCCATGAATGCGCTGTTCGCATGAAAATTTGTCCGGTCCCTGTCAAATGCCTGTCACATGCGGGGCATACGGTAGTCCACTTCGCACTCCACTACCGAGTGCGGCGACCGGCCGCTCAGCAGTTAGTGGCCTCTAACTTGTCCTGCCAGTGAGTGATCATGGCGGGTCACCTACTGGCAAAATCACCTCACGAGGTCATCCATGTTCCCGTTCTTGCAATCCGTCACGCCGGCAGTCCGTAATCACCTGAATGCACAGGCCGCATTCCTGAACGACATGTCCAAATCGCTGTCGCTGTCCTTCCAGGAGATGTGCCAGCTCACTATCCAGTTAGGTCAGACGCTGCTCGAAGAAAGCACTATCGTGGGCCACCAGCTCCTGAGCTCTGATCGCCCTAGCGATCTGATCTCCGTCTCGGCAGCCCGCGTCCAACCTGCCTCCGAAAAGCTGCGCGCGTACCAGCAACATATTTCGCGCGTTGCAGCCGATTCCCAGGTGAGCTTTGCCAAGGTCACGGAACAGCATGTGCAGGAGACCACCCGCACCGCGCAAGCCTTGGCCGACCAGGTGGCACGTACCGCTGCCGACGAGACCGATCGTACGGTCCGCCGCCAGGAAGAATCCCTGAAAAACTTCCGCGATCCGTTCCAGTTTGACGGCGCGCAGCGTGGCAACGGCAGCACGCACCATGGCAGCATGCAGTCGTCGAGCGATGGTGCCAATGGCAGCGCACAGGTCGATGTAGAGGGCGAGCATGCTTCGTTCAAAGGCAATGCACAGGGTGGACAGGCAGCACAAGGAACCCCGGCAAAGCCTGGTAAATCTTCGTAAGACCGAAATCCCTAGCCCGCTGGCATGTCGTCATCGCAACATCTGAGACAAAGTCAGTCGGGCTGAGGATATCGCCGCGCCGGCTGTACGGACTGCACCGGCGTCTTGACCGCTACCGGCACTGGCTGCACCAGCGCGGAGGGTTGCTGCGCTTGCTTTGTCTGAAGCATCGCTTGCAACCGTACCGCGCCGTCCGAGGTCACGCGGTGCGGCGCCGCGATCTTACCTGTCTGCCGATGTCCGCTGGCCAGTCTCTCAAGGTGATACAGCAGGCTGCTAATCCGGATGCCTTCGTTGAGCGCCAAAAACTTGACCTAGCTTGCGCCATGCGCCTCGGTCCAGACACTGCCGTCGATCGCCAGCACGTCGCCGTTTGGATTGCGACCAATCTGCGGCGCATGGTGCAACGCCACGACTTCCCACTGGCGGTTGTACACGGGCGCGCCGGACGAGCCACTGTTCGTGTCTGCCTCGTACACCAGCACCGTCGTTGCTTCATCGCGCTCAATCAGGCGGTTCCCATGTAACACTACCTGCTTTTCCTTTCCCAGCGGATGCTGGATGATGAAGATCGGCTCGCCCCGCGCGACCTTGCCCAGTTCTGCAGTCAGGCGATTGAAACCGTAGTCTGCGATTGCCGCCTGCCTATCGACGCTGTGAGGCTGCAGGGCCACGAGCACGAAATCGAGCTCGTTCCAAGGGCTGCTCAGCAATAACGTATCTGGGTCAAGACGGAAAGTGACCATCGGCGCATAGGAACCATCGAAACGCTGCTCGAAATCGAATACCACCGTCGACTCACGTACGAGGTCATTGAGCGATTCGCCGCCGTTATCGGACCAGTCCAGTACGTGGGCATTGGTCAGCAATAAACCTGGCCCGACCAGGAAGCCAGTACCATGCATTTGCACGCCGCTTGGTGATCGGGCTTGCACCTGCGCGACCGTCCGCCGCAGATCGGCGCCGCGCTGCAGGAACCACACTGGCAGAAAGTCAGCATCGTTGACTACCCGTTCCAGCTGGGTCTGCGCCTTCTTGCTCCATTGACAAGCATCAGGCTGCTGTCGCAGTTCCTGCGCCACGTCGTTATCGAACGCCGTCGCCACCAAGGGCGATTGCACCAATCGCCTGGCGCGCATGGCGGTCACCACCGGATCAAGGAGCCGCACCGTGCGGCGCGCGATATGGTCATGGGTTTGCGCATGCGTACCGGCTTTCTGATCCAGCCGGCGACTTGCTTGCGCGTACACGGGACGCAGCTTCTGCACGCCCACTTCAGATAGCAACGATGTCGTTGACGGAGTCGAGACGACGACGACCACCCTGCCCCGCTGCCTCCAAGCCCGGTCCACGATCCAGCGCGACCGCCGCCGCCAACAACGGACTGAAGTCGAGCCCGGTGCGCTCGATGATCTCCGCGACCGGCACCTGCCACGTACCTGGATTGAACCGTTCCAGACCATCGAGTAAACCTTCCTGGCCGAGCAGATACGCCGAGACGGTCAGGGAGTCGTCGCCCCCAAGATATGCGGCGATCTTCCAGAAGTGCCGAGGCAAGCGTACGCCGCGATACAGGGGATCCTCGTCCGTCATGACTGGCCCGGTAAACACTGTCAGCTGTTGCCGCTGACCCGTTGCCATACCGAGCAGGTGATTCTCGATGCCTAGCCATGTCTCACTGCTCTGGTTGAAATCGGCGTGCTGCGGCGAGCAGTTGGTGAAGTGGAACGTGTCGTTGTTTGCCTGTAGCGCCTCACTCCCCAGGCGGGATCGAGGCGCCGTACCAAGTGGCCGCGATCCAGTGCATTACGCGCGTAGAGCGCCTCGCCGATCTGCTCGGACTGGGCAATCCGCGGATCGAAGTGCCAGCTATCACGTTCGCGCTTTGGCTGTTTAGCCTGCGCACCGTCGATGTTCACTGCCGTGTAGTACGCCAGTTGCCTGCGACGGTTCATGACGATGGAGAAGTGGTGATAAGGCAGGACGGTCGGATCCTGCCCCTCCCTGGCACGGGCATTTTTTGCCGCATTGCGGCGTTGTTCATCGTCCAGGACTGGCAGTGGTACCGGCACCCCCAGGAAATCCGGGTCGTAACCACGGCGCCCCGCGTAATCGGGATCGATGTCGAGGCGTTCCAGGCCACCGGTAGAAAGCGGGCCGGCCTGGGTCAAGGCCACAGGGATGGGCGTTATGGTCGCGTCGCCGAGCGATACGGTAATCGTGAGGGGAACGTGGATCTGGACAGACGTCATGGATGCTCCGAACAAAATGGGAAGAAAACCAGCCATCTATCGTAGAGCCATAATATTTCCACAACGTGTCAACTTCAGACGCAAAGCTCAAGCGCCTCCAGTCGGCCTTATCAAGACTGCACACCTGGTCACTAAGATGTCATAATTGCTGCGTTGCGAAACACAAGCTACAAATGGTAGCGCTAGCTTCCGAAGAGGTTGGCAATACAGCAGGAGTGACTATGCGACACGAAACGGCTGACGATGAACGAAGCGAGCAGTGGGCTGACAGCGCCCACCGTTGGACCAATACCAGTGCAGAGCCGAGGGAGGTCGCAGCCTTACCGCGACCGGTACCAGATGGCGCCCGTAATCGTCGGTCACGGCACGACAGGAAGCCAGCGGCACCACTATTGGTTCGGGTTGACGATGTGAGCGTTGACGATCAGTGTCGTCGCACCTTGCGAAAATTGGCCGCCGCTGGCTGCATCCAGGCGAACGTCCCCTACTCAATTGAACATTTTCAAGTAGCGGAACAAGACCTGCAGTATTTGAAACAACATGGCGTTGTCCATGCAGAAGCGAGCACTTTGTTGCAACCCATGCTGCTGTCCTACGAAAGGCAAAAAGCGGGCGCAGACGTGGGCAAGATCACTGTCATCCTGAACGTCAATCTTGTCTGACGCGTTACCAATATTCAGTGCGTTGCTGAAGGTGGAGATGTTCCGCCAGCTACACTGCTGGATAGCGTCGGTTCCAGCGCCGGTACCAAGGTTGGTCCCAAAAGTTGTACCCTACGATGCAAAGGGGGGCATCAGCACGCAGCCCTACGAGCTCGAAGCGGTCTGCGAACTCCACGTGGCGCAGCAGTCGTATTCCATCCCGTAGCATTGGCGCGCCCGAAGCAAACCAAGGCCGCTGGCGTTATAGATATCCTAGGATGGCAATTCACCCGTCTTTGTGCTGTAGTAAATGGGATCGGCCAAGCCATATCGCAGCGAGGGTTTGATCTGGCGTGGCATGCGTCAGGCGCAGCCAACCGGAATGCATCGACAGGTTCGGCATCGGCAATCGCGTATGGATCATCGCGCGTCTATAACCAAGCGGTGACAGGACGCGCTCAATGACATGGATCGGCACCTGCTCATCGGTAAGCAGCTTGAGCACCCGCTGCTCGCTGATCTTATGCATCAATTTGGTAACGGCCTGCACAACCGCTGCCTGCACAAATTTGCGACGGCGGCAGCTCACCACGGTGTATTCGAACATATGCCAGCCCAAATCTCCGAATTTTAGCGAAGCATATCCTATGACGAAAGTGGGCAGCGCACTTTTGAGGCGCAGCAGCGCACAGTAGTTAGCCCTATGGCAGGGAATGAGATTGCGCGTTCCTGCGTGCCAATCCTGCTGCAGAGCACAATAGGCTAATCATTGCGCGCGTTAATTCCGGTATCACTTTGTGAGGGGTATGGGAAGTGTCGATGATTATCGCTGAGAAGTACGCGGTCAATTAGATGTTGCTCAACGCGAGCAGAACGCAAATATGCTATTGCCTCTTCGAGCCCCAGCATTTTCTTGAAGACGAGTGCAACTTGCAAATGTTGTCCGGTAAGCACGTCTGTGCGGGTTCCCATTTGAAAGTTTCTCCGAGTCAGCAAACGGCCAGCTTAGCTGAATTGGTTCAACATTATCGTGCGATAAACCACCCACATCAGCACTCGGAGCAAGGCCTCCTCGGGTCAGGCGCTTGGGAAGCATCCATCGCCATAGCTATCGAAAAGGTGCTGTCCGTCTCTCACTTGGTTCGGAAAGGACACGATTTATCGCTTCGGGCCGCAGGTTCGCTGAGATAAGAAACTCCACAGCTACAACCGAACCATGCTCGGCCTGCAATCGGATTGCAGTCTCAACAAGAGCGGCTCGTGCGAAATCGGAGCGACGGCAGGTTGATAAGCCGTCTTGAGTCATCACTGTTTCCTCCTGAAAAAAAGAATACCTGAAAGAATGTGAAATTGTGAGTGGTTCACGCAACAGTCGCGTCAAAACAAGTATTTTTTAACGGTCGGTGCAGGACAGCGATGCGTGTAAAGCGGATGAGGGGTATTTGGCGGACGCTAGGCACGTGGCCGGTTGAGGTGGCGCGAGGCGACTGTCCGAAGACAGCACTGTATGGCTGACTGGTGAAGGTGCGTGCTGAGAACACGCTTTACCGGATGTGCAAGTTGCAGATGGCAGTTGGTCCAGCTGCCCAATACGGCTGGCTTGCAAGTGCATCGGCGTCGTCTTGTCGTCGCGCCGCGCTTGGGTAACCTCCATACGCGTCACTTTCTCCTGATGCCGCATACCTCCGTTCTCGCACGCGGCATCGTCATGAAAGCTGAATGGGTCCGGCATTCATTCGGCTACGACTTGGCGTAGTGTGCAACGTCGCAAACCCAGGCAATTTTCCGTTCCTAAGTCTTGTGCATGAAAGCAAGTTGCTTGGCAATCACCGTGATATTGCTGGCCGTGCATGTGTCGCAGGGCCGTTTTGTCGGCGCAATACCTCAGTGGTAAGGTGGTCGCTGACGCCTGGGAGGAAGGACGAGTAAGCAGTTCGATGTGAACCAATTTTGTGATCGGGGCATTGGGCCAGGCACTGTATGTGCGCCAGCCAAAACGCAGCGACTCTCTGACCTACCATCGCGCCAGGGGCTTGCAAAGTATCGATAAAGTACAGAAAACGGCTTCTAGAGGCCGGGCTACTTCGTGACAGCATCCGTACACTATAACGCCGTAAGCATTGCAGCCGTGATCCCAGATCGTTGACGAAACCACCTACACGAGGCGTTCGTTGAAGCTGCTATCCGACTTGCAATGGAAGGCAAGTTGGATCGTGCTCGGCCTTTCTCGCTAGCAAAGGCGTAGGGTACAAAGTTACTGTTCGCGTCCTACACCCACTGGGCGAGAGGCGTCAACGCACGGCCTACTGAGTTAGCGTACTGTCTCAATCGCAAGGCAATTGCCTGGAAGGGGAGCCTAAGCTAGTCATCGTTGACTAGCCTTTCGATCACTCTTTCAATCGCCTCCCAGTGCTCTTCGAAAAAGTATGCGCTGAACATCTCGCCATGTGTCAGGGCCAGCTCATCTGCCAGGTGCTGTAAGGCATCTCCGCCAGCTTCTATTGACATCCGTTTGGTGTTTACCATGGCTCCCCCGTTCTACGATAAGCCCATATCAGCAGGACGGGTTGAGGCGTATCAATGGTTGACCTTGTGGCATCGAGAAAACAACAACGTGTGACATCTACGCCGCACATCCAGATATTTACACACGGATACACTCATTGTGAGCAGCTGCCAGGATACACTTCATGTCATCGCGTACGCAAAAATTTATTGCCAAATGGATATGCATTCAATTCCTGTCTTGGTTGTCGATGATGATGTGCTTGTCGCTGACATGTTGGTTGACCTGCTTCAGGTATGTGGAATCACAGCAATGGCGGTGTACTCAGGCAATCAGGCGCTTGGAGTGCTGAACACTTGGCAACCGAAGGTTATCCTCTTGGATATCCGAATGCCAATTCTGGACGGGTACGAAACTGCAAAAGCGATCCGTTCCCTGCCCGGCTGGGACAACGTCGCGATCCTTGCCCTAAGTGGCTGGCATGGGTCAGAAGGAAGAGCTTACGCCGGCCCCCCACTATTCGATTGCTGCCTGACCAAACCAGCGAAACTCGAAACCATTGTAGAGGCTTTGCAGAGCGTCCTCAACGAGCGGGGAATTGCTGTCTCGCCTGCTGTGAGCAGCTACTGATGTTCGCTTGCTGATGGATTGACCCGCTCAGTGTGTCCTTCCTTCCACGCTGCCCCCCTGTCGTATGCCCCCTCAGTCCCAATTCCTTTAGGTCCTTATGGATCTGCATTAGCGTACCTCGCTGCTTCCTGGATCGAGCTGCCTCGGTCTTAAGCATGGCTGAAGTTGCTGGACCGAGCGGGTGTCGATTGCGCTGCGAGAGCGCTGCTCGGCCTAGGCCGGCTCGTCCGCGCGCAGCTAGAGCCAGCGCGCCGGACACTGTTCTTGAGATGCCTAAGCGTCTGGCGCTCCCTCCAAGGGCGCCTTGCCGCGAATGTGCCAGTGTCAAATAATGCCTAGTTATGCCACGTCAATCACTCCGGTCTACTCAACTTGTTGAGCAGGATTGTGTCTTAGAGCGCCTAACAAAACGCCTTGCTTGTCCTGATAGCAACATCGTACACTGAGCCATTCCGAACGGCTACTTTCGGCCACAAGCAGACCTTGTCACGCCTGTGGTTCTTGAGCTGCAGTTCTCAGCTAGCTAGGCTATGCTGAAAGTTAAATTGCTTCGCCGTCCTGGCGTTCTTCCTATTCTCACAATTGGCACTATGAATCTTTCAAAATACATCATCACTCATATGGAGAAGATTCTTGTCGAATGGGAAGCATTTGCTGCAACTTTTGGCGCAGCTTCAGACAAGATGTCCAGCCTTGAGTTGAGAGACCATGCCAGGCAGATTCTAGAGTTCGTAGCGCGCGACATTGAACAGGACCAGACCTCAGAACAAACTGACGCAAAGTCTCGTGGTGAGCAACCGACCTCAGCTTCAGACGACAGCGCTTCGGTTACTCATGGCAGGTTACGTTACGCCAGCGGGTTTACCCTTCTGCAACTGATTGCAGAATATCGAGCGCTTCGAGCAAGTGTTCTCAAACTCTGGAAGGAGGACGGGGCTGCTGCGTTAGTCGAAAATCCCGAGGACATCATGCGCTTTAACGAAGCAATTGATCAGTCACTAGCAGACGCGGCCGTTGCCTACTCTGACAAGCTGAACGAAACTCGCGACATGTTTTTAGCAATTCTTGGGCACGACTTACGTAGTCCCTTGGCTGCAATGGCGACAGCTGGCACTTATCTACTAAGACCGGGTGCGTTTGACGACCGGGTTCAGCAGATCGGTGTGCGTGTAAAACGTAGCGCAGCAAACATGAATGGAATGGTCAATGACCTCCTAGCACTAGCCCGTACACAGCTAGGCGAAGGCATTGCAATCGTTCGCGAAGAATGCGACCTCCTCGAAATGGGTCAGTGGGCTATTGAAGACGCAAACGCAGCGCACCCCCGTGCGCAGTTCGATTTTCATGCAACTGGAGAACTGATAGGTGCGTTCGATCAATCACGACTTCAGCAATTGCTTACAAACTTAGCAATTAATGCCGCACAATATGGTGCACCGAATACCCCAATCAATGTCCACATCGTGGGCGAGCCTGATCGTGTACTTCTGAGAGTTCAGAACCAAGGACAGACGATTCCAAAAGACGTTTTACCAACCCTTTTCACTTCGTTAGTGCAGGCGACAGAGCACGTCAGTGGGCAGAGGCCACGAAGCAGTCTTGGACTCGGTCTCTATATTGCAAAGCAAATTGCCACTGCGCATGGCGGCGACATCTCAGTTACCTCTGACGACCTAAATGGCACGGAATTTAGTGTACAGATACCTCGTTAATAACGCGATTTCCTTAGGTCCGCTTCGGGTCGATAGCGGACGTGCGAAGGCTCCGTCCGAGCACTAAGATGGCGTCAGTATTCGTAGACGGACTGATGCCATGGCACGAGCACTTCTTCCTGTAGACCTCTGGACGCTTGTAGCAGCTCACCTTCCAGCCCATCACCGATCACCGAAAGGCGGCCGGCCACGGATCGATGATCGGGCGGCGTTCACCGGAATACTCTTTGTCCTCAAAACTGGAATACCGTGGGAATACCTGCCGCGCGAACTCGGCTGCGGCAGTGGCATGACTTGCTGGCGTCGCCTTCAGGAATGGATGCTAGCCGGCGTTTGGCAGCGTATCCACGAGGCGATACTTCGACGGCTCCGAGAGCACGACCAGATCATGTGGGATTGAGCTTGCGTTGACGCTGCAAGCGTACCGGCCCCTGCCGGAGGCGAGCACACGGGCAGAAACCCGACCGATCGCGGCAAACTCGGAGCAAACACCATTTGCTGGTCGATGAGCGCGGGCTTCCGCTAGTAGCTCAGATCTCGGGCGCGCAGGTACACGACTCGCGTTTCCTCATCCCATTGGTAGAGTCAATCCCGGCGGTTAAAGGGCTGGCAGGCCGTGCCCGCAAGCGTCCAGGTAAGCTGCATGCCGACCGAGCGTACGCTTCAAGAGCCCATCGGGCTTGGCTGCGTAGTCGGGGCATCGCCGCTCGCATCGCGCGCTACGGAGTAGAGTCGCGTGAAAGGCTTGGGCGGTGGCGTTGGGTCGTCGAACGAATTTTGGGTTGGCTGCACCGCTTCCGCAGGTTGCGCATCCGGCATGAACGGCGAGCAGATATGCATCAAGCGTTTCTGTCGCTTGCCTGCTCGCTCATCTGTTAGCGGTATGTCGAGAGGTTTTGTTAGGCGTTCTTAACCGTGGGACCGACTCAGATCCAAATTATTGGGCAAAGTAGGTCACATTCGCTGCAATCAACATCTACGTACCATTATGACGGGGTTGTGGCCTTACCCAGAGCATGAAGGGATTTAGATAGACCGGCTCAATCCCACCAATCGAACACTTATCACCAAAGCAGATATCACATCGTATTCGTGAGATAATGATTCTTCGCTAGTACAGGTGCTATCGTAGCGTGCATCAGAACGTACGGCATTAATGTTGCATTAGCAACAAATAGGAGTCCTATGAGCAATGTCGAAAAGACCACCACCGCAGCTAACTCCGCGCAGAGCCATGTACGTTAGTTGGCGGAGCTTGCCGAAGGGATATAAGATTCATTTACTGAGCGACGTTTCGGAAGTTGCGTGGTTAAATTACGCTTTAGAACGTACTGCGGTTAATCTACACGATTATCCGCTGCACACGAAATGTGGCACTAAAGTTCCCACATTCTTCAGCGTCGATAGTTCTTTACCTACCATGTCAACGGCAGACCAGCTGTGTAAGGTATGTGAAAAAGTTAAGCTAGTCAGAGATGCCATTGATGTCGAGTTGTGTCCCACGCTGAGGCAAAGTGAGTTTCGTAGAAAAGAACAAATGGATGTTGATTTCTCCCAATTACTCGTCCAAGGCTGAGCGGTGCACCCTGGCATAAAGTCCCCACGTCCCGTCATGTCCACACCCGACGTCGCCAATGCGTCTGCGCTCATTAGGGCTCGACATTACCCGACGAATTGTATGCATGGCAATATTGCTTCTCAACAGGTGTTCCATTGCCATTGCTGGACCGCCCATGCCTTGTATCGCGAGTCCGTGGTCAATAGCACCCGCTGTTCGAAGGTCTTGTCTATGATAATTTCTTTCATCCATGGTTATGCCTTGTGTCAAGAAGATTGATGCGATCATTCGCTGAAATTCCTTTTAGATGGCACGCCGCCAAGTTGGCGTCGCCATCCGTTTAGGGATATTGCGCGTTTAGGAAAGGGGAAATTCCCTTTTGGTTAGCAGTTAGGGAACGTCAGAGTGACGTTTCCAATCCTCATGGAGCCGCCTCGACGCACACATTGCAGGTGCAGCCTGTGACGTAACACTCTTGAACGCTCTCGGGCTTTGTCTGTCGAACACTGGGTGGCATTTGGCCTGGCAATCAGGTTTCGCTGTTTCGTGACAAGCAACTTCGTTTCCATAATTCGTGGTTCCGCCTCAGCTATGACTTTGTCCATCGCCGCCGACGCCACCTCCTATGAGGTGGTGGACCTATGGAAGACAGCAAACATTGAACAACCATACTCGCTCTGGGAGCGCGCACAGCGGCAGCACGAAAAAATATTTCTATCTTGCACAAGGAGTATAGAACTGCCCGAGTCAAGCCAAGGCGGGTGACCGCTACTAGCTTCCCGGATACTTGTTCTGTGCATAAAGCGAGCAGCGTCCTCAGCAATGTGCTGTTCCCTGCTTTTGCTGTCCAACTTGCCCGACGACAGGTCCGCGTGTCCGATCACATCCCGCCCTACTGCCTGCCCCATGCCCTGCTCGACGGCAACGGTCCGAACATGTGTCGATGCATGCGGACGAGCGCGCGCCCCCCTTACTGGTTAGCAAGGAGGCAGGAAGGGAGCCAAGCGCCCGTCCTGATATCTTGACGCGCGGTACCGTACGGTGCAATTAGCCGAGCTGAGATAGACTTCTCGGCTAACCTAGATGGAGAGTATGAATGACGGCCGGAACCAAGCGAATTAGCCTCGGGCTACAAGGGGGCGGCTCGCTGGGCGCCTTCGGATGGGGTGTTCTCGATCGCCTCTTGCAGGAAACGGCGCTTGAGATTGTTGCAATTAGCGGTACAAGCGCCGGTAGTGTAAATGCCGCGGTAGTTGCCGACGGCTATGCCCGTGGTGGCGGTCGCGAAGGCGCTCGCGCTGCACTGGAGCGTTTTTGGTACGGGCTAAGTTCTATGGCATCAATGGTTAGTCCAGCACGCCCTTCGCCAGTCGACTGGGCAACGGGCGGCGGTACATTGGCCACTTCGCCGGGCTACCAATTGATGCAACTTTTTGCGGGGATTCTGGCACCCCCTATTTCGCCGCTGAGCATGAATCCAATGATTCCTCTACTAAGCACGCTCATTGACTTTGAGCGCGTACGTGCTTGCGAAGAGATCGAGTTATACGTCCCAGCTACGAATATCCGTAGTGGCACAGGCCGTATTTTCACTCGTAGCGAACTAGACGCGCGGATGATTGCAGCTTCATCATGTTTGCCGTACGTGTTCGCGCCTGTAGTGATCGATGGCGAATCTTACTGGGATGGTAGTTTCGTGGGCAATCCATCGCTATCACCCCTGGTTGAGAGAGGTCCGGCTGACATCGTTATCGTACAGAATAATCCAATAGCGCGCCCTGGCCTACCAAAGACGATGAGCGACATCATGAGCAGAACTAGCGAAATCGCTTTCAATATCAGCTTCGTGCGCGATATCAGCGAGATACGTCATCTGGGCGGGATAATCGACGTCGAAGACAGTGACAGCATACATTCAGCAGATGTTCGACTGCATCTGATTAGTGCTAATGAAGAACTTCAGAAGCTGCACTTATCAAGCAAATTTAACACCGAGTTGCCATTTCTACTTCACTTGCGCCAACTCGGCGTGGCCACAGCGGAACAATGGTTGAAGCAAAACTTGGACCTTATAGGAAAACTGTCAACGATGAACCCGATGCGAGTGCAAAAAGCAGAAGCGCTCAATACTTCCAAGGTTTGACCTACCCTGCGATCCTTCAATCTTGCGCTGTGGTCCCCCTTGTTTGACTATTTGGGGCACTCTGCTGATATGTACGCTAATTCATAGTGTGTGATCGGTAGCCCATGCAGGGGTTGCTGAACTTTTGATGTACGCAAATTCTGACAGAATGATGTCCTGTCTATTGGCATCGTCGTACGAGCTAATCAGATAGCATAGACTGGACCAAAATTGGAGCAAACCAATGAATGATGCTAAGCGTAGGGCAACGGACTCAGTCGATGATGATACGGCACAGTTGAGGGCGGATCGTCTTTGTGCTGATGAAGTAGAGGTTAGCTTGGTTATGCAGGAAATGCTGGGCACTCGGGCTGCAGCGAGCTACCTTTGCGAGAAAGACATTTCGATCGAGATAGCATCAAGGGTTCTGACACGACCATGGCAGCGCAGATGGCGTTCATCTGTCAATAACGCATCACCTGAATCCGGGCAGTGACGTTCCAGGAACTGGGCGATCAGGCGTCTCTGACCAATTTAAACTTTTCACCCACCTTACAAATCTGAGATCCAATTGATTTATCGAGAAACTCATCATTAAAACAGAAAAATTTCCGGATTCTAGCGCCGCATTTAGTGTGCAGCGGATAGCCTATCAAGTCGTCCATATGGCTTGGCATTAGCCGTTTTTGAAACGTTACTCATCAGGTGAGTCTATGTGCGGCCCTTTGGTGAGCTTCGCCAGCTCTCAAAGCACATTTCGTTGGCGTGGTTTTTCGCGTGGCTGGGCGAATCACCTCCTTCATGTCAGTCCGTGTAAAAACGCAGAACACATAGCGCGCCAGCGATATCTCGGAAAATTCCTTTACATTTCTTCGATGGCTTTTCTTGGTGAACCGACGGCAGCATTGAACTGGTCGACCAACGTCTGGCGATCAGCTATCAAAGCAGCGTCATCTAGCGGTTGACCATCTAAGCGGAGGGACTTGTTCAAGTTGGGAGACCGAAGTAGGTTCATAAAAGACGGAAACAAAAAAGCGTTCACGAGAATGCGAGCTGCAGAAAGGGGCTACGAAGAGCCGCTAACCCAAGCTCCATGCGGCGTTGCCTTCGTCTTTCCGTAATTACGTACTGTCTTCTACAGTCAGTTGCCACGGCGCGCCGCGTTTTCCCGCTCGATGCGGTCGCGGTGGCCATCGTCGATGCCGGTCCCTTCCAACATCGCCCTGTGCAGCGAGCCGTCGGTGACTGGTGCCGGCGGTGCGGTGTCGAACTGATAGTGGTGCATTACGTTTCCCGCGAAGCGGTTCGCCAGGTCGGGTGACAGCCGCGCACCGGCACAGGCGGCCTTGGCCTTCCATCCCGCGGCCAACTCTTCCTGCGGGTGCACGGACACCCCCACAATCGCATCCACCACCTTACCCGGTTCGTCCATCAGCGGCATGCGCGGCGTGCCGCCGCTGTAGTTGGCCGCGTGCGTGAAGAACGGCGTATCCGCGGCCCAAGGCAGCACGGTGGCCACCTTAATGTTGCGCGCACCGGTCAGCCGCAATTCCTCGTTCAGCGCGCGGCCCAGCGCCAGCGTGGCGGCCTTGGTCACCGAATACGAGGTGTGATACGCCTGCGGCACCACGCTCTCGACTGACCCCATGTTAACCAGCGTCCCCGCGCCCTGCTTGCGGAACTGCCGTAGCGCCACGTGGCTGCCGTATATCAGGCCTTTCAGGTTGACGTCCACCACGCGGGCGTGATCCTCGACGGGAATCGTGTCGAACACGCCGATGGCACCGGCGGCCGCATTGTTGATCCACACGTCCACCCGGCCAAAGCGCGCCACGGCCGTATCGAGGAGGCGCTGCACTTCTTCCTGCCGGCTGACATCCGTCGTCACCACCAGGGCATTGCCGCCTTTCGCCGTCGCTTCCGCGGCCACGGCGTCCAGCGCCCCGGTGCGGCGCGCGGCCAGTACCACGTTGGCGCGCATCGCCGCCAGTTCCAGCGCGACGCCCTTGCCGAAACCGCTGGAGGCGCCGGTAATCACGTAAGTCTTACCCGCCACGGCGGCGCGTGCGTTGGCGGACAGCACAGCGGCGCGGCCGGTCAGCTGTGCCGTCAGCAGCGGCAGGATCGGAAACTTCATGTTTTCTCCCATTGAGTTAGCTTCATGATAGGGAGACAGGCCGCCGCGGCCTCGCACGATACTGACCGGCACTAAGCTCTGCTAACACAAGTCATCTACCAAGCGTGAAGTTATGACCGCAGCTGCGATGGAAAGCAGCGCCTTCTGGCTATCGAGCCTGCGTTCGAAACGGATTCGTAGCTTCCCGAAACCGGCGAACCTCGAATGTGTTCGCCCGACGGCCCGGCGGTGCCGACCCAGGCGGTCTTTGCTTTCGATGCCTTTGCGGGCAATGCGCGCTGTGATGCCGCGCTTACGCAAATAACGTCGGCATCGAGTATATTCCTGGCCGTTGTCAGCATGCAGTGTGCGGGGGCGTTTCCTCGGTCGCCTATCCAAACCTAGCACGGCCGGGATCGCTTCAGTGCTTTCGAACGCTGTCGAATCATGCCGGTTTGCCCCCAGGACCGTGATAGCCAGCGGAACGCCGCTAGCGTCGACGACGATGTGCCGTTTGCTGCCCAGTTTTCCTCGTCCGTTGGCTTTGGGCCAGTTTCCGCTTCCCGGGGGCTGGCCACGCTGCCTCGTCGATCCTGGCGCGACTCCAGTCAATCTGATCGTGTTCGCGCAACCTAACCAGCATCGCCAGTGCAACTTGTCCCAAACGCCAGCGGCCTGCCAATTGCGCAGTCGTCGCCACCAGGTCATGCTGCTGCAATAGCCCAGTTCTTGGGTAAGTCTTCCCATCGGATGCCCGTATAAGGCCCATGCGCGATACCATTCAGGGCTGCTTGGTCATCAACCGAACGCTCAAAGGCCGATCAATTCTCACGCTCCATGCTGACAGCGAAATGAGAACTATTCCTACACAACTTGGATTGAGCTGACCCATAATTGACCCGTTTCAGCGCCAATTGGGCGCGCTTGCCGTTGCGCTAATCAAAATCGATGAGTAGAGACAATAACTCCGCTTTGCCGAGTCACCTGCTGCATAGCAACCAGTGGTCGCAAGCTTGGGATTGGGCAATCGCCCAGATGCCTTGTCCGGCGTTCCGTTGTGACTCGCATGGAGTCGTGGTGTCGTACAACGCAGCCGCGCAGCGTTTGTGGGGCGGCAGGCCCAACTCGCATACTGGCCGCTGGAGTGGATTTGTCGCGCTCTGGCTACCTGACGAAAGTCCGGTCGACGCAGCGCTTTCGCCGCCCGCCTTGGCGGCTGTAGGCAAGGAAGTCCCTCCAACGGAGTTGTTGGCGGAAGCCGTGGATGGACAGTCCCGGCGCCTCGTCTTTCACGCTCGACCACTCTTCGACGGCGCAGGCTGCCTGGCTGGGTCGCTTTGCGCCCTCACTGACATTAGCGAGCGTCGCCGTCTCGAGGACCAGGCGAAGGCCACCGACAAAGATCGCTCGCTTTTCCTGTCGATGCTCGGGCATGAGCTGCGCAATCCTCTGGTGCCGATCATGAGCGCGGCAACTGCTATGCGAGTGCTGTCTGTGGACGCCTCGATCGCACGCATGGCGCATGTTGTCGAGCGCCAAGCAAAGCAGCTTTCACGCTTTATCGATGATTTGCTTCAAGCCGCTCGGTTAGATGGTCCAGAAGCCATGCCTATTGCGACGCGCGACAGCGACGTTGGCGAAGTGCTCGACCGCGCAGTAGATTTCGCTTTCACCTCGATTACAGCCCGCGCGCAATTCCTGCGTGTGGAGACGGCAGATCGTTCCATCAGGCTGCACTGCGATCCGGATCGAATTGCCCAAGCTTTAGGTAACGTTCTACTCAATGCGAGCCACTATTCTGCTGAAGGGGCCGACATCGCTATGCGAGCATTTGTCGAGCGTGGCTTGCTTGAGGTCAGCATCTTGGACAACGGTATTGGTATCGAGCCGAACCGATTGGGCGAGGTCTTCGAGCCATTCAAGAGTTTTGCCGAATCGCCCGATCGGACAAAGCCTGGGGCAGGTTTGGGCCTGACCATTGCAAAGAACATTGCCGAGGCTCACGGAGGATGCGTTGACGTCCGAAGTCGAGGGCCTGGCTCTGGAGCGACCGTTACATTTGCCCTGCCCATCGCCAAAGCTATCTAGTCGCCGGCCATTTGCCACGCACGTTAGGAACTGACCAAGTGGCATGCCGTGAGCCTGTCTGTGGGCAGTCGTCTTATACACGCCGGTAATTCGTTGAACGCTTAGAAAACGCTGCGTGCCGATCTCGAAAAATCGCTGCGCAAATTTCTTGAGGAGCTCGTAGGTAAATCCGATGCGGCTGCGGGGATGCGTACTCGCCCACTTTCGGCCAGCGCTCACGCATCGCCTAAGGACGGGTGTGTGCAAACCAACAACGCAGCGGCAGCGCATGCATTATGCATGCAGTGCCAATGCTTGTCGGGACCAACCTGCACCACAGGCCGACAGTCGCGGCGAAAGCGCCGCGGCGAACTACTCGCTGATAGATCGGCGGGAGATAATCAGAGATCTCCCGGCGTTCTGGCTTTGCCATGTGGCAGCGAATATACTGACCATCCTGTCCACTGTGCGGACAAGTCCATGCCATCGCGTTAGGCCAGGAAGTTGATTTCAATTCACTACTCCGCCGCCTCCCAGTGTCACGTTCGCGGAATAATCACTGAGAAAACGGTGCCATTTACTTCGTCTGACGTCACATCAATACTACCTCCATGTGCCACTGCAATTTGCTTCGCAATAAACAGCCCTAACCCCAGGCTACTCCTTGGCCTCTCGTCGCCATTCTGTTCAGGTAACTGAACTAGCGAACTGAACAATTTGGGTAAAGCATCTTTTGGGATCGTCGGTCCTTGATTGCGCACCATAAAGACTATGCGCTCTACCTCACCCGATACGCTGATCAGAATAGGCAAGCCTGGTGATCCATACTGCGCAGCATTGTTCGCCAAATTCGTTAGCAATTGTTGCAGTCGCGGGCGGTCAAAGCTACCGGCAAGATCACCAATGGCACTCAGTTCATATAACGCCCGTGGATGTGCGGAACGCGCATCCTCTATGGCCCATTCACACATCTGGAGGAGGTCACAAGTTTCTCGTTCGATGGCAATGCCATCACCAAGCTGCGTTCTAGCGAGCGCTAACAGATCGTCCACCATACCCGACATTGTCACCGCACTTCTCTTAACCCGGCCTCCTATCTGCCTCACTTGCTCGTTGAAGACACCAGGTGTTGATAGATAGGTTCCCGCTGTTGAAGTTGCTGCCAACGGGCTACGTAGGTCGTGCCCCAGAATCGCTAAAAACAGGTCACGGGTTTCGTTGACCTTCTCAGAAAACGCCATCGCCGCTTCAGAAATCGACTCATCTATCGCCTCGTTGAAGCGAATAACGTCGTGCAGACTGTCCCGCGAGATCGATTCGCTGTCTTGTTCCCAAAGCCGCAGTACACTCGCACGGAGCGCCCGATACTCGGCAATGAGCTGTAGTTGTGTAAAACCACTAGCATAGCGCAATCGGCCATGGATATATGAAGCACTGTCCTTGGAGTCGGCGAGTGCTGCCGGGCTGCGTTGACTGTCCCCATGAAGGTCTTGCCTCACGTCATCGATATCAGCTGCAACAAACTCTAATATCTGCTTGGCGTGATCTCGCAAATCCGTACTGGACATATTTTCAGTAACGGCTCCCAATGTTCGCGCAAATACTTCCCATTTAGCAAGTATTTTTTCGCTATTTGCCCTGATGAATTTAGCTATGGTCATAGGAATGGGGTGCAAAGTTAACGGACATCTTTCTATGAAGAAGAAGATCACGCTGATAAGCGTACCCTATTGCGATACCGATTGCTTACAAATGGGGATATTGCATTCATCAGGTGCGGACGAAGGCACGTCGCGCCAGTTGTGATCCAATAGCAATGATTGCTGACTGAGAATCTCAGACGAGCAATGTTAAATGCAACTAGCAACTATATTTAACTTATGCTAATTCGTGTGCACAGCCGTATCACCGAAGAGAGATACGTCTAGAGCAAAGAAACGGCGCATGATGGCTGGAGAACACCGCTCGATACCTTCTCAATCGCCGAACACGACTGATAAAGGAGGACATGTCCAGTATTCGGCGAGCTCCGAAAAGGCGATAGTGGCGTCGGTCATGGCTCCATATGGTTGCGTTAAGGTCGTCGCAAACCCAACGCTACCTCAAGAATGACAACGACCGCCCTCAAGCTGTCTTTTTTACGCCAACTGTGGTGAAGTCTTGATACACCACGCTGCAGGACGCGATCCTCAGATGTGACGATACGTCCCGATAGGCGCGCTCTCAGTTCCGTATGCGCTAGATGCTGCAGCCCGATTAACGTGTCGGCATAGCGGAATGTACAAGCGTTCGACGCAATCGAAATCATCTGTTCGCAATCGCATCCAGCGTCGCGAGGGATTGAGCGACGATCTCATCGAAAGGACGTTGTCGCAGGATCGCCAAGGCGCGTCGCGTGACGGTGGCAAGCTGCCGTGCTCGTCCTGGTGTTCGGAGCTTTTCTACCCGTACGGTGTCAAGCCGAATACCTCGTCGAGTGTCGCGAAGCACTGTTCAACGCAGCGGCCAAGCGTTCGCTCACAAAGGAACAGGCTGCCTTGCTTAAACATTTCGGTAGCAAGCAATATGAATTGCTCGATCCTGTCATTTGCCGCGGTCGAGCAATGCGCACAGGACGAAGTCGGAGCCTTCGCCTTGCCGTATCGGTATGCGCCACCGGCGCAATGTATCGGGGTATCGCTGGCATGACGCGAGGGCGCTGCGAACCCGCAGCGTGTCATTCAACAGGAGGACATTCCAGGCATCGGACTGCGCCACCCTCGCGGCCCCAGCCGTGCCTTTGCCGCGCACTGTTCGATAAGCCACTTCATCATCATGCGCCTCGACCGGATACCGAGAGCGCCCGATGCCGTCTTCTGCACCGGCAAGCCTGCGGCCGCATAGGCCTCGACGTAGCCGCCAAACAGGGCATGGATCGTCGTGCGGCCGGGCAGCGAGGAATGCTGACACAAGCGTGCGTTGATTGTGCCGTGATGCGCATGGATGTCCCTGAGCGCCTGCAGGATACGCTCGCGATCAGGTGTGCTTGCACGCGCCGCGCAAACACGCTGGGCATGGTTGAAGATGTCGCGGCTGACAATCGGCGCCAACGCATTCTCGCAACGGACCCATACGCTCTCCGGATTGCCGGCGACGGGACGCCGCAGCTTGCGCGTGGTCTGGTTAAAGACCAGGACACCGCAGCATTTTTCGCTCGTCAGAATCGGCCGCACCGTCGCCGCATCTGAGGGTTTATCCAGGTCCGTGCGCAAGCCTTCCGTGGACAGTTCCCTGGCGATCGCACTGTCGCCGGCACCCTGTCCGATATACAGTGCGTAGATTCGGCGGATCAATGCTACGTCGGCATCACGGCCTGGTGTGAGCGCCACGCGATCAGCCGCCAGCGGTTTGCGCTCACTGGGGACCGGCTTCCCTGCCTCGTCCCAGCGGACCTCCATATGTAGCCTCCCGTGATCGAAGTCTCGTCAGTTCATTGCAAGTACCGGGCGCCGTAGTGGGTGTGATGCGCCCTTGGCGCCCGCTGACATCGGCGGCATCGGCGCGTGAAGACGGAACACCGACACCGCTTCGGCCAGCTTGGCGGCTTGCTCGCTCATCGTTTCGGATGCCGCACTCGCCTGCTCGACCAGTGCAGCATTTTGCTGAGTCACCGAATCCATTTCGCCCACCGCCTGGTTGATCTGTTCGATCCCTGCAGTCTGCTCGGTACTCGCCGTCGTGATCTCTCCCATAATACCAGTCACGCGGTTCACGCTCGATACGATCTCCGTCATTGTTGCGCCAGCCTGGCCCACCAGCGCGGCACCGTCGGCGACCTTCTCCGTCGAATCGCTGATGAGCTGCTTGATCTCCTTTGCGGCCGCTGCCGAACGCTGCGCCAACGTGCGCACTTCGCTGGCGACAACGGCAAAGCCCCGTCCCTGCTCGCCGGCACGTGCGGCCTCGACAGCTGCATTCAGGGCAAGGATATTTGTCTGAAAGGCGATGCTATCGATGACGCTGGTGATGTCGCCGATCTTTGCCGCAGAAGCCCGGATCTCATCCATCGTTGTCACCACCTGCCCGATGACGTTACCACCTCGCATGGCGATAGCGGACGCGCTTTCCGCGAGCGAATTGGCCTGCCGGGCGTTGTCGGCGCTCTGCTTCACGGTCGATGTCAATTCTTCCATCGAGGAAGCCGTCTCCTCGAGGGAGCTGGCCTGCTGCTCCGTACGTGCCGACAAGTCCTGGCTGCCTGCAGCGACCTCCGCGGCCGCGGTGGCGATCGTGTCGGTGCCCGCGCGGACAACTTGCACCGTCCGGGCCAAGCTCTCGTTCATTGCTTTCATTGCCAGCAGCAACTGCCCCATTTCATCGGTGGTTTCCACGTCGATCTGACTGGTCAAGTCACCGGCCGCAACGGTATTGGCCACTTCCAGGGCTCTGCGCACGGGCCGGACGATCGACACGGTAATCCACCAGGCCACGCCCACCGCAAAAGCAACGGCAAGCACGCCAATCAGGATCGAAAGCAATCTCGATTCGGTGTAGGTCGCCGCGGCAGCTGCGGCCGCCTCATCGCTCAACCCTTTCTGGAAGTTGACCAATTCATTTGCCGATCCCTTCAGACGCGCCAGCAAGGGCCGGAGTTCCGTACTCAACAAGGTTCGCGCCGCCTCCAGATTGCCATCGTTGACCAACTGGATCAGCTGATCTTGCCCGACCACGTAGGCATCCATATCCTTAGTGATTTGCGCCAGTAATGCCCGCGCCTGGGGACGCTTCATGGAAACATTCATGGAGTTCAAAATGCCGGCAATGGCCGTTCTCGATGCCTTGATTTCATCCATTTGTAGTGCGCGGTCAGCTGACCCCGGCGACAGCATCATATTGCGCAAAGCGATGGCGATATCGTTCACCTCCAGCAGCATGTCCTTCGTGGCCATGATCTTCGGCATGCGATCATGAACGATTGCATCAGTATTCGAGTCCATGCGTCCAAGCATGACGTTACTCATCATGATCAGACACACGAGCAGTACACTCACGATACCGAATCCCAGGCCCAGTCTCTTGGCGATTGACAAATCTTTTACTCTCATGCGGTAGTTCCCCTGTTTGTGTGAATACATTCCAGCTCGTCATCAGGGTTAACGGCGACGGTGCGAACAAAAGGATGGAAAGAAATTAAGAATGTAAAAAAAACGCTAAAAAAACGCCAGTGCACCCGCTGCCGAACGATGCGCCAAGAACAGCGCGGCGTCGAAGACAGCTGGCCGGGGCGCCAAGACAGCGCAATGCAGCCAGGGTTCTTCGGACGCTCCGCTGCCCCTGGATGCATACCGAGGATCCGCCGGATTGCGCCGATGGCCAGCGACCCACCTGGGCGATGCGGCACCGCTACTCACCTGGCACGATGCGAACAGGTGCTAGGGGCCAACCACGCGGTTCTTGCCGCTCTGCTTGGCCAGATACATCCGCGCGTCCGCAAGCTGCAGAAGATGCTCGAAGTCCGCCGCCGACCTGGCGCCTTCCCACACCACGAGGCCGATACTGGCGCCAATTCCCACGCCACTGGTGCCGTTCAAAAAGGGCGCTTGCAGGTCGCCTAGAATTTTTCTGCCGCTGCGAAGGCACTCTGGGGCGCCTGGTTCACGTCCGCAAGCAAGACGTTGAATACGTCGCCGCCCAGCTGCGCGACCGTATCGGTACGCCGTACCATCCCGGTCCTCCGCTGCGCCACGCCAATCAGCAGGTGGTCCCGTATGGTGACCCATCGTATCGTTCACCTGTTTGAACCCATCCGGATCGATAAACAACAATGCCAGCACAGGCGGTATCCTTCCGCCCGCAACCGCCGGGCAGCGTTATCAAGGTATCGGATGGAGGGCCAGATGCGGACGGTCGCAACAGTGGCAAAGCGCCCTCCCGTGCCTGCACCATGCGCATCTCGCTGCGTGGGTGCTGGACCGTTTGACGGTAATCGTTGCCAGCCACGGCCCACGGCCTCGCACAAGCGAGAGCAGACGGTCCTCCATGGCTTTTTCCAGAATTCCTGCATGAGAACGAAACCGGCGAAGCCCACCGAGGTAGTCACCCCAATCAGGATCGCGGTTTCAGCGCTCGTACCTTGCCGGCCTTGAAAAAAAACCGCCGGTCGGCACACCGTCGCACCGGGCGAACATAGATCACAGCAAACTACATCGCGGTGCGTCGGGACTTTGCCGATTGCCGCCGTCCAGTGTACGGAAGCCCACGCCCCATTCCGGACGTTCGCCGTAGATATAGATGATGGCACACTGGTCGAAATTAGCGACGCCAAAGCGAGAAAGTTCCGTAAGATGGGAAACGCTTAGGCACATGCCTTCAACGCGTTATTCCACTGGAAGACTCATGCTGCCTGACAAAATATTTCACTCTTCTTTTGACCGCTCCCCTATCGGTCAGTACCTGTTGGCGCCGACAGAAAATCTAGAGATCCTGGCGGTAAATGAAGCTTTTCTTTCATCAGTCTCGCGAACGCGCGCAGAAGTAGAGGGGCGTCCATTGTTCTCCGTGTTCCCAAATGATCCGAATGATTACGGCGACACAGGTGCACAAGATCTTGCACGTTCAATCGCAATGGCCATCGAGACCGGTCAGAGCCAGAAGATGGTAGCGCAGCGGTATCCAATTGAGATGCATGCGGATGGCCGAAGCTGGTTCGAGGATATGTACTGGAGCGCCACCAATACGCCCATCTACGACGAGGAAGGAAGTTTGATTTGCATCTCGCACACAACGATTGACGTCACCGACCAGGTGCAGTCAGCGTTGTCGCTGCGCGAGAGCGAAGGCCGGCTCAATGCCTACGTTTCGGCGACCTCGGAGGTTCTCTACCGTATGAGTCCTGATTGGAGGTACATGCATGAACTCGATGGCCGGAACTTCCTCAAGACTACTGCCGGCTGGGCTGAATACCGTATCGAGCAGTATGTCCATCCCGAGGACCTTGCGCTAGCGCGGCACAAAATTCAAGAAGCCATACATCGGAAAAGCGTGTTCGAACTCGAACATCGGGTCTTGCGCCAAGATGATTCTCCGGGTTGGACATTTTCCAGGGCCGTGCCTCTGCTTGACGCAAGCGGCAACATCCGCGAATGGATTGGATCAGCCAGCGATATCACCCAACGCAAACTCGCGGAAGAGCGTTTGAAGGAAGGAGAGCGCCGAAAAGATGAGTTCCTTGCAATGCTAGCGCATGAGCTTCGGAACCCATTGGCGCCAATCAGTTCGGCAGCGGAGCTGTTGAGAATCGCTCCTCTCGACAAGGACCGGGTGCGGCAGACAAGCGAAGTCATCATTAGACAAATTCGGCACATGAGTAGCCTGGTCGACGACTTGATGGATGTCTCGCGGGTAAGTAGAGGGTTAGTGAAGCTTGAAAGTATCCCCATCGACATCAGGCAAATTGTTGGGGAAGCAATCGAGCAAGTGACTCCGCTGATACAAGGAAGACAGCATCACCTTCGTGTGGACCTTGCACCGCGTACAACCGTGGTAAATGGCGACCGCAAACGTCTTGTGCAAGTGATTGCAAACCTACTGAACAATGCAGCGAAATACACGCCTAAAGGTGGGGAGATCGAGATCCGTGCAGAGGCGCACGGCAACAACGTTATGGTTTCCGTATTGGACAACGGCATCGGGATGCAGCCGGATTTAGTCAGGCGAGTATTCGATCTATTTTCCCAAGCAGAGGTCACATCTGACAGGACATCAGGTGGACTCGGACTAGGCCTACCATTGGTCAAAAACTTAATCGAACTCCACGAGGGAACCGTCAAGTGCGAAAGTGATGGTCCAGGTAAAGGCAGCAAATTTACCGTATGTATTCCTCGCCTAAATGTTCCGACCGAACCTCGATCAGTTCATGAGGCCACACGGACATTGCCCGCTCAGCAGCATTCGCTGCGCTTACTCGTGGTTGATGATAACGTAGATGGGGCGCGTACACTCGCCATGCTTCTCGACGCTGCTGGGCATACCACATTTGTTGTTCACCATCCTGCAGACGCACTAGCATGTGCTGAAAGTGAGGCATTTGACGTATGCCTACTCGACATTGGTCTTCCTGACTTAGATGGAAAGGAGTTAGCGCGGCGCCTTCGTCAAATGCCCGGAATGGCCAAATCAATAATGATTGCGGTCACAGGCTACGGACAAGAGCAGGACCGTGAGCAGACACTAGAGGCTGGTTTTGCCCTTCACCTCGTTAAACCTTTGGACGCTGCGCAGCTGTTTTCCTTCCTTGGGACGTTGAACGCGTCATGAAACTGCATGCGTCAGGAGATCACCTAGCCATCGACAGCAAGCTTCGCGGCTGTGACCTAGTGCAGTTAAAGGTGTAGGACTCTCACAAGGAGGTCGAATCGGCGGACCTGCCATCGTCATGTAACAGAAAACAAAGCAGCCGGTTCAATTCGAACCGAGCAAGGGCACTCGCCTAAGCCTGTCAAACTGGCCCGGCGAGCGCGGCCCACGGACCGGAGATTACCTGTTTCCGAGTCGCGTCCCAGACTCGCCCCATCTCTCGACACGCCAGTACGCGCGGATTGTCCACCGATGGATCGAAACCATTGGCTTGGACTCAGCAGCATACGGTACGCACACGATGCGCAAGACAAAACCAACGCTCATCTACCACCAAACAAAAAAATCTCAGGGCCGTGCAACTGCTACTCGGTCATACGAAACCGGACAACACCGTCCGATACCTGGGCACCGAGATCAAAGAGCACTTGAGATGGCTGAACAGACCGACGCGTAGGCCAACGCGGTGGCGGCAAAGCACTTGATGCTGACGTTCCATAAACGCTAACCTGCCAGTCGTTGTGCCCAGCGACCGGCTGACAGCGCCGCAGAGCAGACCGTTACATTTCCGACAGCAGTGTGGCGTCAGACGTCCTCGTATCCATCCCCGATGGGGAACCTGTAGCTTGGAGACAGTGACAACAATCAGATTTCTAGAGAAGATTAATTAAGGCAAAGCGGCTAGCGAGCGCAACAAGTTGTCCATGTTCACTGGTTTGACATGATGTTCGTCAAAGCCAGCCTCGCGAGTTCTCGCACGATCACTATCTTGGCCATATCCAGTGATAGCTATTAAGAACGATTCCGCAGTTGGCGCAAGTTCGCGCAATCGCGTTGCAAGGGCATTTCCGTCCATATCAGGCAGCCCTATATCAAGCAGACAGGCGTCAAACACATTACCCTTAGCCACCATAGACAACGCAGCAGTAGCGCTATGAACAACTTTGACGTCATATCCCGCCGCTTCTAGAAACAGGCCGAGCATGTCAGCGGCATCTTTATTATCGTCAACCACAAGGATTTTTGGTGATCTAGTCGGCTGTTGAGGCTGGACAATTAGTTCTACTAAAGGATGATTGATTTCAGCGCAACGCGGTAGGATGACCTTGAAGCTGCTACCAGCACCGATCCCATCGCTATGAACGGTGACTCTCCCTCGATGGAGATGTACCAAATTTTTCACTAACGCAAGGCCAATACCGAGCCCACCTTGGGCGCGATCTGCACTTCTCTCTGCCTGGGCAAACATCTCAAAAACATGTTCGATCACATCGTTAGCAATCCCAATCCCATTGTCGGATACGGTAAAAGTAACCTCGGAATTGTCAACATCCATTGATAGGGAAATTTCTCCACCTTCAGGAGTGTATTTCGCCGCATTGTTAAGGATGTTAGCGAGAATCTGGACTAGTCGCTTGTGGTCACCTTGGATGCATGCATGCTCCGGCGATGTTCGCAAAATCAACTGATGACGTTTTGCATCGATGAACGAACGGGCCTGCTCGAGCGCTCCAGAAATCACTTGCCTCGCGTCAACGGCGGCGCTATCAAGATTGACAAGCCCCCGAGAAACACGGGAAACATCGAGTAAATCGTCAATAAGGCCCGTCATATGTCTGACTTGGCGCGAAATGACCTCACTTGTCTGTTTAATTTTTTCGGAGCTCAGGTTGCCGAGCTTGAGCAAGTCAGATGCTGCGCTAACTGGGGCGAGGGGATTACGAAGTTCATGCGCCAGCATAGCCAAAAACTCATCTTTGCGGCGATCTATTTCCCGCATCATATACTGACGCTCGCGTGCCCGAAGAGCCGATTTAACAGCACTCAAAATCGTCGCTCCCTGAAGCGGGCGTTCCAATAAAGAAACATATCCAAGCTTGTCGTACAGTCCGCTTGACTCATCATTAGCACGAGCGCTGTGCACCATCAGAAGAATCGGAAGATCAGACCAAGCAGGTTGCTGCTGGATAAAATGATTGAGTGAACGCAACAAAGATGAGTCTAGCGCTTCATCTGTCAATAGCAGTGCGCCAGCGCCGTTAGTTAGCTCAGTGACAACCTGGGCCGAGGTGGTACAAACATGTTGACCCACACCGCCTCGGTGCAGTAACTGGGCAATTAGCCTGCCATCTTTGCCAATCGGGGCATAGATCAGAACGCGATTTTCCACAACTAAACCTACCATTATTACCCTGATTATGGCTGCTGAGCCAAAACGACGACGTCCTGCTCGCCATTGATCAAGGCTGGTACGCCTGTCAGAATTCCTTGGAAATTGTCGAGTACCGGACCGACTTCGATCCCGCTGCTTGTAATACCAAATCGGCGCAAGGTTGTCTCGTGCGCGCCGCCCCTTTTCTTGAACACCGAAATTGCTTTTTGGACAGCACCGCGGGCCTCAAAATACCGCAAGATCAAAACGTTATCGGCCATGTAACTGATGTCGATTCCTGTCGTCATTGCTCCGACGATTCCTTGTTGCACCCCAATTAAGAATGTTACAACACCTCGTTGCCCTAGATACGTGAGCACTTCATGCAGATGTGTCGTCAGAAACCGAGCTTCCGGCATCGCATTCAAGTAGCCGTTGAGGCTGTCGATAACCACTACTTTCGCGCCGGCGTCAGCCGCCCGACACACAGCATGTGTAAATTCGCCAGGTGACAGTTCAGCCGGATCAATCTGGTGTATCGTAAGCAGTCCTGCATCATGAGGATCGCGCAAATTGATTCCCACACCGTAGCACCGATTTAACAGCGTGTTGAATGACTCCTCAAAAAGGAACATTGCTGCCTTGTCGCCCTGGTCGGTTATTGCTTTAACAAATTGCACCGCGAGCGTTGATTTACCGGTGCCTGGTGGTCCTGACACCAGGGTGCTTGAGCCCGCCTCGATACCTCCGCCTAATAAAGCGTCCAACTCCTCAATGCCACTGCGGACTTTTGTTCGCGGAGTTAGCTCGCGAGTCTCAGCGGCAATTATTCGCGGATAAACAACGATTCCACCTGTAATAATCGAATAATCGTGGGGTCCACGTCGAAAGGAAATGCCACGATATTTAAGTACACGGACTACCCGCCTTTCGGCGCCATATTCCGAATCCGTATGCTGTAAGGTAATCACCCCATGGGCAATGCTTCGGACTTGCTGATCTCCGCGAATTGCAGTCTTGTCATCAAGAAGTAGAGCTGTGCATGAACGCTTTGCGAAGTACTGTTTCAAGGCAAGCACGTGACGTCTGTAGCGCAAAGCGCTACCTGACAAAAGCTGAAGCTCCGAGAGAGAGTCGAGGACCACCCGGCTAGGATTTAGCTTCTCGATCATCCCCAGAATAAGACTGTTTGTTTCACTTAGCTCGACTTCGGAAGGGTGCAAGACCGTGTATTGCTCACTCGGATCTAGTAAGCTTTCTTCAGGTATCACCTCGTGCACCTGCACCCCATCCATCTGGAATCCGTGAGCGTCTGCTACTGCATGCAATTCGATGTTGTTCTCGGCAAGCGTAATGTAGAGAACTGTCTCCCCCAAGCGGGCGCCCTCGATCAAAAATTGAAGGGCCATAGTCGTCTTCCCAGAGCCAGGATCACCCTCGAGCAAGTACAAACGCTCCTTCGTCAATCCTCCTCCAAGGACATTGTCCAAGCCAGGAATACCCGTTGAAATAAACGCCGTCGTTACCGAATTTTGAGCAGTCATAATTATCCTAGTTGCCCAAATGCCAACTGACGTCTGGAGCTGAAACCACTTCAATTATACAAGGCCACACTGAGCAAGCTCTACACATTTGTCCGGCACGGGTACGGGTTTGGCGAGAACGCAGAGCGTGAGCCTCGACAGGCCGAGCTGACAAACTGCTCACCCGCATTGCCCAATTTCAAGACACTGCTACTTAGGGGGTTCCAAGCGCTTGTCCGGGAAAATTTACGGTAGTCATCAAAATATCAAAGCTCACGGGTGGACGGCCTGTGCTGCAGTTACAGTAGCGCGCAAACGTGAACGTCCAATGTAGTTAGATTGTAAAGAGCCAACCCGAGTCGCAGGGACCGACTAGTTTTTATGCCACCACATGACGCGATATGCGCTTCAGTAATGGATAGTATGACCAGATGAAATTGGTTTAGTCAGGGGCAAGTTGAGAGGTGCATATGTGTCCTCTAGCTCCCCCAAGGAACGAGATTTAGCCGACCTTGAGCCGGCTACTTTTGCTTGAAAAGCCTTCGTCAGACCTAAGAAAGCTGCCTGAGCGAGCAAGTTGGTGGATGGGGTTCCTTAGTCTTATGGACGCTTACCATAGTACAACGTACCCGCGGCCAACGGCTGCTTCTCGCCAAAAGCGAATGGTCACATTGCCAAAGTGCACGTGGTTGTTGCCCCTAGGACAAGCGAAAGGTGTTGTTAGCCGCTCTAACCTAAGCTTTGTGCTCCGATCAGCGCCTCTCGATAGAATTGCAATGAAGCCTCGCCCACATCGAGAACTTGCAAAGCTTATTGACCTGTTGCTCGAAATCCTTAGGTCGCACGGGATGTACACAGCCACACGCATTATGTGAACACCGCCTATCGTTCGAAACAGTCTGTCGGGTTCTACGACAACCTACCCAGGGCCGGCCATCAGCCCTCAACGCATTGCCACTAACGCCGCGCTACAATGCCGCCATGTCGGACACTGGTGGCGACAGCTCCACCCCATCGCAGACGTTCAGCCCTTAAAACTGGCACACTAGGGTCGCCGAACGCGTGTCGGCTGAGGACATCGCACCATGCCATTCTTCGTTCTCTACAATAGTCCGCTGATTGCTGGTAGGCCACGCTGTCTTCAAAAGCGATGCCAAAAATCGTGCACAACTTGATTTTTATCGTACGCCAATTAGAGAATACGATCGCCAGTATCTCTGACGGAAGTCATCTCATCCGTTATTCTCACAGTTAAGGGTTCCTTTGGCCATAGCTAAGGCCAGATAATCATCCCCTAGGTCTTCGTTGGAGTCACGAGAAATTGGTTTGCCAAGTGAATTGATGCGCATAGATCGGGGTCATCGCCGATTTGCAAGATAAGCATATCCAGGCGCTTTTGCAGACTCGCAGAAATCCCTGGCTGCGATTCTTCAAGCTCTAGTATCAACACTTTCAACAGTGCAAGATCTCGAAGCGCATAAATCCCTTGCTGCTTTGTTTGCTGATGAAATGCCTCGCTTAACATTTGAATCTGCGCCGCCTGCTCTTTAATCATCGCCAATACTTCATTGTTCATAATTTTATCTCTGATATCAACCGCCTATTTACGAACTTCCAAACAGGCTGGCTGCAAAGCACGAGTATAGTACTTAAACGTCTGCAGCGCCTCGGCTTCTAGCAAAACTTAGCTCCTACAGCTGTGGTTTGCCTTGGGAAAATATTTTTGCTCAGGTGTTTCCAATGCGTTGCCGTATTGGAGCGCAAAGTGCTAGACAACGCTGCTGGCCCAATGGCCTCATCGCTTCGCGCTTAAACATTTTGTAGACAACTGTTATTAAAGTGCCGCGAAAAAATTCTGCTGGTGCCATGATACCTATCGAAAGTGCTGTCGATACCGAGAAAGTAGTGTCGGTATCGACAAAACAGTTCGTTGCAAATTCTTGCTGCGAAATGCTGTTCTGAGCACGTGTAGCCTTGATCCATGCATTTTTGCGAAAACGAAATGTTTTTGTAACTCACTTTTGCGCTAACAGCATCTGCATCGTTGTACAACTACAACGCCCTCCCCCGCGATTTCAATATCACTCTTGCAGGTTTCATGCGAACGCTACCCCTGCGGTATGACAATGGCCTACTTGTACCCTCCCCTTGCATACCGGAGTTTCCTTTGTCTATCCGATTTCGCTGCCGCCTCCAGGCAGCTTTCACCATGTTTGCGTTCGTCTCATCTCCTGCCTACGCAGCAGACGAGGAGCCCATTGCCACAGACCGTCCGGATTTCGTTGAATCCAGCAATGTCGTGGGCAAGGGGCGCATACAAATCGAAACAAGCGTTGCGCGCGATCGCACTACGGGCCGTGGCGACACTGAAACGCTTTGGGCGATGCCGACGTTGCTCCGCTTCGGCATTGGCGAGACGGTCGAACTGCGCCTTGAGTCCGATGGTGCGCTACGCCAACGCAGCAGGACGGCGGGCCATGCCCCTGTTACCGAACGTGGCTATGCCGACACTTCGTTGGGTATGAAATGGCATGCCATGGACGCCGTCGGCAACTTGCCGTCGGTCGCTGTGTTGCTGCACGCGGACCTCAGCACCGGTAGCACCGCATTTCGCGGTGAGGGAACGCGACCGACAGCGCGCGTGGTTGCCGAGTGGGACCTGCCACATGACCTATCGCTCGGCATCATGCCCGGAATTGGCCACGAAAAGGCCAACGGCGGTACGACGTTTGCGATTTTCGGCCTGGTAGTAGGCAAGGCGTTGAGCGAGCGCCTGCGTAGCTTCGTCGAGGTTTCGTCGCCCCATATAGCGCGCGCGGCCCATGGCGGTACCGAAGCGAGCCTGTCAGTCGGTGCGGCGTATCTCCTGCAGAAAAACGTCCAGATTGATACGGCATTCTCGCACGGTCTGAATGGGCGTACGCCTGACTTAGGCCTGACCGTCGGCCTGTCTATCAAGCTCTGATATCACCGCATCTATGAACCTGTCGATCCGTAAGCGCTTGCTGCTGTCTAACGTCTCCACTCTGTTATTTGTTGCGGTGTGCGGGCTGATTGCCTTCCAGGCCGTCCGCGACCTGGACGCCGCTATGCAGGCAGTGCGTGACAATGGCAGCGCCATTAAGGACCAGTTGCAAGCCGACATGGCCCATGACGCCATCCGCGGCGACGTCCTGGGCATCCTGCTCAGTGCAACCAACGGCGATGCTGCCCAGGCGACTGAAGCGCGCAAAGATCTCTTGGAACATACGACACTATTGCGCGCGCGTCTGGCCAGCATGGCCGGTTTGACCAGCGACGCCGCCCTGCAACAGGCGATGGCGTTGGTGATACCGGACGCCGAGGCATATCTTTCAAGTGCCAGCGCTATTGGAAAGATGGGCACCGGCGATAAAGCCGCCATTGACGCGGCCTACCCCGCGTTTCTGGCGAGTTTTCGCACGCTTGAGGAAAGCATGGCTGCGCTTAGTGAGCATATCGAACAGAATTCGACGCTGCTGGCCGCAGCAGGGGAAAATGCCGCACGTAATGCAAAACGCCAGATCCTGGGTGTGTCGATCTTGTCGATGGTCGTCGCACTTGCATTGGGCCAAATGAACGCGCGTGCCATCGTCGTCCCGCTCAATGCGGTCATGCAAACTGCCGCCCGCATTGCCCGCGGGGACCTCTCTGAATGTGCCCTTAACGGCCGAACCGACACGCGCACCGAAACCGGACGCCTGACGCTGGCACTGGCAGATATGCGCAGCAGCTTGCACAACATCGTTTCGCTAGTGCGCACCAACACCGACAGCATTGCCACGGCATCGAGCCAGATAGCGACCGGCAACATGGATCTGTCGTCCCGTACCGAAATGCAGGCCGGTTCGCTGGAAGAGACTGCGGCCACGATGGAGCAACTGACTTCGACTGTGCGACAGAACACCGGCAATGCCCGCGAGGCAACCGCACTGGCTTCAACGGCTTCGGACGTAGCCGTCCGAGGCGGCGTGGTTGTTGGTGAAGTCGTCGAGACGATGGGAGAAATCAGGACAACATCCGCCAGGATCGGCGATATCATTGGCGTCATCGAAGGAATCGCATTCCAGACGGATATTCTGGCCTTGAATGCCGCCGTCGAGGCAGCCCGAGCGGGTGAGCAAGGCCGGGGTTTTGCCGTTGTCGCCGCCGAGGTGCGCAGCCTGGCCCACCGCTCTAACGCCGCTGCCCAGGAAATTAGGCAACTGGTCGGGACGGCGGCTAGTGCCGTCGCTCGCGGCAGCACGCTGGCAGACGCCGCTGGCGCGACGATGCAAGAGGTCGTCGTCAGTGTGCAACGCGTGAGCGCCATTATGGCCGAAATCAGTATCGCCAGTGCCGAGCAGGAAAGCGGCATCGAGCAGGTCAACCGGGCGATCAGCGAGATCGATGGCATCACGCAGCAGAATGCAGCACTGGTCGAGGAAGCCGCCGCGGCTTCGGCGGCAATGAAGGACCGGGCGGCGACGCTGAAGGACGTCGTCAATGTGTTCCAACTTGGCAATGCGACAGCCAAATGATGCTGACCAGCACCGCCTGAGGCGGTTATGCATTGCGCCTTCGCCGCACACTGTTCGATACGCCACCGCATCTCGATACGGCATTCGTCCATGGCCAAAGTCCCTTTGTATTTCTTCGGTGACTTTCCCTGGCGAACCGGCGGCCGCATTGAATTGATCAACCAAGTCCTGGCGATCGGCTGTCAAAGCAACATCGTCCAGAGATTGACCATCTAAGGAGAGTGACTTGCTCACGTTGGGAGCCCGGACGTCGTTCATGTAGGTGCCGCTGCCACCACCGCAAAGGGCCGGTGCAATTCTCGTGGATCCGGTCGTTCGCGAGCATAGCTACGTTGGGCCCATGTTGTTCACTGCCTTGCCGCCCCATCCAAGTGGCAAGCGGACTGTAAATGTCGATCCCTCCCCTAGCACGGAAGCAACGTGGATCGTCCCCCCTAAGGCCGTCGTAATTTCACTGACGATATACAGACCCAGCCCGAGCCCGCTGTATTGCGTCACCGGAACCGCACGCTCAAATCGACCAAAAATCCGCTCCAAATGCTCAGCCGCGATGCCCAGCCCGTGATCCGTTACAGAAAATGCCGCCGTGCCATCCTCTAACCACACATAGACCTCAACCGGCTTGCCTTTGCCATACTTAACTGCGTTTGAGATGAGGTTCGAGACCACTTGTTCCACACGCAGCCTGTCCCAGAACCCGTGCACGTCGCTGCCATGGGTCATATTCACCAGCGCGGCAGCGGGCGTGATCTCACCGCCGGCAGCGAGTTCCTTGATGACGTCATCCACCAGTGCCACGAGATCGACAGGTTCCGGCGTCAGTGCCAGGCGGCCGCCGCTGATGCGAGCGATGTCCAGCAACTCGTCGACAAGGCGCAGCAGCCGCACGGCCTGGCGTTGCAATACAGCAAGACTGCGCGCCAGCGAGGCTGCACTGTCCTCGTCCCGTGCCAGTGCCGGCAGGCGGCGCTGCATCAGCTGGATCTGGATCATCAGTGGCGTCAGCGGCGTGCGCAGTTCGTGCGAGGCCACTGCCAGGAAGTCTTCACGCACCTTGACCGCGTCCTGCATCTGGCGGTACAGGTGCGCGTTGTCGATGGCCAGCGCGCAGCGGTCGGCGAACTTGCGCGCTACCGCCAGGTCGGCTTCGCCGTAGCGGCGCCCACCCTGGCCAGTAAGGAAGGTAAGCATGCCCAGCGTGCGGCCGCGTGCCACCAGCGGCACGGCAATCATCGAGCGGGGCGCGATTTCCAGCAATGCCTGGAGGTCGGCGTCACCGCGGGCGAGCGCCAGCACGCCATCGGGCATCGCTTCCTCTCTCAACACATGGCGTTCCATGCCGACACGACCAGGCGGCGCGCGCCGCAGGGCTTCGGCACGGCGCGAGTTCGCCGGTTCGGCCGCGTCGGCGGCGACCACTTCGGCGCGCTGCAGCGTGCCGTCCGCTGCGGCCAGGTCCAGAAGGCACCAGTCTGCAAAGGCGGGAACCGCCAGCGCAGCGATCTGCCTCAGGGTCGTGGTGCTATCGAGCGACTCGGCCAGTACCGCACCGGCTCCGGAAAGGAAGGCGGCGGCCTGCTGGGCGCCTTCCCGTTCGCGCAGCAAGGCGCTGTTTTCCAGCGCTATCGCAGCCTGGGCGGCGAGCGCCTGCACCACGTCGACCCGCTTCGCCGTGAATGCACCGGGCAGCGCGCGGTTCTCCAGCAAGAGTACGCCGACAAGCTGCGCGTGCTGGCGTAGCGGCACGCACAGTACCGAGCACAGGCCTAACCTGCCGACATCGGGATCTGCGGCGAATGGGCCGGCGCCGGCCGCATCGGCGAGCACTACCGGCTCCTGCAGGCGCGCCACGTAACGCACGATGGCACCTGGCAGCCGCGTACACTCTTCCAGCCTCGTGTGATACAGGGCCACCCGGGTACTATCCCTGACGGTTATCCGTGCCCTGACCATCAGCACGTCCGGCCCGCCCAGCACGAGCGCGCCGGCATCGGCGCCGGCAACTTCGGCAATGATGCGCAGGATACGCTCGAACAACCGGTCCGGAATGGTTTCTGCGGCAATGGCCAGACTAGCCTTGATCAGGCCCTGGGCGTCGAGCGTTTCGGCGAAGGCGGCGCGCGCGGCAATGTGTTGGTCCGGTTCGGGAGCGTGCGTGGGGCCCCATTCGGCCGCCAACGTGGCAGCGCCCCAAGCACGAAATCCATCACGGGCCGTACGCAGGTGCATCGCGGCCATGGCGGGCTGCCCCTGCGCCGCGAAAAACCGACCCGCCAGCATGTTGGCCAATGCCGCATCCTGGTCGAAGCCGTTCTCCCGGGCTCCGTCGATGGCTGCGGTGTAGCTCTCCAATGCGGCCCACTGCTTACCAGCGAGCCGATGCAGCTCCGCCTCGACCAGGCGCTGCTTGTGCAGGACGTTGGCCGGGCAATGGCCCGCCCACAAGGCCAGCCGCTCGTGCAAGCGCGTTATGCCTGATAGCGGCTCCTCGGCGCCGCGCGCAGCCAGTGTGAGCGCGGAATAGAACACATGCTCGGCGCACGTGACCATGCCCAGAATGCCGGCGAGGATGGTCTGCTCGCCAGCCTGTGCGCATCGCCACGCGGTATCATACTCGCCAGCCAGGAAAGCGGCCTGCAGCCGGGCTACCCAATACTGGCCGAGCGCGGTCTGGTTGCCGGCCGCCTCGCGCAAGAAGGTGCCTTCGTCGAATTCGTCGTCGTCGAAGCTGGCCGGCGAACGCGTAGCGCCCGACAGCGCGCGGGCGAATTGCCGGAACGGCAGCAAGATTTCCACGGCCGTACGGTTGCGGTAACGGGTGCCAAACTCGATGGCCGCGTTGGCTTCGTCCAACAGGGTCGGCAGCGGGATGCCGGCCGGCAGGCCATTGATCAGGATGCTGCACAGGTTGAACGCGGCATACGCCAGTTCGCCCGATTCCACGCCCGCCCGGTGGCCTTCGCGCAGGAGTGGCAGGCTGTCGCGCAATGGCCTGCGCCAGGCATGCACGAGCAGGCCGAACACTTCGAGTGTACGGCTTTGCTCGGCGCGGTTACCGAAGCGCCGCGCGAGCACCAGCGCGACTTCGCCGAAGGCGTGGCCCACGTCGTACTCGCCCGTGCGCGCATTGTGCAGCGCCCCGTGGAAGACATAGGCAAATGCCGAGTAGACGGAGGCGCCGTGCAGCAGCGAGAGGTTTGCACCACGGGTCACCAGAAATGCCAGCACCTCAGAGCCGCTGAAATACGCAGGCGGGCCAAGCAGGGAAAGCAGGCGCATGCAGGAGCACACCTCCTCGTCGCGTGCTTCTGGCGCATTTACCAAGTCGGCTATCGCGCGGCCGCCCAAGTTGGCCATCACGGCAGCCGCTTCCGCTTCGATCGCCTCGGCCAGGCCTGCGCGCGGCCACTCTTGACCGAACACGGCCAGGCCCTTCCAGCCCCAGTGCAGCGCGCCGGCCCAGTCACCGGCCACGGTGGCGGCGAGCACGCGCAGGCTGTAAAGGTCGGCCTGTGCTGCCGGGGGCAGCTGGTGACTGAGGGCAGTCTCCAGAAGCTGTTCGGCCACCGTGTGTTCACCTGTCAGATAGGCGCACTCGGCCAGATCCCGGTGGATCATATAGGCCAGTGTCGGCTCGGCATCCCAGCTGTCCGGCGCCAGCAGCCGGCACGCCGCGGTCAGGTAATCGAACGCAGCGCCGTAGGCGGTGGAGGCCCTGGCCTTGCGTCCGGCTTCAGCATTGAGGCGTGCAAGGCGCAGCCGCTCCGCCGGATCGGCAAGCAGTGCGGCACCCAAGTTGAACTGGTCAACGATCAAGAAAAGCTCGTCGGCTGCCGGTGCGCCTGTGGCGTCGAGCAGTGCGCGGCCAATTGCCACATGCAGCGCGTCCCTCTCGCCCGAGGTTAGCAGCATGTAGGCGGCCTGCTGCACGCGATCGTGCACAAAGCGCAGGATGACCGGTATTTCCGCGAGGCGGTTGTCGCGCGGATCAGAACCGCGCGGTGCCATGTCGGCTTCCCCAGCCGTCACGATTAGTCCGTCCTCCAGTGCCGGCCAGAGCTCACGCATGACGTTCGCGTGCGGCTGCCCGGTCACACTGGCCAGCACGCCCAGCTCGAACTGGTGGCCCACGCAAGCAGCCGCCTGCAGTAGACACCGGGCGGGCTCCGGCAACCTGCCGATGGCCTGTACCATCAAGTCCAGCACGTTGTCGGTAACGGGGGCGCGCTCGATCCGGCCGATGTCCCAATGCCACGCCGCGTCTTCCAGGGAATAATGGATCAACCCTTCACCGTGCAGCATCTTCAAGAGGCGTCGCAGGAAAAAGGGGTTGCCTGCCGTCTTGCGGACCATCAGTTCAGCCAGGGCGGCACAGTCGCCGGGCGGCCGGTTGAGCGTGTCGGCAACCAGGGCGGTCGCGTCCGCGGTAGCCAGCGGCCCGAGATGGATCGCCGGCACGCTGCGCGCCGCCCGCAGCCTTGCCAGCAGATCCGCCAGCGGATGCAGGCGATCGACCTCGCCGTGCCGGTAGGCTGCCACCACCAGCAAGTGGCCGGCCCGCTCCTGCATCCAGTTCTCCAGCAACTGGAGCGAGCCCGAGTCGGCCCACTGCACGTCGTCGAGGAACAGTGCGAGTGGCCTTGCCGGTGGACTGCATGCATTCAGGAATGACGTGAACACCTGGTTGAAACGATGCCGTGCTTCTACCGGGCCCAGCTCGGTGACTGCGGCCTGTGGGCCGAGCAGGGCGCCGAGTTCCGGAATCACATCCAGCAGGATGCGACCGTTCGGTGTCACCGCTGCCTGCAGGTGCGCCCGCCAGGCGACGAGGGCCGCATCCGGTTCCGTGAGCACCTGACGCACCAGCTGGCGAAACGCCTCGATCAGGCCCGCATACGGCACGCTGCGCTGTAACTGGTCGAACTTGCCGGCAATGAAATAGCCGCGCCGCCCTGTAACCGGGCCGGCCAGTTGCTCCACTAGCGCCGTCTTGCCGATGCCCGGTGCGCCGGTGACCAGGACAAGCTCGCGTACGCCACCTGCCGCGCGCTCGAATGTTTCCAGGAGCAGGCTGATCTCGTTCGCCCTGCCATACAGTTGCCCTGGAATGGACAGCTGGGCCGGGACCTCGTGTCTGCCCAGCGGGAACGGTTCGATCAAGCCCTTCTCATCCCATTGGCTCGCTGCTTCGCGCAAGTCGGCAATGAGGGCCTCGGCTCTCTGGTAGCGGCGCTCGGGCGCCTTTTCCAGGAGCTTGCCCAGAATTTCCGATAGAATGGGCGGCACCTGCGGCTGCGCCAGGTGCACTGCTGCCGGGCTCTGGGCAAGCTGTGCATGAATCAGGCCGATAGAATCGAGCGCAGTGAAAGGCGGTCGGCCGGCAAGTAGCGCGTACAACGTGGCGCCGAGCGAATACAGGTCGGAACGTGTATCGACGACGCGCGCAGTACGCCCAGTTTGCTCGGGGGACATATAGGCCAGCGTACCCTCTATCTGTACTGGGGATGCAGCCTCAGCAACTACCGTCGTCGCGATGGCGAAATCCACCAGCGTGACCCTGCCGGAGCGGGCATTCCATGCGATGTTTTCAGGGCAGATATTGCGATGGAGGATGCCGGCAGCATGCAAATTTGCGGTTGCCAGCGCAAGTTGCACGCTCATGTCCAGGAACTCAGCCACTCCCAGTGGGTGCTTGTCGATGCACTCAGCTAGGTTGCTCGCACCGGCATCTTCCATGACCAGCACCAGATCACCGTCGCACTGCATGAGTTCCAGCACGGTGACAATACCTGGCAGAACCAGGCCGGCAAGCAGCGCGTATTCATGGCGCAACGCCGCAATTGCTGCCACATCCGGACCTGCCAGCGATACGGCCTTTCCAACAAGGTGGCGGCCATGGCGCAGAAAGCGCTGGAACCTGAAGCGGCCGGTGCCAGGACTGGAGTTGTCGTGGACATTTGACGGATCGCCGTAATCCGGCTCGTTGGCGCCGTACTGTTCATTCATCTGCGTCAACGCAAGCTGTGATGTGGGAAGGAACCGCAGTGAGACCAACACGCGATCTGGCTCTGTTATTAGCGGCCTTGATCGTAGAGCGACCAATAATGATTTGGGCTAGGCATATGGTACCTGACAGGTATCAATTGCCGCACACAACTGATGACACGGCGCTCGGCTGGTCATGCTGCCAAAGTGCGCTCCTTCCACCGATAGGCATTTCCACTTCTGGCCGACTGAACTTCCCGCGACGGGACTGGCATATTCTTCGGAAGAATAGCCAACAGCTATTGACCGCTTCTGGGGAAAATCAGCTAGTCGAAGAGCTGCATGGATATGAGCACGCTTGTTTCAGCTAGATGTGATTGACGATACTGTGGGGCAACCACCGTCTTCGCCAGGTGTGGGCTGCGCAGATCGGGCACTAAACGATGTTGCGAATTTGTATCAGCGTTTTTTGAATTGCGTTAACGCAATAGCATGGTTTGACGGTAATCCGGCTCTTCGACACTACACTGTACTCAAGGTTACCTGAGAGGCCGTGATGTTATCGATTCGCAAATTATCTATTCAGAAAAAACTTATGATGAGCATGGGCTTGTGCCTACTGGTCTTCATGGTGATTTCTTCCGTGCTGAGCGTGACCATGAATGGCAACCGGGCGCGCGAACGCGCCGTGGCACAGGAGTTGCCAGCGCAGGTGGGCGAGATCCGCAACGACATCCTGCGCCAGATCGGCCAGGCGCTGGCGGTATCGCAAACGCTGGCCAACGATACCTACGTGCATGCCTGGGAAGATGCCGGCCTGCCGGACGAGGGGATGGCCGCGTGGACGACCTATGCCAGCCACCTGAAGGAGAAGAACAGCGCCGCCACGGTGTTCTGGGTGTCAAAGGACACCGGCAAGTACTTCACCGATGGGGGCTATGGCCGCACGCTGGCACCCACTGCGGCAAGCGATGCGTGGTTCTATGGTTTCCTGTCCAGTAACGTGCCGTATCGCCTGGACATCGACAAGGATGCCGGCTCGACCTCCTACATGTTGTTCATCAATAACCGCGTGCAGACGGCAGGCGGCAAGCTGGCCGTGGCAGGCATCGGGCTGGCCGTCAACGACCTGGCCAACACGATCCGCAATTACCGGCTGGGCGAAACGGGTACCGTGTCGCTGGTGCGCCCGAACGGCACGCTGCTGATCGACCGCGATCCGCAACTGGCCGACGGCAAGCACACGCTGCAGGACCAGCCGGGCTTCGATGCCGGCGTGGTGAAGGCGCTGTTCGGCGGTCAGCCGTTCGCGCATGCGGCCATCGACGGCCCGGACGGACGGCTGTTCGTCGCCTCGTCGTATATCAAGGAACTGAACCTGTACGTGCTGGCCCGGGTGCCCGAGCGGGAAGTGCTGGGCGATATCGCGCGCTCGGCCACGATCTCGGCGCTGATCGCCGGCCTGGTGGGCGGCAGCATCGGCCTGGCCGGCATCTGGTTCATCAGCCGCGCCATCGCCGCCCCTGTCATGCGGGCAGCCAGGATGCTGGGCGAGATCGCCGATGGCAACGGCGACCTGAGCCGCCGCATGCGTGTGGAATCCGAGGACGAAGTCGGCAAGCTGGCCGATGCGTTCAACCGGTTTATCTCGTCGCTGAACGGCACGATCCTGCAGGTGCGTTCGAGCGCGCAGCAGATCTCCAGCGCCACCGGCGAGATCGCCACCGGCAACCTCGACCTGTCGAACCGCACCGAAGCGCAGGCGTCGAACCTGGAGGAAACGGCGGCAGCGATGGAAGAGCTGACGGCGACCGTGCGCCAGAATGCCGACAATGCCGCCCAGGCCAATACGCTGGTGGCCAGCACGGCCGACGCGGCGCGCAAGGGCGGCGCCGTGGTGTCGCAGGTGGTCGACATGATGGGCGCGATCACCGACAGTTCGCGCCGGATCTCGGACATCATCGGCGTGATCGACGGCATCGCCTTCCAGACCAACATCCTGGCGCTCAACGCCGCCGTGGAAGCGGCACGGGCCGGCGAACAGGGGCGCGGCTTTGCCGTCGTCGCGTCCGAGGTGCGCAACCTGGCGCAGCGCTCGGCCACGGCCGCGAAGGAAATCAAGGATCTGATCCTGGCCTCCGTCGACCAGGTCAATGCTGGCAGCAGGCTGGCCGACGGCGCCGGGCAGGCGATGGGCGAGATCGTGCAGTCGGTGCAGCAGGTGACCGACCTGGTGGCGCAGATCGCCACGGCCAGCGATGAGCAAAGCAAAGGCATCGGCCAGGTCAACGGCGCGATCACCGAGATGGACGACGTGACGCAGCAAAATGCAGCGTTGGTGGAAGAAGCGGCCGCCGCCGCCGAATCGCTGCGCGTGCAGGCAACTACGCTGGAGCGTGTAGTAGGAACGTTCAAACTCGATCAACCCTCTACTTCTATGGTAGTACGGTAATGGCTACTCCTGACCACGAGCTCTTCCTGTGATGACGAGTGAGAAGCGCTCTGACATAAGTGCGTGCCAGTTCGCTTATGAAATAAGAAGCCTTGGCCTGCGCTTCGCTCAGGTGGAGTTTTCAAAATGGCAGCGTGAGGAGAAGACACTCAGATGAAGTTCGCCTGCCAAATCAACTCCTTCCCCAAAAACTTGGGCAATGGATGGGATCTTCGCATACTGAACGATGGCGAAGAAGTCTGGCATGAGCGGTTTTGGGTGCCTGAGCCCAGCCTCGATGAACTGATGACCTGGTGGACCTCCCTGGGTTCTGCCGAACGGGCCTTCTGGCGAGATCAGTCCGCACATCATCGCCCGGCGGGTGCGTATCGGCTCCACATGATGGAGGATGCTTTTGTTCAAGCCGTGGCCGTCGCGCGCAAGTGGCTAACCGACAACAATTTTTCATCACCATGAACCGGCGCAAAGATCTTCGTACTGCTGAACTCATTGGCATTGCTGTTCTAAGCCGCGATGCCTTTGGTACCGACCGGGCATATTGGTACGCCATCCTGGCCGGCCTGAGCGGTACGCTCACCACCAACGTCCTGCCCCGGAACGAGACCGCCTTACGCCACAGGGAAACGATAACTGGCCCCCTCGATCGCCGCCAGACAAGCAATGTCGATAACGGGAAGCGGCGCCGTGAGGATTTTTCGAAATCCAGTACGGGTGCCTCGCCCTCAAAGTCAGGTAGCTGATGGATCTCCTTCAGTCCATGCAGACCGTTAAAGCGATCGCCTGGCGGCGCGAGCATGGCTATGCTGGTCGGGGTGGAGTAGTTGTTGTGTTCAACGACACGGTCGCTGGATGGATGAACGAACTTCGACATCCTGAACATTGGGAGCCTGGCGCCATTGCCGTCGACGAGCTAGGGCATACCTGGCGCGCAGTCGGTGGCGATGCTAAATGCGGTGCAACGCTCTGGATGCCTACGAGTTCGGCAACCTGGCGACGTATGAAAATGACGGTGGTCCGGGACCATCGAAAAGCTCGGCCCCCTGTGGCAAATACCTCGATCGAGGGAGAGCTGGACCTGCATTACAGGTATGCGATCGAGCCGCGGTCGGATCATATGGGCGGCGGGTGGCTATTGCGCTTTTTTGCAGGTGAAGAAGAAGTCGGTGGCGGTATATTCGCTGTGCCAGCATACGATACGGCAGAGTGTATGAAATGGTGGAACAGGTTGAGCGAAGACAATCGTGCCGATTGGCTGACGCAAGCCATCGAACCGACAGTGACTGAAGCCTACAATGCCTACTTAACAGAGGCGTCCTTGACGGATGCAGAGACCATGGCCCAGGCTTGGCTAGAAGATCACGGCCAACGATGAAATAAGCGTTAACTCAACATTGACTCTCATGCAACACCTCGACATTGCCTTAGCCGCTCGACCATGCCGGGGCGACGATTAACCCGCACCAAATACAGCGTGGCAATCGCGTCCATCCTTCTTGGCGGTGTACAGAGCCATATCTGCACGGCGAATCAACTCCGAAATCATGATGCTCTCATCTGGAACCGCGGTTGCGAGGCCAACACTGACGGATATCAACCCGTTCTTTCCTCTCGCGTGGGGGTATTTCATAGCACGTACGTCCTCGCACACCCGCTTCCCAAAGACACCGGCCGCCAAGGCGGACGTGCCCGGCAGGAGCATGACGAACTCCTCACCGCCGTAGCGGGCAACCAGCTCCCCAGGCCTACGCGTTGCGTGGCGAAGCCGATCGGCGATCTCCATTAAGCATTCGTCGCCTCGCACGTGCCCATAGTGGTCGTTAAACGCCTTGAAGTGGTCCACATCGACCATGGCCACTGCAATGGGCTCCCGCATTCTTCTGTGCCGCGTCCATTCGTCGCGCATCCGGCCATCGAAATAGCGGCGATTGAAGATCCCTGTCAGCGGATCGCGCCGCGACAAGTCGAGCAGCATTTCCGACTTCTCGCACAGCTCGATCTGGATCCTTACCCGCGCGCGAACGAGCATGGGACTGATCGGTTTTCGGATGACGTCAACGGCTCCCGCCGTCAACGCCGCGAGTTCCTCTCCCTCGTCCATACAAGACGACACGCATAGAATGGGGATATTCTTGGTGAAAACGTCGGCTTGCAGATGCCGGCAAAACAAGAGGCCGTCGATGTCCGGCATATCGATGTCGCAGAGAATGAGGTCGGGCAAGATCCGCGCCGTTTCGGCCAACCCCTGGATGCCCCCCAGTGCAGTATGGACCTCGGCCAAATCTCCTAGCAGCTTGGCAAGATGCTCTAAAGCCCACGCGTCGTCATCGATCACCAAAATTTTCATTGTCGAGAACGCTCCCACTTTCGCGCTAGCCAAACCAGCCAGTTATCAAGTATAGGGTATTTTGTCGTAGACAAATACGCCATCTTACAGGTGAACTGGGGACAGCGAAGTCTTGCGATGCACTAGATCGCGGCAGTCAAGTGTCGAGCTAACGGCCCATACCGGTGCAGACGCCTTGCGCGAAATCGAAGCGTTCGAGCCGAGCGTCGCCGTGTTGGACATCGGCTTGCCGGACATGAGCGGGCACGAGCACGTCCCTGAATCCGGGCCGAGCCGTGGGGGCGGGGATGGCGTTGATTGCCCTCACCGGTTGGGGCCAAGAGTCCGACAAGCGAGCGGCGAGCGAGGCTGGCTTTGCCGCCCACTTCACCAAGCCAGTCGACTTCGAAGGCTAAACGAGGAGGTCCAGCGGGTTCTGCGCGTGGAAAGCGCCTTAGCCCGGACCGCGTGCTACTGGCCTTGGGAGTTGACGCCGCCCTTCGCGCCATTCGATTGAATGCCCAGCGCGCGCTGGCCCCAACATGTCAGCGGCGGCTTGCCGGCCGCTGGCAAAGCGCGTGGGAGTACCGCCTCTCCAACGCGACGAGGCACTCCGGGCAAAGGTCGCACTCCAGCGCCGCCAGCAGCATCCGAAGCGAAACGGGCTTCTCCAAGAACACGTCGAACAAACACCTGGAGGGGCTGGCCCGCCACATGTCGGGGGAAGCCGTCCATCCGATGGCCCGAGCGGGAACGGGGCGCCTCTCCCTCCCGCCGCAACGATCCGAGCACCGCGGGGCCGCCACAATTGATGAAGTCCAGGTCGATGATGTAGGCGTCGAACATGCGCTCCCGGCGCGCTGCGATCACCTCCTCCAGGATCAACGCGGCGGTTGCGGTGTGACCGTTCACGGGTAGAATTTCTTGGAGCATGTCCGTCACTTCGGCGCTGCCGTCGGCAATAAGTATTCTCATTGTCGCTGCGTCATCGCTGGCTGCACGCCAACAGCCGAGGCGCGCGACACCGCAGCGCGCTATCCGGCCCTGGCGCCCACCGCGACTGCGCCTCACTGGGCGATGTAGAGAAGGTTGCGAAAGTTCGCTGGCTTGGTCAGGTGCAAGTCGAACCCCGCGACTTTGCTCTTCTCGCGCGACGCCGCGTCGCCCCAAGCGGTCAGGGCCACGATCTTTACCCTCCGAAAAGCCTCGTCCGCACGCAGCGCCGTCGCCACTTGGTAGCCGTCCATGACAGGCATGCCGATGTCCAAGAAGATGACGCCGGGGGCGGTGGCTTTAGCCGCCGCCAATCCTTCGGGCCCGCCATACGCGACCTCCACCTCATGCCCATACATGCGCAGCATTTCCGCAGTCAAATCCGCCGCGTCGACGTTGTCGTCGACGATCAATATCTTCTTCGCTGATGCCATGCCAACCTCCCGACGCGGCTCGCTCCGACGGCACAAGATCGCGTCGCGTCTAGCAGAGTTCTTGGTCTGATTATACGGCGCGGAACATCAAACGTGAGTTACATAAACGTACTAACACGTGTCGTCGCTCGACTGCCCGTTTGATAGCGCGCGTCCTACGATGGCTCGGCTGCTTGCCTGACGAAAGCCATGAATCCAACGCGTTATCATATTCTTAACATTGAAGGCTCGGTGTCGAGCCGCTTATTTATGGAGAAGACATGCCCAACACCGTCAAAGCCACGCAAAGCCCGTCAAGGAAGTCCGCTGCCATCGCGCCTGAAACCATGAATGCCATCGAGCTGCTCAAAGCCGACCACGACAAGGTCAAAGCCATGTTTGAAAAATATGAAGGCTTGGGCGACCGCGCCTTGGTCGCCAAGAAGAAGCTCGCACGCGACCTCTGCTTGGAGCTGACCAAGCACGCCATCGCCGAGGAGGAAATTTTCTACTCGGCCGTACGCGAGGCCGTCGGGGACAAGGACATGGTCAACGAGGCCACCGTGGAGCACGCGTGCGCCAAAGACCTGATTGCCCAGATCCTTTCGATGGAGCCAAGCGACGACCTCTACGACGCGAAAGTGAAAGTGCTCTCCGAGCAAATTGAGCATCACGTCGAGGAAGAGGAAAAGGAGATGTTTCCCAAGGCGCGGAAGGCCAATCTGGACATGGCCGAGCTTGGCCAAGCCATCCAAGCCCGCAAGGATGAAATCGGCCTGCCGCTTCTGAACTGACCCAATTTCGAGGCGGCTAAACCGACGCTCTCTTCGCGATATGTCGACTCAATCGAGTAGCGGCGTTGCCATTCGATTGTTACAGTGCGCGCTGGCAATTTTGCCAGCCGCTCGCCCAGCTCCCGCGACGGCTTCGCGTGCCCCATGGCGCGCGGTTTCGCCAACGCGCCCCCAAGGCCGCCGACGTTGGCTCCGCTTTCTCCGAAAGTGTTGAATGTCTCTGGCGACAGATCAAAACATCGATGGGCGCGGCCTTTCGGCGAAGGCCCTTCAATTCGCATCCCTGCGCGACGCGGTCATGGATCATTGGGAGCGCGAGGTCCGCGCGCGCGTCGACGGCGCCCGCGAACTGCTCGGCCCCGTGTTGACCAACACCCTGCCGGCCTTCTACGACAACATCGCCGAGGCGCTCAGCCCCGCGCATCCGCGCGCGGATGGCACGAGCGGCAACAACGCGTCGACCGCCCACGGCGGCGAGCGTGCCCGGCTGACCCCGTTCGGCCCCGATCAAGTCGTCCACGAATACCAGCTTTTCCGGGAGGCGATCGCTGAGGTGGCCGAGAGCCGCGTCGGCTTGGACGCGGGCGACTGGAAAATCATCGACCGATCGATCAACCAAGCGACCCGCGAAGCGATTCGCGCCTTCGCCGCTATACAAGATGAGCTGCGGCGCAGGATGGCCGCCGCGTTGTCGCACGACATGCGCACGCCCCTGTCCGTGATCACCAACGGCGCCCAACTCATCTCGATCGCCCCGAGCTTGGACATGGCGCGCGACGCCGCCAACAAGATCGAGGCGAATGCGGAGCGGCTCGAAAACATGATGGGCGAGCTGCTCGACGCGCTCACGCTGCACACCGGCGCCACAATCGCGCTCTCCCTCACGCGTTTTGACGCATTGGACTTGGTCAAGGAAATGCGCGAGCAATACTGCCAAAGCCGCAAGGGCGGACAGGAGATTGAGTTCGAGGCCATCGGGGAGCCGGCCGTGGGCCATTGGTGCCGTGGCTCCATGAGGCGGGCCTTGGAGAACCTCGTTAACAACGCGATCAAATACGGCGACAACAAAATCGTCCGCATCATGGCCCGGGAGGCGCGCGGAAGGGTCATGCTCAGCGTCCACAACGAGGGCAACCCCATTCCCAGGGAACAGCACAACCGCATCTTTGACTACCTCAGGCGCGAAGGCGACGCAGCCTCCCGGACAGGCTGGGGCATCGGGCTGCAGTTTGTGAAGACCGTGGCGGAAAGCCATGGCGGCAGCGTCACGGTCGACAGCTCGCCTGAAACCGGCACGACGTTCCTGATCGACGTCCCGGTGGACAGCAGGCCTTTTGTCGTGGATGCGGGGGCGGGAGCGTGAGCGACAAGTCAGGGCTCGCCCAATTCCTGACGCGTTTGCAACGCTCACTTGGCTTGGGGGGCGGACCGCCTCACGCCTCGCCACCAGGGCCAGCCAAATCGAAGGGGCGTCAATTGAACATCCAATCAAGGCGCGACAGCCAAATGTCCGACGTTGTCCGGCGCGGCCTTGAGATCGACGCCGCCAAGGGCAGCGTCGCCGCCTGGACTCACATGGCGGCCCATGGCGTCGAGGCCGATACGATCGCGCGCGTGCTCACCTCCGCCTGCCGCCGGCCCGGCGATCCGCCTTACCGAGGCGCGTTCCCCACGGGCTAGCTCCGGCCAGCCCCGCTCTGCGGCCAGATGACCAAGCCAACCGCTTTGAGTGGGGCGACCGTTGCTCTGCATCGACAATATTTGCAACCTCGACGGGCAGCGCGCTCCGACCACCGGTTTTGAAGTTAATCTCGTTTGAACAACGGTGACGGGCGCACCGACACCCACGCCTGGTGGCGGACTCGCTCCGCCGTTCAAGGCGATTTGCCGATCAGGGGTGGCGCGATGACAGAGACTGCTGAGAAAAAGCCTCCCTTGCGAGAGACTCTCCGACGAAGCGGTTCTACTGCTGGCCATGCGGGAGGCTGTCCTAGCCCAATGGGAGGCCAGCGTGCGGGGCGGGATCGAAGGGGCGGCCGAGCTGCTCGCCCCCCGCCCTCACCGACAACCTGCCAAGCCTTCACGACAATTTCGCCGAGGCCATCAGTCCCGGGCGGGCCCGGCGCACCGCCACCGGAAACACAACCGCCGCCTAGTCCCATGGAAGCGAACGAGCGCGCCTCAGGCGCTTCGGCCGCGACGAGGTCTTGCGCGAATCAGCTTTTCCGGGACGCCATCCGCCACGTCGCCAACGCGCGCGGCGCGCGGTGGTCTCCCGAGACCTAAGCGTCGATTCAGCGCTCGATTGAGATCGCCGCGCGCGAATCCCTTTGCGAATACGCCGCGACCCACGAGGTGCTGCGCCGCCGGGTCGCGGCTGCCCTGTCGCACGACATGCGCGCGCCGCTTTCGGTTATCGCCATGGGGTCTCACCTCATCGGGCTGACCTACGACATTGGCGCGGCCCAAGGCTTCGCCGACAAGATCAAGCATCAAACCGAGCGGCTCGACGCGATGATTGGCGAGCTTCTCGACGCCCTGACCGCGATGCGAGAGGTGCCGCGCCTGCTGCCCCTCTCGTGCTTCGACATGCTGGATTTGGCGCTTGACGTGGCGGGAGAGTTCGAGGGCGGCCGAGCCATCGCAGTCTCCGGGGAACGCGTCAAAGTCACTGCTGCGCGCCCGCGATGCGCAGAGCCTTGGAAAACTTGATCACGAACGCCATCAAGCATGGCGCCGCCAGCGGCGCGGTCAAGATCGAGGTCAAGCAAGAACGCGGGCGAGCCTCCGTGTCCGTCCACAAGCTGGGCCGGCCATCCGGCAGAGCGCCGCGAACGGATTTTCGGCTACCTCGCCCGCGACGTTGGGCCAAGCGTCGCCGGATGGGGCATAGGCCTTCCATCCGCGCAAAGCATCGCGAAGGCCCATGGCGGCAGCGTTTCGGTGGACTGCTGCGATGAGTCAGGCACCACCTTCACGATCGAAGCTCCCGTCGATTGCCGCCCCTTCGTCAGACCTGCCATTGCCAGCGCTTTCCCGCCTCGCCGAGTCGACCTCGCCTTGATGCGACGGTAGCTCTGCGCGAAGCTGCGGCCTTGGGTTGCGGCGTGGATTGCCTGCCTACCGGCCTCCATCCTCGCTTGCTGGCCGGCACGATGGGTTGCAGAGGCATGGCGTGGATACGTATGGCGTCGGCGCGGTGATGCGTGGATAGGAGGCAATCCCGCAGGCCCTTTCAAATTCCCCGGTCTCTCCGGGCAATGGCCCGCCGAGAGCTTGGGCGATATCCAAGGAAACATCGTTTCGCGCCGTGGTCCCACCTGCGCCGCCAGTGGCGCCGCTTGCGAACTTGATCAGATTCTCGAGGCCCGCGGCGTGAACCTTCGGATACTGCGCCCGTTCGGCCCTCGGCAGCTCGTTGAAGTGGGCGAGCGCCTCCCGGAACAGGCCACCGAGCGAGCCGCCTTCGGATCGAGCCCTATCGAGCTTGGCATGCATCGCTTCGCGCCAACGCAGCTCGTCGCTCCGGACCTGCATGGACGCCGCAGCCCGCTCCGGAAGGTTGAACGCCCCGCTTTGGTCGTGGACGACGGTCGACAATTGCTCCCTTGCAAGCCCAGCGAAGGGGTTCTCGGCGACGGGGTCTCGCAAATAGACCGCCGCCATCCACGCCGAGGCCCGGGCCGCGCAGTCGGCGAACCTGTGCGACGTCTTGGAGGCCCGCGCGACGCCCTCGGCGGTTTTTGGGAAGGACAGCTCGGCTTGGGCGAGCTTGGCCGCCTTGGCCACTTCGTCGTCAGGCGTGTCCCGCATCGGCGATGCCTGCTTGGCTCGCGCAAGGCGTTTGGCCAAGGACTCCGCCTCATCTCGCGTTGGGACTTCCCCACCGCTGCGATTACGGCCGCACCTGCTCGCCAAGTGGCACCAAGAAGCGGGGGCAAACACGCCGCGCGTATCGGAATCGGCGCTCACGACAATGTGGATATCGGGATAAGACATGGCGGCCTCCTGGTGGAGATCTCTGATGATTTATGCTAGCACTCCGCTTTGACGGACGGGCGCCGCGTTGACCGACCTCGGCGCACAACCTCCCTTACACGCGATTGGCCCGACTTGGCCGGTGTGTAGAGGGAATGATGCGGCGCGCGACACTGGCGCCACGCGCGCGCAATTTTAAGTTACGCTCGCCGCGTGACCACCTGGCGACAGGATCTCCCCGCCCGCGGCGCCCCCTCGGCGCGGCTCGTGTCACCAAGAAAGGATTGCGAAATGACTTCCTCTCCAGCCGCGCGCATGGACGAATCAAAGCTTTCTCTCGAGGCGCGGGAGCTGTTGTCCATGCGGGACGACGTCTTCGATCATTGGGAGGCGAGCGTGCGGGCCGAGATCAAGGGCGCCGCCGAGCTCATCGGTCCCGCCCTCACTGACAACCTGCCCAGCCTTTACGAGAATTTGGCCGAGGCCATCAGCCCTGGGATTGCGCGCCAGACCGCGACCGAAAACTCGACCGCGGCGATGGCGCACGGAAGCGAGCGCGCGCGGCTCACCTGCTTTGGCCCGCATGAAGTTCTGCGAGAATATCAGCTTTTCAGGGACGCGATCCGCGAGGTGTCGCGCTCTCACAAGGTCGCTTGGCCCGACGCGGTGTGGGCGGCGATCAGCCGCTCCGTTGAGATCGCCTCGTGCGAGGCTTTGGAGGAATACGCCGCCACGCACGAAAGGACCCGCCGCAAGGTCGCCGCGGCGCTGTCGCACGACATGCGCGCCCCGCTATCGGTCATGAAGAACGGCGCGCAACTGGTCTGCCTCACGGACGACTCCGCCCTCGCGCGACGAAGCGCCGAGAAGATTTGTCGCCACGCCGACCGGCTTGAATCGATGATGTGCGATCTGCTGGACGCCCTGACGGTCCTCCGGGAGGAGACGCCTCCGCTGATCCTGTCCAACTTCGACATGCTCGATCTGGCCAGCGACGTCGCCCACCAGTTTTCCGACGGCGACGGCGGGCCATTCCTCGTCGTTGGCGACAGCGTCGAGGGCCATTGGTGCGCGCCGGCGATGCGCAGGGCGTTGGAGAACTTGGTCTCCAACGCGTTGAAGCACGGCACCGCTGGAGAGGTTCAAATCACGACCCGCGAACGTCGGGGCAGGCTTTCGCTCTCGGTTCACAACCACGGGCGGCCCATCCCCGAAAGTAAGCGCGAGCGCATTTTTGGCTACCTCAACCGCCACCAAGGCGATGGCGTGCTGGGCTGGGGCATCGGGCTGTCCTTCGTCCGCAGCGTCGCCGAGTCCCACGGAGGCAGTGCGGAGGTCGACAGCTCCGCCGCCGCCGGTACGACCTTCACCATCGAGGTCCCCGTCGACTGCCGGCCCTTCGTCAAGCACGCGACCAAGTGCGCGCAATCCGCGATTTGAACGTCCCGGCCGAGCGATGCCGTGCGACGATGGTTGCCTTAGAAGCTCATGAGCGGCATGAGCAGCTTGCCAAGAAAACGGCGCACCCTGTCGATATCGAAGCGCAAGCCACAAGCCACTTGTGACGCCAGCAGATTCGCGCGCCCGCGTTGCGGGCGCGAAGATATCATCGATCTTTTGTTTAATCATCGCCAACATCGCGCGCGCCCTTGGAGCATTGAGCATATGGCCTTCCCATCCACGCCTTGCCAGTTGGAGGTTGTCAATTTCTTGTCTCAGCGGGGCGTGTCGCCAATAGGGCCGGATCTTGCCCGCGTCATTCGCGCGCGTTGTCGGTGGGGCTACGCGCCCTTATTGGGCGCAAAATCTACCTTTGCGTATCATGGGCCGACGCGCTGGAAAAACTGAAGACTCACGATCCAGGCTTTACCGCCAAACATTTAATCGAGCTTGAAGCCCTTCACCACCGAGGCGACAGGCGAGCCTTCGTTGAGCAACTGGCGTCCATCCGCCGGGAGATGAGGGGCGGCCAAGGGTTCGCGATGGTTTCAAAGCGAGACGAGGCCGCCAACATTGACCGGCTGCGCTGGGAAGAGCATCTTTCTGAAATTTCCAACGCGTTCACGCTTAGCGAGTTCGCATTGGACGAGCTTTTCCACGACCTGGTCATCTTGGAACATCCCGTATCCAAGGCGCGGGCCAAGGCCGCATCGCTTAACGGCTTCGCTCCTCCAAAGCTACCTTGAAACAGCTGGCACGTTCAACCGCCAAACGCTTGAGCGTTGCCCCATCCGGCGCCCCGCGATTCCGCTGCCGATTCTTAGTGAACAACAGGTCGGAAGCGCCCGGTGCTCTCCCCATGGTCCGCTTCTGGCCCGTCGAGCTAGCATACCATGTTGCCAAACTGAAAAACTTTTGAACTGCCACGACAGGCGGCTCCCTCCTCATAGCAGACCTTCTACGCGCAGCTGACCACATTGCATCTACTCGTGCAGCGCGATTTCAGCCCACGAGACCTCGGGGATAAGAAACGATTGCCCCGATGACCTATTCCAAACCGAAGGGCGGTCGAGTTCACTCCCCATCTGCAACCAACTCAGATCGCACGAATTCACGATATTGCGGAAAGCGTCCTGCGTCGGTGGAGATAGTGTAACGGAAAATTCAAACAGTTCAGGCATCGGGGCTACCTGCTGAGCAAGCGCAGGACTTGAAGCATACTTTTGGCTGGGTGATGGGGGAAAAATTGACCGTATCATCAACCCTGCGGTACAGGAATTTCCTGAACTGACCCCGGAAATGCGAATGGACCAGCATAGTCGCAGAACATTCGGCTCGACTCAGCAGGCGATCCAGAACAGGAGCAATGGACTCATCCCAGGCATCGACTTCCGACGAATAGTTCCCAACGATAAGCGGGCTGCGGATTGAGCGATTCATCTATGGCTGCTTCGGGGCGGGAGCTGCCTGTCGTGACAGTCTGTGGCTTTTCCGGTTTGGCAATCTGCTATGCTGCGGCAAACGGCCGAGTTCGGCCAAGAGCGGAAGTTCGCAAAGTGGGAATGCACGCACATTTGAGCTCGGGTTTTCGTTAAGCTAGTGTTCCTTGATGAAACCGCATGGCTCTTATGCAATGGAAAATCCGCCGATTGTTCCCCCCAGCTCCGTGCCAACAATGCTGTGGGTAGCGCTCGTATGCTTAGCCACATTGGCTGGCTACCAGGCCATCCATAGGGCGCCGACACCGGACAAAACGCCAGAGCAGTGGCAAGCTGTGGCCCTTGCGGACCTGAATGCGGTCCATACCGCCATTATTGAGGCGCATCCCGGCTACATCGATACAGCCAATCCCGTTGTGCGGTTATGGACTGAGCAAGGCTACCGTGAAGCGCGAGCACTGATCCCTCGAGTAATCAACTACGACACGATGATGTCGGCAGTGCGCTACTACGTTACCGGATTTCAGGATGGTCATCTCGGTTATTCGGACAATACCCGTAGCGATGGCTTCCACGAAATGGTGAACGGTTGGCGCATAGATGAGCATGGTGGTGCAGCCGTCGTCACCGCGGTCATGCCGGGGTGGGACGGCCTCTTGCCTACGCCCGGTGCGACTTTGCTGGAATGTGACGGTCGTACGCCGGGTGCGATCGTAGCAGAGGACCAAGCACCCTACTTTGATCGGCGTAATTTACCTTCCGTGCGTAATAGCCTGTTCCCGGAGCTGAGTTCCCTGAGACTTGCTGGTCTAGAACTGAAGCGCTGCACGTTTGTTCAGCCTGATGGCGAGCAGGTGAAAATGGAGGTGAAATATCGGCGCATGCCGACAATGGATGTGTGGAAGGGCCTGCGCAGGGTCCACACGCATTCCCCCGATCGCCGCAATCGCTATGACTTCCGCGATAAGGTGCTTTGGATCAGGGTCCCTGATTTCATGCCCGGTCCGGATGCGGCAAAAGATTTGGACATCATGTCGAGGGAAATTGCCGCCTTGCGTGACGTGCGTTCGATTGTGTTCGATACACGCGAAAATGCCGGGGGCGACAGCGCGGTCGGCCAGAAGATTTTCGATGCAGCCACAGGCGGCCTGGAATTCGATACCAGCGGACTCGAACACCAGCTTCAGGTGTATGCACAATGGCGGGTTTCCGATATTTCGATTTCTGGCGTAAGCGCCTACGTCGACATGATGGCGGAACGCTATGGCAGTGCCGACCCACGCACGCAAGAGACAAAGCAGCTATTGTGTTCGTTTGCTTGATGGATTGACCCGCTCAGTTTGACCCTCCCTCCACACCCGCGCGAACGCTGCAACCCTGTCGTAAGAACCCTCAAATCCCAATTCCTTCAGGTCCTCATGGATCTGCTTTAGCGTACACCGCTGCTTTCTAGATCGTGCTGCCTCGGTCTTGAGCATGGCTGAAAGTTGAATCGAGTATTTGTCGATTGCGCTGCGCGAGCGCCGCTCGGTGTAGGCCGGCTCGGTGATTTCCGCGCGCAGGTAGCGCCGGACAGTGTTTCTTGAGATGCCTAAGCGTCTGGCGATCTCTCTAAGGGGGACCTGGTCACGAATGTGCCAGCGTCGAATAATGCCTAGTAGTGCCACGTCGATCACTCCGGTTCCCCACTCAACTTGTTGAGCAGGATTGTGTCTTAAACGTGGGGCAGATTCACTTGCAAATTACTGGGTAAAGTGGGTCAGATTTCGCTGCAAATCAACAATGTCGTGCAGTTGTCGTCCCAAAGTAGACAAAGCGGCGTCTTTATGGTGTTTGTGCAGTTCAGCTTCTCGGACGCGCAGCTGGCAGCTGGCAGCTGGCAGTTGGCAGTTGGCAGTTGGCAGTTGGCAGTTGGCAGTTGGCAGTTGGCAGTTGGCAGTTGGCAGTTGGCAGTTGGCAGTTGGCAGTTGGCAGTTGGCAGTTGGCAGTTGGCAGTTGGCAGTTGGCAGTTGGCAGTTGGCAGTTGGCAGTTGGCAGTTGGCAGTTGGCAGTTGGCAGTTGGCAGTTGGCAGTTGGCAGTTGGCAGTTGGCAGTTGGCAGTTGGCAGTATGAATCGTTCCAACTTTGGCCTAGGCCGATTCATTTGAATCAAGCCAGAATAGCTTGCTACTCAACTGCGCGGCTATTACCGGCTGGATCTAGCCCACATATTCGCAATTTAAGTTAGGCGCCGCGTATGTTCTTTAACGCGTTCCTCTGGACTCAGCACACGCCGGTCACTCATCCGCACGGCACGTCGACGGTCGCCCACTAGATCGCGCAACTCACGAACGCTCAGACCAGTCGCATCGTGAATTTGCAACAAAAGCGTCGCACTGACGGGATACCGACGTTGTCTGATCCAAGTGAGAAGATGCTTACTAATCTGCAGTGCCTTGCCTAATCCGGCGTCACCTGAGACGCCTGTATGTAAAGCCAGTGCATCGAGGAATCTGGCCGGGTCATAGACTTGACTCAGCCGTTGTTGATCATTCATCTCCATTTTATGACTCCTGTGTTTTACTCTTCATTTAGAGACGAACAGCAAGAAATCAAGATGTCTGGGCCTCCGCTCACTCAACGGACACCTCTACGGCAAGAAAACTAAAATTGACTTACTGCTCCTAGCCGAAACCGGCCTGTCGCGCCAGGTTAACAGATTGCAAAGCGGAAAAGTCCACCGATTGACACACTGGCTGTTTTCTTTGGGTCATAGGGACTATCCGGGATTGGGGGCACATACAAGGGATTGACTAGCACTAGCGCGCAAAAAACCCGCCACAAAGCGGGCGGGTGCGTCGGCGACGGGTCGTTGAGCAACCTGGAACAGGAGGCCGGACAGCCGGTCGCTACCGCCGACCTCTACCGGTCAAGAATGTTTGTTCGATTTGTCGTTGGGCGCTGCTGCGCTCCCCTGGGCATTGCCCTCCGCCTTGCTTCCATTGCCCGCATCGACCTGGGCGCCAGCACTCCCGGCGCTTTGCATAGTGGCGTGGGCCTGCATGCTCGCATTGCCGCTCTCACCGCGCATGCCTTCGAAAGGATTACGGAAGTTCTTCAGGTTTTCTTCCTGCTGACGCACGTTACGCTGGGTCTGATCGACGGCAACGCGCGCTACCTCTTGCGCCAACGACTGCGCAGTACGCGAGGTTTGTGGCACATGCTCAGACGACACCCGGGCCAGCTCGACCTGGGCGTCGGTTGCCACGCGGGCGATCTGCTGGCGGTATGCCTGCAGTTTCGAGCTGGCTGGCTGGGCGCGCGCTGTTGCAACCGCGAGTGCCTCGGCTGGCGTGGCGGCAGCCAGGAACTGTTGGGATGCAATGGCACTGTCTTCCAGCAGCGATTGGGTCAGCTGAATATTGGCTTCACACAGGCTCTGGAAAGAGCGCGACATTGCATTGGACATCTCGTTGAGATATGCCATCTGGGCATCGAGATGGGCCCGTACTGCTGGGGTCACTTCGGGGGAAAATGGAAACATAAATACCTTCGAAAAGAGAGTCAAGCAAAGGGCGACCGCGTCAGGTAGTTGTTTCAGGCACCTGACAGGGCGATAGAAGTTAATTGCTGCATTTAGCACCGGCGGTATTGCCCTAGGCGTGGGCCAGAGCGAATCCAGTGTGTATTGATAGTAGATCGATTACACAATGATGGCGTTCCATTACGATGCAGCATCAAGACCCGAACGCACCGAGCTAACTTGTCGCCATACTGGCATACCAGCTGGAGGCATATCAAGCGGGTGGTTTACTGTCCATTTCGAGCCCGTTTGCTGAGCTTGCCGCCCCACGCCCCAGGGCGCGCGAACTTCCGGTTTTGGCCGAACTTGGCCGTTCGACGCACCATGGCAGGTCGCCGAACCGAAAAAGTCACAGACTGTCACGACAGGCTGCTCCCGCCCCATTGCAGACCTTCGCATTGACCCTTTCCAGTCTTCTACATCATTCTTGCGCTGGGGAAACGGGGCGTTGCAGGCGCTGTCAAGCCGGCGTACCTACTCAAGGGGCGCTATCACTCGTGTTCATGCCGGAGCTGGTGGCGACCGCCTGCTTACTTCTTGCTGGAACGTTTCGACGCCTCCACCCCGATCTTTACCCAGCGGGCCATCTCTTCGGCATCGTCGTAAGCGCTCTTCGGCACCGACCAGTAGGGCAAGTACACCTTCTGTCGATGGCCCTTACGGCTGCGGTAGAACATGCGCGTGCCGCCGGCCTTCTCGATCTTCGCGGCGTTCTTTTTGTCGCCTTTGACCAGCAGCTCGTCCTTACGCTGGAAGCCGATGATTTTCCCGTGGAGGTAGATTCCCTTCCCGCCGAAGACGGGCCGGATCGACACCTGCCCGACCGAGGCAAAGTATTCCGCTATGCGTGCATCATCCATCAAGCGTCCCCTCCATATTGAGCAATACACGGCCAAGCGGACGTGCACGTTCGGCGAAAGCATGTGCGGCCCCGGCATCCGCTAGTGGGAAGGACCGTTCGACGGGCACGGTCAGCTCACCCGTCGCAGCACGCGCCATCAGATCGGCTATCAGGGCTCGTGCACGCGGTGTGCCCATCTCCTTACCGAACATGAAGCTGAACACGGTGAGGCTCTGCGGCAGCAACTCCTCGAAGCCGAACTTGGTAGACGCGCCCCCCGACGCCCCAATGAGGCCTTAACGGCCCTTGAACGCGCAGGCATCGAACAGTGGATTGCCGCCCGCCATGTCGAGCACGAGATCGACGCCGCGACCGTCAGTCAGCGCCTTCACCCGCTCGACCACGTCCTCCGCCTGATAGTCGATCAGGTAGTCGGCGCCGAGCGCTGCGATCCGTTCCAGCCGCTCCGGCGTCGCTGCGACCGCGATCACCTTGGCGCCGGCTCGGTGTGCAAGCTGCACCGCGGCGATGCCGACGCCGCCCGCAGCCCCCCTTACCAGCACCGTTTCACCTGGCTTCAGCCTGCCATACTCGAACAGCCCGTCGTGCGCTGTGCCGAACTCGACCGGGACTGCCGCAGCGACCGATAAGTCCAGCGAATCGGGCACCAGATAGGCATGGGCGCGCTCCACCGCGAACAGTTCGGCATGACTTCCAGCAAAGGCGAAGCCTGCCACCCGGTCGCCTGGCCGCAGGTCGCTCACCTCCACACCGACTCTCTCTATCACGCCGGCTGCCTGATAACCGACGACATGCGCAGAGTCGCCCGGAGGGGGCGTGCTGCGGCGGTTGAGCAGGTCGCCGCCCTGCAATGCCGCGTGTGCGACGCGAATCAGCACGCCAGTAGGGCTAAGCTGCGGGTCGGCGACATCTTGGTAAGCGAGCACTTCCGGCCCGCCGTTGTGGTGATAGGCTGCAGCCTTCATGTTCATGTCCTCACTTTTCTTTCAGATGGTCAGCCGAAAAGTTCGCGGCCAAATAATCGGCGAACCGTTGTGGCGGACGACCTGTAATGGTCTCCACCGCGTTGCTGACAGGCGCATCGCGGCGATCAGCAAAGGGCATCAAGGTCGCTGTCGTGACTTCCGCTTCCATCTTCGTCATCGGCGTGTGCGTGGTCAGCCAGTCAGCATAGCTGTCGGGTGTCAGGTCGGGCACCTCGACCTGGCAGTCGAGGGCGGCGGCATAGTGGCTTGCGATCTGGTCGATGGTCAGCGTCTCCGGTCCGGTCAGCGGGAGTGTGCGCGTTCCTGGCGCTGGATTGAGCAGCAGCGCGGCGATCGTTGCAGCCACGTCGTCGGGTGCGATCGGCGCGAGCGACGTTTCCCGACGTGGCCAGGCGAATACGTGCTGCGCCAACCCCGCTTTGACAGAAGGCAGCTGGTCCAGATTTGCCCACCAAGTCGGCCGCACGATCGCGTAGGCGTCGAATAGGCGTCGCACATCCGCCTCGTTAGCAGTATGGCGCGCGGCGACCGGATCGGGTTTGCCAGGTCGTCCCTCCGTCAGCGGCACCGATTCGCTGGATAGCTTCACTGCATAGCCGACACCTGCCTTTGCTGCGGCTTCCAACGCGTTGCGCTCACGATCAGGCTTGGCATCGCCAGCAGTAATGGCACACACCGCGTCCGCGCCGGCGAACAATTCTGCAAGGCCATCAGGCTGGTCGAGGTCGACAACGTGCGTCTCAGCTGCTCCCTGAGCTTTTTCTCGGCCGTCCGCCGAGCCGACCAGGGCGACGACGTGCGCTTTGTCGCCGATTAGCTTACAGACTCGCGTACCGATATGGCCGCTCGCTCCAGTGATGACGATTTTGAGGCTCACGGTTCATCCTTTCTGCTTTGTTTTTGGGTCTATGGAGTTAGAGAACTGGAACTTGCTTAACGCTGCCAGGATGGTTGAGGTCTTACCGATGGCCCCTATGTTTGACTAGGTTCCCATGGACAACAACACACTTTGCGCAACATTTGTTATCGGAACCTGTCACCGCACTAAATCCCTACCATGCAAGTCTCTTGTAAACAAGGTAAATTGGGTTAATCAATGTGTCAAGGCGCACACCATTGCCCCATGCTTCGTCAGATGAATTATCTTGTGAGCGAGACCCTAGTAAAATAGAGAGTATGACTACAAGACACAATCGCCTTCGCACTCAACTGTCTTTCGCCTTGTACGGCGCGGCGAATCGCATGGTGCGTATGCACAGGCCTTTGTTGGAACCACTGGGTCTTACATTTCCGCAATATTTGGTGATTCTCGAACTGCTGGACGGCGCGCCCGTTCCCGTTGGCGAACTTGGAAACCGGCTAGGAATGGACACTGGCACGATTACGCCGTTGGTCAAGCGTATCGAGCTGGCTGGTTTCGTTACGAGAACCAGAGACGCAAACGACGAGCGCCGTGTGATGGTGGACCTGACGGCAGCAGGGCGAGCCCTAGAATCGGACGTTCGCAGTGTCCCGGATAAAATTAAGTCGAGTTGCGGGCTTACCGAAGACGATGTCGCGGACCTGCATGTCACCCTCGATATGCTCGGGCACCCTGCGACTGAATAAATACTATCTACCTCGTAGACAGTAGCAGAAGGCTTTTGGGACCGGGTTAATGTCCGCTTTTGGCCCAGGCTGTGTGAAAACGCAAAGCGGACAGCACGCCAGTGATACCCGGCCTCTCAGAACGCTCTCCAAGGCGTTTTCTGGAGGTCCGGAATGGTAAAGAGACCCCTGAAAATACGCAGATCTCGCGTTTTTACACAGCCTCGGCCGAACTCGGCCGTTCGCCGCAGCATAGTAGGCCGCCGAACAGGAAAAGTCGCAGACTGTCACGACCGGCAGCTCCCGCCCCTTACCGGACGTTGCGCTAGTGGAGCCATATTGCAGCGACATCACAAGATGCCGGATACATCTTGCAGCGCGCCGCGGCGATATTCAATGCCAGCTATTTGCTTGCGCTATGTCGGCCAACAACCTCAGCAAGTGATCTGAGTCAAGCGGCTTGACCAGATGATGATTGAACCCGGCAGCCTGCGTGGCCTTACGATCATGTTCTTGGCCATATCCGGTTACGGCGATTAACACGGCGTTGGCGGTTTCCGGCTGAGCGCGCAAGTGTCGGGCAAGGGTATTCCCATCCATTTCCGGTAGGCCAATGTCGAGCAGGAACACGTCAGGTCGAGCTACCGCGAAATGTTCCAAAGCCGCCTTCGCTGAATGTTTTACGATAACCTCGTGGCTAGCGGCCTCCAGGAGCATCGCCATCATCAAAGCCGCGTCCTGGTTGTCGTCTACGATCATAATGCGCAATGATGGCATGCCTCGGTGCGCAGCATCGTCGTATAGGGTGCTATCTGGCTTCACTTCGCGCTCGAGCAGGCACGGCAGAATCAGCGAAAAGGTACTGCCCTTGCCTATGCCGGCGCTAAAGGCACTAACAGTGCCTTGATGCAGTTCGACCAGACTTTTAACGAGCGCCAAGCCCAGTCCCAATCCGCCTGACGCACGGTCGGAACTGCGCTCAGCCTGAGAAAAAAGCTCGAACGCGCGGCTCGTAAAGTTGGGATCCATGCCAACGCCAGTGTCCGTCACGTCGATCTGCACGCGGGCGGCTTTGAACGTGGTCGCGAGCAGGATGTGGCCACCGTCAGGAGTATATTTGGTCGCATTGTTGAGGATGTTGGACAGCGCTTGTACCAATCTTTTTTTATCGCCGCAGACCACCACGGGCTCTGCGGCCAGCTGCAAGGTGATACGCTGGCCCTTGGCGCGCATGAGCGGCGTGGCCTGTTCAATCGCGTCGTTTATGATGCCGCCCAATGGCTCTTCCGCTATAGCCAGCGTGACCAGTCCCCGCGTCACGCGCGACACGTCGAGCAGGTCGTCGATCAAGTTGGTCATGTGTGCCACCTGCCGGCTGATCACCTCGCTCGTCACCGCCACGTGCTTGGGATCGAGCGTGCGCATACGAAGGATGGACGCTGCCGCGCTAATTGGAGCGAGCGGGTTGCGTAGCTCGTGCGCCAACATCGCCAGGAACTCATCCTTGCGCCGGTCTGCATTACGCAAGGCCAGCTCTGCCTCCTTGCGACTAGTGATGTCGGTAGCGACCCCAGCAAAACGACGCTTGCCGCTCTGCACGTCCGTGAACATCCGGCCCTTTACGCTTACCCAAACGGTCCTACCTATCTTGGGCACGGTACGGTAATCGATATCGTAGGCGGCGTCGTTTTGCATCGCCTGCGATACAGCAGCAATTACGTTGTCACGATCGTCCGGATGAATGATCTGCGTGAAGTACTCTAGACGAGCCCCTTGTTCGGCCACATCGGGCGTCACGCCGAACAGACTGGCGAATCGCTCGTCCATTATCGTCACGCCCGTATCAGGGTCCACTGACCAGGTTCCCATGCGGCCGGCTTCCAGCGACAGCCGGTAACGCTCCTCCGCCTCCCGGTGTCGAGCTAGCGCCAGAACTTTTTCGGTCGTCTCAATAACCGTGCCGAGCACGCCGCAAATTTCGCCTTGATGGTCCCGGATGGGGCTAACGGAAAATGTGAAAAAATTAGGCCCGGTACACCCGCTGCGCGTGACTGGTAGTGACATATCTTGAAAAAACATCGTCTCACCTGCAAAGGCCTGGGAGCAGATCGACACCACGGCGTCGGCGACCTCTGGCCATAGCGCGCCTATTGACATTCCTTGTAAGGCGTTTGGGCGTTCAGCCATCAGTTCAGAATACGGCTCGTTAAACAGGGTATGCAGTCGATCCGTCCAGGCGACATAGGACGGAAACCCCGAACTGAGCATCATACTAAGTGCCGTGCGCAGGGCGGGTGGCCAGCCAGTGATCGGGCCAAGCGGATGCGTGCTCCAGTCGTTTTGCGCAATCTGGCGGCCGGCAGAGCCAGCGTGGTCAAGAAATGCAAAGTCCGGCGTCAGCATGGCGGAGGGAGAAATGTCGAATGCTTGAATTCTACTTGTCCAGACGCCCTATTATGCGTACAGGAGTGCAGAGGTGCGTAACTGCATGCTATAGCCCACCTCGTCGTCCCAGCAAAGTCAGGTTGGATTTTCTATGCTTTTGGCCGAAAGCAGCCGGTCGCATTGCCAATGCGTACACGGTTGTTGCCTCCACGACAAGCAACAGATTTTGTTAGCCGCTCTTAGGACGTCACACACGGGCGGCAATCCCTTAATGCCGTTGTCTTCAAGACCACGCAATCGCACTTACGCAACACTTCGAATGGTTGGCTTGCGTGTGGCAGAAAGATCGCGGGTACCATCGTGACTTGCAATCTGGTATCTCATTATTAGTTTCGACCATCGCCACTCGGTCGGTCACACACTGCGGACCGTTTCGGCACCCTCTATTTCGACCAAGGAATTCGATGTTGACCCTGTCTAATATGCGCATTGGCGCTCGACTCGCACTTGGCTTCGCGGTGGCCATTCTTATCATGCTAATCATGTCGCTGGTCGGCATCAGCCGTATCCAGGAAGTGGCAGCTCGCACCGATCAGCTGGTAAAAGACCGGTACGTCAAAGTCACATGGCTTAGCGACATGCGTAGCCAAGTCAATCGCGGCGCACAAGCAGTGCGCAATGCGATGCTAACGCCGGACCCAGCCAAAACCGAGGACTTCCTGCGCGAGATGGCGGCGGCCGACGCTGCCGGCGGCGAGTCGGCCGGAAAAATGCATAAGTCTGATCTGACACCCGACGTGCGCGCTATCTTTGACCAGCAAGACAAAGCGTATTTCGCTTACAAAGAACGCCTCGACAAAGCAATCGCCCGGTATCGCACCGGCGATCGTGAAGGGGCAGTACAGGCCATGTTTTCCGAGGTGGTCCCCGCACAAACCGTCTACTTCCGCCATCTCGACGAGCTGCTGAAGATTCACCGAGAGCTGATGGAGCACGACGCGGATACAGCAGCCACCGCCGCAAAGGCGGCTACGACGTTAATGATCGTGCTGCTCGTGGTGGCCATCCTGGTGTCGGCTGTGATCGGTTGGCTGATCACACGCTCGGTCACCAGCCCCGTCGCCGAAGCAGTTCGGATCGCTGAGACCGTCGCGGGCGGCGATCTCACCGCGCAGATCGTTACGACTCGCCAGGACGAGATGGGCCGCCTGCTCGGGGCTCTGGGCGGCATGACAGCAGCGCTGACGGGGACCGTACGCACCGTGCGTGACAGCACCGATGCGATCAACACCGCTGCAGCAGAAATCGCCAGCGGTAACATGGACCTGTCGAACCGCACTGAGCAGCAGGCTGCCAGCCTGGAGGAAACCGCCTCGTCCATGGAGGAATTGACGTCGACCGTTCAGCAGAACGCGGACAACGCGCGCCAGGCCAACCAGCTGGTCGTCTCGGCCGCGAGTCACGCGAACGAGGGCGGCCAGGTCGTCAGCCAGGTGGTGGAGACGATGGGCTCAATCAAGGAAAGCTCGAGCAAGATCGTGGACATCATCGGCGTGATCGACGGCATCGCCTTCCAGACCAACATCCTGGCGCTAAATGCTGCCGTCGAAGCGGCGCGCGCCGGCGAACAGGGCCGCGGCTTCGCGGTCGTCGCATCGGAAGTGCGCAACTTGGCGCAGCGTTCGGCCAGCGCGGCGCGTGAGATCAAGGAATTGATCTACGATTCGGTCGAGAAGGTCGATGCAGGCAGCCGACTAGTCGATCAGGCCGGCACCACGATGGAGCGCATTGTGACGTCCGTGAAGCAGGTGGCGGACATCATGAACGAGATCGCCTCGGCCAGCCAGGAACAGAGCTCGGGCATCGCCCAGGTGAACACCACTATCACGACGATGGATTCGGCCACGCAGCAAAATGCTGCGTTGGTCGAGGAAGCGGCGGCCGCAGCGGCGAGCATGCGCGACCAGGCGCAGCTACTGGCCACCGCAATTTCGGTCTTCCGTATTGAGGAACGTTCCTCCGCAGGTTCGACTTCTCGACCGGCTTCGGGATCGACTACTGTTCCGGTTCGATCCTTGCCGACGAAGTATCCGAAGCAGACGAAAAGTGTCGTTACCACGCCTTCACAGCCGCGCCCAGGAGGGGGCGGCAAACCTGTGGATCGCGATGATTGGGAAGAATTCTGACGCCAGCGGTGGATCCATTAACCACCGGGCACGAGCAGGGCATTGTACATGTCCGTGCACCGGCAGGGCACTGCGCGTCCGTCCTGTTTCTGCAGGTCTCGGTGGTCAGGACATATGTGAGTTTCGGAAAAGATGCGATGCACGGGGCCAACGTGTCGGGCGGAGGCCAACGAATTCGGCTAATAGCTGCGACGGTTTTACGCTTTTGCTTTGCTAAGCGGGTAAGCTAGCCATTCTATGATCCAGCATCACATCCTGTTAGTTGACGACGAACCTTACGTTGTTCGTGTGCTCCGCCTTTCGCTCGAACGAGAGGGATACGACGTTGCCACCGCTATCGATGGCCACGATGCTTTGTCAAAATTGGCAAAGCGCTGTCCTGATGTGCTCATTACGGACATTAACATGAACGGTATGGATGGCCGAACGCTGTGCCCGTTGGCTCGAAAAATGTATCCGGACAGTTCGTTCCTCATTCTGATCATGACTTCGTTGACGGCCTTAGACGAACGCTCCTGGGTGCGACAGGTGAGCAATGCTGAATTTCTAGAGAAGCCTCTGTCGCCTCGACAATTGGTCGCCAGACTAGCTCGCCACTTCACATCAGCGTCGTAGCTTAGCGCGAGAGCGTCATGGGCCATCTCCTACTCAATTGCCGGCGAACGAAGAATCACACTTGATCGGTTTCAACCACCGAGTGGGCACCAGATGTTGCCCATACCGGACGCTCGTACGCGCATTCCATGCACCAGCTCGTGTTGGCGGTATTGCAGAGTGAGTCTTTTCTTAAGGAAATTTTAATAAATCATTGACAACTAATGTCGCGTGAGTTACCTTAATTGCTCAACAACATCTAGTACTTAAGAGAACAAAATGAAACTGCAATCCATCGCCCTGGCAGCAATCCTCAGCACCGCGTTTGGCGGCGCAATGGCTGAAAACTATACCTCTCCGACGATCGTTCTGGCAGCTGGGGACGCGAACTGGACCGCTGATTTTGGCACGAGCCATACTATCGGCGACTTTACTGACACGTTCACGTTCAGCTACAGCGGCATGACCGCCGATGCGACCGGTTTCGCTCGCAACGTGCAAAACAAGAAAAGCAATATCGACTTCTACTCCGCAACGTTGAACGGCGTGGAGCTTGACCTGACGAACGGCGCCAAGTATTCCGATATCGATTTCTCGGATCTGCCGGTCAACGGCACACTGACCCTGGTCATCACTGGCAAGGCATTTGGCGACGTCGCTAGCTACGCCGGGACGATCGACGTAACCTCGGCTGTTCCTGAGCCAACCACTTACGGGATGCTGCTGGGCGGCTTGGGCGTTATGGGCTTCCTGGCTCGTCGTCGCAAGGCTTGATTGCGCGGTACTCAGCTAGATGGAAAGACGCTTCGGCGTCTTTTTTTACGTCCATTGTTCCGACCGGCAGGTTTTGGCCGAACTCGGCCGTTCGCCCCATCATAGTAGATGGCGAACAGGAAAAATCATAGACTGTCACGACAGGCAGCTGTCGCCCCAAAGCGGACTATATCGACTTTCGTTAGGGCGTCTGCGACTACGCGGAGGACAGATGCAACATGTGATACAGCTAATGCTGGTGGCGGTTGCCGGTCGCCAGTCGCCGGTCACCAGAACTTAGCCATGTCGATCAATACTCGCGCCTAGTTGGCAATTAGCTGCTGACTTCGAAGAACGAATCAATTTACAAAGTTGCCGGTCTGTAGCAGGGCCAACACTTAGACCTGGAGGCCGCAGCTATCTCAACCTCCACAAGGATAAACGGCGCTTGAATGAAGCAAGAACTGGACAAGGACTATGGCCAGTGATTGGCCGTAATCCGTGCTGTGTGTAACGCACCAAACATGCATGCTCGGGAGGGCAAGCGTTGAATCAAAGACTGCAACAGGCTAGTATATCAGCATGCAACTTTTACTAGTCGAAGACGACGAAATCCTCGCTACTGGAATGGCGTCCCTGCTCCGCCTATCGGGATTCGCGGTGGAACATGCCCCTAACGGCGCGGTCGCCGAGTTCCTGCTCACGCGACATCACTTCGACGCCGTCATTCTCGATCTTGGCCTTCCGTTGGTCGACGGACCGACCGTGCTGCAGAAACTGCGCGCGTCAGGCGACGATTTGCCTGTCCTGGTCCTGACCGCGCTGGATCGGCTCGATAGCCGGATCACGCTGCTTAACGCGGGGGCGGACGATTACATTACCAAGCCGGTCGATTTCTATGAACTCGAAGCTAGATTACGCGCCGTGCTGCGCCGTTCAGCGCATAAAAGAGCGGCGGCGCCGACCGGTCATGGCAGCAGTACCTCGCTTGCTGGCCCTTTGCGATTCGATCGGGACACTCGCCGGGCCGTGAGCAGCGCCGGAGCGGTCGAGTTCAGTCCACGCGAAACAATCCTGCTTGACCTGCTGCTCGCCAACGCCGAACGCGTGGTGACAAAAGAGCAAATCATCGCCGCGTGGGCGAAGGAAGGTTTAGAAGTCGGTCAGGGCAACGCAATCGAAGTACACATGCATCGACTGCGCCGAAAGCTCGACAATTCCAGCCTTTCCATCAAGACTATCCGCGGGCTGGGTTACTTGCTGGAGGGCGGAGCGGAATGCGTCTAACGCACCTAAAGCCAACGTGATGCCTCGTTTGCGCTGTCGCCACACAAGTATATCTCTACGTCGCCAGCTAGTGCTCTGGATATTGCTTCCGCAATTGGTATTGTGGTTGGCCGGCGGGGGCTGACCTATCGCCTTGCGGTGCATTATGTGAATCAGGCCGCCGACGCCATGTTGTCGCAGACCGCCCGTACCTTGTCGCGTCAGGTCCAACCCACCCCCACCGGCCTGCTAGTCGATTTTCCGAGGGCAGCCCAGGAAGTACTCGAAGCCGACCCCAAAGACCGCCTTCTCTACACAGTCAGCTCGCCACCGGGCCGGGTGATCCTCGGCAACAAAACCGTTCCGCATCCGCCAAAGAACGCCCGGCTGCGCGAGAACGAACCGTATTTCTACGATGCTGAATTGATGTTGGCCGAACCTGGCGCCGGCGCTACTGCGGGCGCCCGCATCATGGTGCGCGTCGCGGCCTTATACGTTACTTATGACGATCCAGATGGCCGGCAGCAGGCGATGCTAGTGCAGGTGGCGCGTAACATGGCGCACCGCGAGAACCTCTGGAAGAGAATTCTGGTCGATACACTTCTGCCATTGTCAGTACTAATAGTCCTGATGACGATCATTGTCTGGGTTGGCAGCGGTGCCGGCCTGGCGCCCCTGGTGCGCCTGCGTCGCGAGGTCGAAGGGCGCACGCCGATGGATTTGACTCCTCTGCGCAGTGACGCTGCACCACAGGAAGTACGCTCCCTGGTCCAAGCGCTGAATGCCTTACTGGCTTCGATACGCCAGAACGTCGCCTCGCAACAGCGCTTTATTGCCGACGCTGCTCATCAGCTGCGCACGCCATTGGCGGGACTGCAAAGCCAGACCCAGCTCGCCTTACGCACCAACAGCGATCCGGCGCTGGCTTCATGCCTCTCATTGGTCCATGGGAGCGCTGTGCGCAGTGCCCACCTGGTCGACCGGCTGCTCATGCTGGCGCGGGCAGAGCCAGAAGCCGCGATGGCGACGGAACAGACCCTTGTCGAGGTGCTACCGTTCGTGAAAGGCCTAGTGACGGAAACCGTGCCGCGGGCGCTGCGTGCACTGATCGACCTGGGCATCGAAGAAACGACTGACAGCCGGGAGGCCGTGCCGCTTCGTGTGATGGGCAATGAGCTCCTGTTGCGTGAAGCATTGCTCAATATCGTGGACAATGCGATCGAATACGCCGGGCCCGGCAGCGAGATCACCGTCCAGGTGAAACGGCAGGGAGACCGCGCATTGGTCACGATTGTCGACACCGGTCCAGGTATACCCGTCGCGCTGCATGAACGCGTACTCGAACGCTTTGTCCGCGCCACTGACAAGGGTCTCGGCTGTGGCCTCGGACTGGCCATCGTCAGGGAGATCGCCTTGCGCCATCATGGTGATGTCGTACTGAGTAACGTAGAGCCGCATGGGCTGAAAGTGGCGTTCAGTTTGCCGCTGGCCACCCCGCGCCCATGAACCCGCGAGCGCAACGCATCGACGAGGCCCGTTGCTAGCCCGTTTGTGTCGAACTGTGTCCAGTGGAATATTCGATCTTTCGGTTGCCATTTCTTCCAATTGATTTGCGAGTACTGAATATGCAAAATGCGGTCCACGCAAACAGGATCGGCCGGGGATGGCCGGGCAGCTCGATACTGGCGGCCGGGTTACTTGCGTACGGCGTCGTATCATCGGCGCCCATTGAAGTGCTGCATTCATGGGACGGCGAGTCCGATGCCAGGTCCCTGGCCGTGCTACGCACTGCAGTCATCGAAAAGGGCCACAAGTGGCGCGACTTTACCGTCGTCGGCGGGGCGGCAATGGGATGGCGGCCGCATTGCTGCAGTTCCGTGTCCTGTCGGGAAATCCCCCCTCGCTCGCGCAGGTCCAGACGCCCGTCATCGCTGAATGGGCGCGGCAGGGCCGTTTGGGCAACGTGGATATCGTGGCTCGGACCCAGAACTGGGACGCCTTGCTGCCGCTGCAGGTCCGCGCGGCTGTGCAGCATGACGGGAAATATGTGGCGGTTCCTGTCAACGTACATCGGCTTAACTGGCTATGGATTAATACCAGTGCACTTGAGCGCGCCGGCGCCAGCGTGCCGTCTACCTGGCAGGAGTTCTTCGACACCGCGGAAAAGCTGAAACGCGCGGGCTTCGTGGCGCTCGCCCATGGCGGCGAACAATGGCAGGATCATCTACTGTTCCAGACCGTCGCGCTGGGCGTCGGTGGCGGCGAATTCTATGTAAAGGCGCTGCTCGAATTTGATCCCGCTGCGTTGTCCAGTTTGACGATGGAGCAAGTACTGCTTACTTTCCGTCGACTCAAGCAATACACCCAGCCAAAGGAGCCAGCGAGGCGCTGGATGAAGGCCTCGGAAATGCTGATCAACGGGTCGGCCGGGATGCAATTCATGGGCGATTGGGCCAAGCCGACCTTTACTGGCGCCAAAGCGCGCAGCGGCTGGGCATTCCACTGTACTGCGGCACCAGGCACGGCCCAGTATTTCCTGTTCGCGACAGACGCATTCGCTGTCTTCCGGCCAGACGGCGCGGAGGCTGCTCGGGCCCAGCTGGATTTTGCCGGCGTGGCAATGTCAGCACCTGTTCAGACATCGTTTAACTTGGCAAAAGGCTCCATTCCGGTTCGGCTGGACATGGACGCTCGCTCCTTTGATCACTGCGGCGTCATTGCCGTCCAAGCCTACCGCCGCGCAGCACACAATGGCAACCTGATTCCGAACGCGACCGTCTCGGCGCGCCGGGACGTCGAACAACGCATTCCAGCGATCACCAGCGCTTTCTGGCGCGACGGCAGGATTACTCCGCAAACCGCCATGAAACGCCTTGTACAGGCGGTCCGGCAGCACCCGTAACTCCCGCGTTACGACATCGCCTAACAACTGAGCTTCTCAGGAATCAAATCCCCTCCTGTGGCAGCCGGGGATAGCGCCGCTGCACGTGTTGCGTAAACTCCGTGAAACACCATTGCGATAACGATCAAGCGCTTGACCGTCTGTATGTCACCGCCTAATCTTTGCAATATTGCGGTAATTATCTTGTCAAAAGACAATAATTACTGCAATATTCCATCAACAATGATTGGCGGCAGCGTTGCTAGCTCGGCAGATATCGCGCGAACTCCATTTGCATGGATCTTCGCGCACCCATGCCCGGCAGTGCAACGGCCGTAGAGCCGACAACTACATCCATTTCCTGGATACCAGGGGAGACATATGAAACAGACAAAGAAAACGGCGATCGCGCTCGCGATCACGCAACTGGTCTCTATTGCAAGCGCTACGGCTCATGCGCAGATCGCAGAAGCGACGGCGCCAGGTGAGCAGACCGCGCCAGTACAAGCGGTGGTGGTGACTGGTGTGCGCGCATCGCAATTGAAGGCGATCGATATCAAGCGTAACGAGGACAAGGTAGTCGATGCCATTGTGGCGGAGGACATTGGCAAGTTGCCCGACTTTACAATCGCCGATTCGCTGCAACGGGTAACCGGCGTTCAGGTAGCGCGCGAAGCCGGGGAAGCGGGTCGCGTGACCTTGCGCGGCATGCCCCAGGTGCTGACCACCTTGAATGGCGACATGTTTCTGGGTGCCGGCAACGTTGTTTCGACTCAACCCAACTATGCAGATATCCCAGCGTCGCTAATCGCGGGCGCCAGCGTCATCAAGTCGAACACTGCCGATATTCTGCCCGGCGGCATTGCCGGTACCATCGATCTGAAAACACGGCAGCCAATGGATCTCAACAAGGGATGGAACCTGACCGGGATCACCGAAGCCCAGCGGGGTTCCCTGTCGAAGAAGACCAGTCCCAACGTTTCCGTGCTAGCCGGCTACAAGGCGCACGATTCCAGCTGGGCCGCTCTGGTATCGGCCAACAAGTCCCGCTCCGAGCGGGCGAACTATAACGCTAACGCCCAGAATAACGACTGGGATCGGATCACCCCAGATGGCGTGTTGAAGAATCCGAACGACGCCAGTGCCGGCTATTACGACCTGACGGGCAAGGGCGCCGGCTGCGTCACTGCCCCCTTCCCGGCAGGAATCAATCCTGGCGCACCGTTCGGGTCGTTGACCCCGGCCCAGACGAACGCTGTCAAGAGCTTCCATGACCGCAATAACCTGAATTGTCTACTCGCTGGCAATTACGTGTGGATGCCGCGCATGATTTCCGCAAACGACAGAAAACTGATCCGCGACCGCGAAGCCGTCTCGGCCGCCTTCACCTACAAGTTGTCCCGCGAATGGCGGGCCACACTCGAATCATTCCATTCGAAAATCGCTGACCAGAACTACCGCCATGACATCTATTTCCACAACAATGGCGTGTTGTTCGATCGTCTGCAGCCGGGCATCGAGATGCCGACCATCAGCGAGAACAATGTCGTCACCAAGGGTGTCCAGCGTACCGCGCGGCTCTTCTCGCGCGCCGGCAACGAGCGTGCCGACGGCAAGGCGACCAATACCATGTTGCGGCTCGAGTACGGTGGCCAAGGACCGCTATCGGGCGACCTGCGCTTCCAATATTCAAACAACAGGCGAGACCTCGTGAACGGCTCAGTGGACTCCAATCTCGATCCAACCGCCACCTCCGGCCCGGCCGGCTGTACCAACAACTGCACCGTTCAGACAGGCACCGGCACAGCCACATGGCCCGGATATCTGATGGATTTCGACTTGACCGGCAAGGAGCCGGCGATCGGGTTTCGCGACGGCGGATGGGATGCCACCAAGCTGCGGCTGGGCAGCTTCAGCGTTGCCGGCTCCGAGGAAGTGGGCCGACTGGGCAATTTCGCCACCAATGGCGTTTGGGACGACAAGGTATGGCTGTTCGATGGCTTCAAGTTCGGCGCCCGGGTCAGTCGGCAGAACATCGACCGCTTCGGCTGGCAAATGTATGCCCCGACGTACACTGGCACCCCGGGGCAGAACTACAATGCCTATCCAAGCATTAGCTCGGTCCCGGTCGGCACCCCTTTTCGCGACGCGTTAAAGCCCGGAGTCGCACCGGACCTGCTGTCGGCGCATCCGGACCATTTCACCAAGGTCTACAACCAGGTCGGGGTCATTGCCACGCCGCCCATCGCCCTGGTCGATCCGGCGGTCCTGAAAAATCCGCTGGCACAGTGGCAATCCCAGTTCACGACCTGGACCGATCCAGCCACCAACCAGACTTACACGCCTGTCCGGGCGGCTTCGCCTGAACAGAACTACCGCTTCAAACTGGTATCGAAAGAAGCCTACTTCCAGGCCGACTTCTCGGGTGACGCCTGGTTCGGCTGGACCTATGCGGGCAACGTTGGTCTGCGCCGGGTCGATTCCGAGGCGACCATCACACGCCACCTGGTGGACGTCAACACGCGCCAGTTCGTCAACGGCCCGCTGGCCGACCTTGGCACCGAAGTGCTGGTGCGGCGTTATTCCGACAACCTGCCAAGCTTCAACCTGCGGGTCGCACCGGCACCGAACCTGGCGATTCGCCTGGGTGTTAACAAGGCCATCACGCGGCCCGATATCAGTGTGCTGGGCAAGCAGACCACGTATGGCCGCAATGCCAACAATGGCACCGACCCAAGCCTTCCGGATGCGTTCAATATCTTCTTGAACGCCAACGCGGGCAACGCGGACCTGCAGCCATGGCGTTCGACCAACACCAACCTCAGCCTGGAGTGGTATCCAACCCGCGAGATCCTGGTCAACCTGGCGGCCTACCGCCTGGACATCGATTCGTTCGCACGTACCATTACCTTCAATGCGCCTGGTCCCGACATTGACGGCGAGGTGCGCCGTACCGGCACCTGGACCCAGACCGTTAACGGCGAAGGCACCTATACCCAGGGCCTGGAAGGCGGCGTGAAAATGCCGTTCACCTTCCTGCCGGGCGCCTGGAGCGGTCTCGGCATCGACGCCAACTACACCTATGGCGAATCGAAAGGCTTCGATACCGATTTCGCCGGCGACAGCCTGCCCCTGCCCGACTTTTCGGAGCACACCGCCAATCTGGCAATTTGGTATCAGAAATACGGCTGGCAGGCACGCATTGCGGCGAACTGGCGCAGCCCCCGTTTCTCCTCGGTCCGCGGACAGCGCAATCCGAACACCAACCTGAGTCCGGCCGATCCTGCCCTGGTCAACCAGTTCCTTGGCAATTCCAGTCTGTCGAATGCCCGCCTGGCGACCTGGTACAACGCGGTCACCTATGTCGACGCGTCGGTCAGTTATGACATCGGACAACACGCCACCGTGTACCTGCAGGCCACCAATCTGCTCAAGGCATACGACTCGCGCTATGCGCAATTCGAGGAAATGTTCATGGACCAGAGCGCATTCGACCGAACCATCACCATCGGTGCGCGGTTCAAGTTCTAGGGAGCAGACGCGACACGAATCATTTCTCAGTTGTCTCCTTTAGCCAGTCAACGCAGGCTGCATGGCACACTGCGTCGACTGGCGTTTTTCGGTTTTTCGTCTTTATATTTTATGGAGTTTGCAATGCCCTCTTACCCTATCGTCCCGGCTGTTCTCCTCACCGCCCTGTTGTGCGCAGCCTCACCCGTCATGGCGCAATCGGGCGCGTGCGACGCCACCAACGCACAGGCCGTGCCCACCCTGACGGCGCAGGAAAAAGCGGAAGGCTGGACCGTGCTGTGGGACGGTAGCTCGAACGATGCCTGGCGCGGCGTCAAATCCGACGCGTTTCCACAGCACGGCTGGCGCACTTGTGACGGAGTCCTCACCATCATGGGCAAGGGCGGAGAAGAATCGCGCGGTGGCGGCGACATCATCACTCGCAAGCGTTATAGCGACTTCGAGCTGACCTTGGAAGCAAAGCTTAGCCCGGGCGCCAACAGCGGCGTCAAGATCTTCACCCAGCCCAACCTGGCCCCGATCGACCGCCTCACCGGCAAGCCGGCAACGGTGGGCTCGGCGATCGGCATGGAGTTCCAGCTGCTTGATGACGAGCGCCACCCCGACGCGAAACTTGGCCGCGACGGCAACCGGACCATCGGCTCGCTGTACGACCTGATCCCGGCCAAACAAGATAAAACCGCCGCTCCGGTGGGTCACTGGAACCACGTGCGCATTCTGGCGCAAGGCAAGCAGGTAACGTTCTGGCTCAACGGCAGGAAGACTGTTGAATTCGAGCGAGGCTCCGCAGCCTTCCGTGCTGCCGTGGCGGCCAGCAAATTCCGCGATATTGCCGGCTTCGGTGAATGGGCCGACGGCCACATTCTTCTGCAGGACCATGGAGACCAGGTTTCCTTCCGCAACATCCTGATCCGCGAGCTGCGCGCGAAGTAAGCACTCATGTTCCACCAGACCTTCGCGTCGATGAACACGCGCTTTTCCATGGTCTTGCCGGCCATCGACGAGCACCACGGCATGCAGCTGGCGCGCGAAGCCCAGGTCCTGCTGCAAGAGCAGGAAGTGCTGATGAGCCGCTTCGATGCTCACGGCGCGCTGGCGGCGCTCAACCGCATCGCCGCCCACGGCCCGGCGCCGGTGCCGGCGGCCTTGTGGGAAGTGCTGGACGCTTGCCGGCGCCATCACCACCTGACCGGGGGCGCCTTCGATATCGCCCAGGGCGGGCCGCAGGGCAGCCGCGGCATGCAGCTGCTCGATGTCGATGCGGCGGCGCGCACCGTGCGCTTCGACGCGGCGGGCATGCAGCTGGACCTGGGCGGCATCGGCAAGGGCATTGCGCTGGACGCGGTGCGCCAGAGGCTGCTCGCGCGTGGGGTTGACCAGGCGTTGCTCAGCTTTGGCGAAAGTTCGCTCGTCGTCATCGGCAAGCACCCCGCCGCCGATAGCTGGCCAGTGGGCGTGGAGGACCTGTTCCATCCAGGCCGGTCACTGCATCGCTTCGACCTGCGCGACACCGCAATGTCCACTTCGGGTAACCGCGTCGGCCAGGCTCATATCTTCGATCCCAGCGACGGCCAGCCGATCAGCGGCTGCCGGACCGTGTCGGTGAGCTGCGCCGGCGCTGCCGATGCCGAAGCGCTGTCGACCGCCCTGTTCGTGCTGGCACCCGCGCGCCGCGTGGAGGTGCTGCGGCACTATCCCTGCGCCCAGGCGGTCGAGTTTATCTACCTGGAGAAGAACGGTCACTGGACTGTGGAAAAGAGATGGCAACATGACTGACAAGCTTCACGAGAATATCCTGCGAGACGCGTGGCTGCGGCGCCGCTTCCTGGCGCGTCTGGCCGGCGTTATCGCCGGATCCACCCTGCTCAGCGGACTGCCATGGATGGCGCCGCTGCGCGCCCAGCCGGTCGGTGCCTCGCCGTCGGACCGCGTACGGATCGGCGTCATCGGCATCGGCTCGCGCGGCAGCCTGCTGCTGCAATACCTGCTGCGCACTCCCGGGGTCGAAATCGCCGCGCTGTGCGACGACTACCCGCCCAATCTGTTGGCGGCCATGGCGGCGGCCGCTGGCAAGCCGACGGCGTTTACGGATTATCGCAAGCTGCTGGCGATGCCTGGCCTGGACGGGGTAGTGATCGCGACGCCGCTTCACGAGCATGCCCCGATGTGCCTGGACGCGCTGGCCGCCGGCAAGCATGTGTTTTGCGAGAAGAGCCTGGCGCTCACGGTGGACGAATGCAAGGCCATCGCCCGCGCGGCTCAAGCCAGCGGACGGGTGTTTCAGGTCGGCCACCAGCGCCTGTTCAGCGCCTCCTTCCTGCACGCCCATGAGGTGGTACAAACTGGCCAGCTTGGCCCGATCACCCAGATCCGCGCCAGCTGGCACCGTAATAACGACTGGCGCCGTCCGGTCCCGCACCCCGCATTGGAACGCAAGCTGAACTGGCGGTTGTACCGCGCCTACTCCGGCGGCCTGATGGCCGAGCTGGCCTCGCATCATCTGCAGGTCGCCAACTGGTACCTGGATGCCGCGCCGCTGTCCTGCGTCGGCTACGGCAGCATCAATCACTGGAAGGACGGGCGCGAGGTATTCGACAACGTTAACGTGCTGTTCCGCTACCGCGACGGCGTCACCTTCATCTACGACTCGCTGATCAGCAACCGCCACCACGGGCTGGAAATCCAGGTCATGGGACCGAAAGGCACCATCGAAGGCGAAAGCGGAAAGCTCTACCTGGAACAGCCGCCGCCGGCGCCGGCCATCGCCGCGCTGGTGAACCAGATCGAACGGGGCAGCGCCGAGACGCTTGCCATCGGCGGCCCGACCTGGAAACCGGAAAGCAAAGCCGGGACGGCCGGACAGCAGCTGCGGCGCGAGCTCGGAGACGACGACGGCACCATCCTGTCGATGGCCGCCTTCGCCAATGCGATCCGCGCGGGCCGGCCTATCCCGCACATGATCGACCACGCCTATCGCTCCGGCATCGCCGCGCTGATGGGGCAGGCGGCCATGGACCAAGGCCGCGAGATCGCCTGGCCGGGCAACTACAACTAAATTCAAACACATCCAAGGAGACATTCATGGCACACACACTTTCCTCGCCACGCCGCCGGCAATTGGTCAAAGGCGCTCTGGCGACGCTGACCGCGCCATACCTCGGCCACGCCATGGCGGCAAGCGGCAAGGTCAACCTGGCCTGCGTTGGCATCGGCAACCGCGCCGCGGATGTCATCAAGGCCCTGCACGCTACCGGGCTGGCCAACATCGTGGCGCTATGCGACGTCGACATGGGCGCGCCACACACGCTCGAGATCATGAAACTATTCCCCGACGTGCCGCGCTTCCAGGACTTCCGCCGCATGTTCGACAGCATGGGCAAGCAGATCGACGCAGTCAGCATTGGTACGCCTGACTTCTCGCATTTCCCTATCGCCATGCTGGCGATGTCGCAAGGCAAACACGTCTACTGCGAGAAGCCGATGGGCCAGAGCTTCCGCGAGATCGCGCTGATGATGGCTGCGGAACGCAAATACAAGGTGGCGGCCCAAATGGGTAACCAGGGCCATTCGGAAGCGAATTATTTCCAGTTCAAGTCCTGGGTCGATGCCGGCATCATCAAGAACGTGCGCGCCATCACGGCACACATGAACAACCCGCGCCGCTGGCACGGCATGAAGGTGAACGGCTACCTGCCGCGCCAGCCGGTACCAGCCACGCTGGACTGGGACGGCTGGGTCGCTACCGGCGCCTGGCACGACTACAACCGAGGCTACATCAACGGCGACTGGCGTTCCTGGTACGACTACGGCAATGGCGCGCTGGGCGACTGGGGCGCCCACATCTTCGACACGGCCCACGAGTTCCTGCAACTGGGCCTGCCGACCGAAGTCGAGGCGGTGCGGCTGGAAGGCTGGAGCCCCTTCATCTTCCCGCAAGCGTCGACGCTGGCTTTCCGCTTCCCCGAACGCGGCGCCCTCCCCCCCCTGGAGCTGACCTGGTACGACGGCGTTGACAACCTGCCGCCGCTGCCGAAGGACTATGGTGCGGCCATCGTCGACCCCAACATTCCACCGCCTTCGAAAGGCAGCGCCGACGCGCCCAAGCTGCCGCCCGGGAAAATCATCTATGGCGAAGGCCTGACGTTCAAGGGTGGCTCGCACGGCTCCCAGCTGAGCATCGTGGGCACCGCAGGACGGGACATCGCCCTGCCATCGGTGCCGACGAGTCCATCGAAGCATTTTGCCAATTTCCTCAAGGCCTGCATGGGCGAGGAAACCTGCCGCTCCAGCTTTGCGGTCGCCGGCCCGCTGTGCCAGGCCATGGCATTGGGCGTGATTGCCCAAAGGGTCAACGGCAAGCTCAGTTTCGATCCGGTCAGCAAGCGCATCACCAATCATCCGAAGGCCAATGCCCTGCTGGCCGGGGCGCCGCCGCGCAAGGGCTGGGAGCAGTACTACAAGCTCGCATAAGCACATTCGCGTAACAAAAAAATTGGAAAACGCGTGAGTATGCGATTGAAAACCATAGTGGGGATGCTGCAGGCACTGGCTGCGCTGATCGTGGCCGGGCGTGCCACTGCCGCACCCGGCCAGGCGACGGGAGACCACGGACGCCAGCGCGTCAATATCGACCAGGGCTGGCGCTTCGCCCACGGGCACGTATCGCAGCGGCCTCGCCGGCATGGCAAATACGTGTGTTCAATGGCGGGGCTCAGGTAATCGTCGAATCGACCGGCACCTCCGGGGCGGCAAGCTTGCGCGCGAGGTCCGGAAAGCTGGTACCGTCGGCCATCGACTGCGAGGTTCGTTAGCCTGCCTGCATGACCTCGCCGGTGCTCGGTCAGCTGAGCGCCGGCGATCGGATAAGCCCTTCGGTATCTCGGCGCCGTGCTGAAAACGGCCGATATAGTGAAGGAAACATCTGAGGTAGCGTTCAAGCGAATGTATTTTTTGAGAGTCAAACGAGCCCGGTACTTGAGCCGCCATGCATTACGGAAATCGCTAACAAATTCCTCTCAATCAGACGCTCGCCCGGTCTTTGGACAAAACGACGCCTGCCCGGCACTGCCACCAGGTCGTGGATCACTGGTCGTCAGCGTTTCTGACCGCATATACAAAGGGAAATATGAACAAAATAAACCCCACTGCCCTGTATTTCGCATTTGCATTGACTGGGTGTGCAAGCGTTACCAGTAACGCACCAGAACCGAAGAGTGCCAGCGGGCCACAGCCTAGCCAGGCTAAGTGGATTCAGCTCTTCAACGGGAAAGACTTATCCGGCTGGACTCCAAAATTCAAAGGCCATCAAGTCGGCGTCAACTACAAAAACACCTTCAAGGTTGAAAACGGCGTCCTCAAAGTCGACTACAGCGAGTACGACAAATTCGACGGCGAATTCGGTCACCTGTTCTGGAAACAGAGGCTATCGCACTACCGCATTCGGGCAGAATATCGTTTCGTTGGCGACCAAGTCGCGGGCGCTCCAGGCTGGGGCTATCGCAATAACGGCATCATGATTTTTAGTGAACCGCCAGAGACCATGGAACTCGACCAGGAATTTCCTGCATCGATTGAAGTGCAGATGCTTGGTGGAGGCGGCCCTGGTGACCAGAACAACGGATCGTTTTGCACTCCACATACTAGAGCAGTATTCAATGGGCAGCTGACGACTACCCACCGCACCTCGGCAAAGTCAAAGGTGTATGTGGGGGACGACTGGGTAACATTCGAGGTTGAGGTTCACGGTGGAAAATTAATCAAGCATATCCTTGATGGCGAAACTGTGATCAGTTATAGCCAGCCGCAGCTCAATCCAAGCGATCCACACAGCCGGCTGCTGATGGAGAAGGGATTCCCTCAGTTGCTGGAAAGCGGCTACATTGCAATCCAGGCAGAGACGCACCCTACGGAGTTTCGACGGATAGAAATCCTGCCATTAGAGGAACCACTTTAGGCAAACAGCGTCGGCGCAGAGTTGTCTTGTTTGTCTTGTTTACTGTCGTGGTTAAATAATTTTTGGACCAACAATAGGTCGCGCTGTTTTTCCGTTTGTAGACGGCGTGCGATAATCTTCTGGTGAGCGACCACTGGATTGCCGTTCGAGGCCATTTGGATATCGCTGATTTCGCGCTTTGCCGTGTCATCGTGGAACTCCCACGCGACTTTTCCATTGCGAACAATGTACACGTCGCGCGTCATCGCCTCGCCCGCATACAGAAAGTCGTGTTGCGCCAGACCGTTGCCGGGAAGTTCGGATGTTTGTCCTGTCAGCGGCCCGGCTGCCAGCAAAAGGGCAAGAAGGTTGAAACGTCGACGTGTCGTGATGGCCATGCTAGCTCCCGGCATTGTGTATGTCCCATGGTAGACAAGCAGAGGTAACAAATACGCCAGTGCAGGAAAAAATCACCTATTTGAGTCAGGAGAGCGAGCGATCCCGGCATAATTCCTGTTTCCTCTACTGTCGAACCGGAGTGTCATGGACCGCCGCAGTTTCATCCGTTTGTCGAGCTTCTCCGCTGGTGCGTGGCTGCTGTATGAGGCCCTCCCTGCTTCGTTGGCGCAGGTGCCGGAACTAGCGGCATCGTTCCGGCCGTCACCACTCATTCGCATTGATGGAAATGGCCTTGTCACGTTGTATGTGCAAAAGCAGGACATGGGCAAGGCGTGCGCACTGCTTTGCCGGTACTACTCGCTGAAGAACTGGACGTGAACTTCGACACCGTACGCGTTGAAACGCTGCCATACGATGCGGCTAGCGCGGGCCAGTTCAATACCTGGGCCAGTGCCAGCGTGCGAGGCGCCTGGACGAGCCTGCGCAAGGCCGGCGCAACGGCACGCGCGATGCTTGTCGAAGCGGCAGCCCAGCAGTGGGGCATTCCGGTACACCGTGTCCGCACTGCCAATGGCGTGGCGATCAATCTCGACACGAACGCCACGTTGCCGTATGGCGCGTTGGCCGATGCCGCCAGCCGCCTGCCTATTCCGGCAGAAGTGCAATACAAGAACCCAGCCGAATACCGGTTCATCGGCAAGTCCGTGACGCGTCAGCGCGTGCGCGAGAAAATCAACGGTGCCGAGACCTTTGGTATCGATGTTGCGCTGCCAGGCATGCTGGTGGCGATGGTCGTCCGATCGCCCACCTTCCACGGTAAAGTAAAGTCGTTCGATGACGGCGCAGTGCGTGCCCTCGGCGCGGGCATTGTAGCGGTGTTGGAGGTAAAGCAGATGCCGGGCTGCGACAACCGCAATGGAGTGGCCATCGTGGCCACCAGCACCTGGCTGGCGATGCAGGGGCAGAATCTGCTGAAGGTACAATGGGAGGGTGAGCCACCAGCATACGCAGACAATGCTGCGCTGGCACGTGGCATGCGCGAGGCCATCGCCGACAGCATGCCGGCAGCCACGTTCGACGCCAATGGTAAGAGCAAGGCGTTCGTCCCGTCAGAGGGGGCCTTGCTGACCGCCGAGTATGAGCTTCCTTACCTGCACCAAGCGACGATGGAAACGCCGAACTGCGTCGCGAGCTGGCAGGACGGGAAGTACGAAGTGTGGGGCGGATTCCAGGCGCCGTCGTTCTTTGCCAGCGCACTGGCGAAAGCGTTCGAGGTGGACCGGTCCGCCGTGTTCGTCCACCTGTTGCCGATGGGCGGCGGCTTCGGGCGCAAGGAAAAGGTCGACAACGCCGCAGAGGCGATGCAACTGGCCAAAGCGCTGGGCAAGCCGGTCAAGTTGCTGTTCTCGCGTCCCGATGACGTAGCCAATAGTTTTTACAGGCCTGCCACCGTGCACCGGTTGGCGGCGCGCGCGGCCAAGGGGGGTATCGACGTTTGGCGTCACCAGGCCGCTGTCACGAGTTTCCCTGCCAAGGCCATCATGAGCCCGCAGCATCTGTCCGGCGGCCTGTCGAACGACCTGATCTATCCAGTCGGCGACTACCAAACCGCGGTGTATCCAGTCATATCGCCACTGCCAGTAGGCTCCTGGCGCGCCATCTCGTACAGCCAGAACGTGTTCGTGGTGGAGTCATTCATCGATGAGCTGGCCCGCCAGCAAAAAGTCGATCCCCTGCGGTTCCGCTTGCAATTGCTGCGCCAGGGTGGCGACGAGGATAGTCCGTCAAGCCATCGCGTCCGCATGGCCGCGGTCCTTGCCCGCTGCGGCGACGCGATCGGCTGGGGGCGTGCTGCGAAGAAGGGACGCCATCGTGGTATAGCCTGTTGCGTCTATACGCATACGCACGCCTATACGGCACATGCGTTCGAGGTCAGCGTGGTCAAGGGCTCTGTAAAGATACACCGGGTGGTATGTGTCACCGATTGCGGTATCGTGGTCGATCCTTCCGGCTTCCGGGCACAGATCGAGGGCAGTCTGGTATGGGGACTGTCCGCCGTGCTAACCGGCGAAATCACGTTCAAGGATGGCGCGGTGACACAGCAGAATTTTGCTGACTATGAAGTGTTGCGTATGCATCAGCTGCCGCCGCTGGAGCTGATCGTCATCGACAGCAACGAGCCTCCGGCCGGTGCGGGCGAGCCCGCGGTGCCATCGGTGGCTCCGGCACTTTGCAATGCGATTGCAGCGGCTACAGGAAGGCCTGTACGCAAGCTGCCACTGGCTGCGGTGGGTTTTACGTTGGCCTAGCAGCCTGCGCTGTCGGAGATCTGTGGCCCACCAGGTGACAAGCCACAGGTGCCAACTGCACGAGCGACACGCATCACCGGTTTCTCTTCGGCGCTACCCGCCAGATCTCGCCGGTGACATCGTCATCGACAAGCAGTGAGCCGTCGTCCTGCACCACCACCGAGGATGGACGTCCCCATACTTCCTTATCACTGACAACGAAGCCGGTCATAAAATCCTGATATTTTCCTGTCGGAACGCCATCTTTCATGAACACCCGCACTACTTTCGAGCCTGTGCGCGAAGTGCGGTTCCAGGAGCCGTGCAGGGCCAGGAACAAATCGCCGTTGTAGTCCTTGGGGAATGCCGCCTGGGCAGATGGAGAGGCGTTATACATGATCATGCCGAGTGGTGCGGAGTGGGCAGTCAACAGCAGGTCCGGCGCGGTAACCTTCCCTCTCAGGTCCGGGCGGTGCCCTTTCAGGCGTGGCTCCTCGTGGCTGCCGATGTAGTGCCACGGCCACCCATAGTGGGCACCAGCCTTTACACGCGTCAGGTAGTCGGGAGGCAAGTCATCGCCCAGCATATCGCGCTCGTTGACGCTACACAGTAATTCGCCCGTGCGTGGATACAGATACATGCCCACGCAATTTCTAAGGCCCGTGGCAAACGTGCGCTTGTTCTTGCCATCTGGATCGAATGCCAGAACGAGTGCACGGTCGAGCTCGGAGCCCCAGGCAGCCCCCAGCCCGTGTCTGGCCTCCCACTGTGCCAGCGCCAGGGGAGGCTTCGGTCCAATGCCTTCGGCAACGTTTGAAGCCGAGCCTATCGACAGGTACATGGTCTTGCTGTCGGCCGCAAAAACCAGCGTGCGGGACGAATGACTACCCGTCTCGGCAGTCAACGTGGGCACGACGACTTCCGGTGCCGCCCCCGCCACCAGATCGCCATTGCGATAGGGGAAGCGGACGATCGAATTCACGTTGGCCACGTAGAGGTAACGCGGATCAGGACCGACTGGCCAGAACGCGAATCCGAAAGGCCGGTCAAGCTTTGAAGCGAAAACACTGACCGTCTCCGCAGTCACACCGGACTTCGAACGGAAAACCTTGATCAGCCGTTGCGTCGTCGATGATATGAAGATGTCACCATTCGGTGCCCTTACCATTACGCGGCCGCGGTCGGGGTCCGTAGCCCAAAGGTTAACGTTGAAGTTGTCCGGTACGGCGGGCAGTGTCCCTTGCGGGCGCGGCACGGTGCGCGGATTGTTGCCAGCACTGGCACTGGCAAAAGGTGCCGGCAGGTCAGCGATGCGTACCTCGCGTATTCGCCCTGGCTTGTCGTCACTCCAGCTCTCCTGTTTGGAACTGCCAGCTATGGATGCGGAGCGCGCCTTGCCGGGTGCCACGGCTTTGCCCTGCGCTGTCGCCAGGTACTTGATTAACGCTGCACGTTCGCCCGGTTGCGTAACGGCGACCGGCATAGTCGTACCGGGCGCGTAGGCAGAGGGATCTCTCAGGAAGATGTCGAGCTCCTGCGCAGTCCAGTGCCTGCCGTTGGCACCAATAGCACTCAAGGCATTGGAGTAGGCAAAATCCTTTGCTGCGGCAACCTTGCGACCGACGACGTTAAACAACGGTGGCCCTGCCAGCGTGGCCATGTCTGGCGAAGCCGAATGACACATTGCGCAATTGTTCTGAAAGATGCGCTGCCCACTTGGCGTGGCGGCATGAACAGCGACGCCCACCACCGCCCCGATCGTGACGATGGCGAACTTGCTCGTGATAGCGAAACGCATGGAAAACCTGTGATAAGGAAGAGTGAAACTAGAGTGAACCAGCGAATGAAAAAAACGCCGTTTTGTTGCAAACACCTAGACGCCTAACGCGCGCCCTGGTACATGAAGCCACTGTCGTTCAAGCCAAATTTGTATTTCCTGTTCATGTCAATGATCTCTGCGCCGGCCAGCAGTAGCGGACCATAGCCGTGAGCAGCGCGTGTGCTGATCGGGCGGTAGTAGTAGAACGCCGGGTCGAACGCCATGCCGGTACCCACGCAGATGCTTGCCATCTCGCCTTTGGCGTTGACCTGACGGGCCACAGCGTTCCACGCCAGGTTGGCCTTGGTGCCGTACATCTCCTTGTCGAGATAGCCGCGGTTGACGCCGCGCGCGAACGCGTAGGCGAATATCGCTGTTGCCGAAGATTCCAGATACGAATCGGGACGGTCAAGCAGCTGGTGCCACATGCCATCCTTATCTTGCAGGTGTGCGAGTCCGGCTGCATGCTTGCGCAACTGCATTTCGACAGCCTTGTAACCCTTGTGGGTCTTCGGCAGGACTTCCAGCACTTCAACCATGGCCATGATTGCCCAGCCGTTGGCACGTGCCCAGTGCAATTCCGGGTGATCGCGCATGCCTTCGACGTAGCCGTGCATGTAAAGGCCTACCTGCGGATTGAACATCCGCCTGGAGAATTGCAGTACCTGTTTCACGGCGTCGTCGTAGTATTTCGCATCGCCTGTGTACTTTCCCATCAGCGCTATCGTAGGAATGCCCATATACATGTCGTCCAGCCAGAGGGTGTTCGGCAGAGGACGCAGCTTGGCCTTGCCCTTTTCGTCCGGGCCGCCACGGGCCAGCGTGCCGTCGGGGAGACGGTATTCTGTCTCGGTGACGAACTTGCTACAGATATCCAGCATTTGGCTGTAATCGACTTTTGACCCCAGATTCTTTGCGTGCAGGAAGCTCATGCACATCGCGCCTGCGTCGTCCAGTGCGTGCGGATTGAGCAAGCTCTTGATTGGTGCCCGCGCGCCGGCGGGGTCGGCTTTCACTGCAGGCAAATACAAGCGCGTCAGTTCCGCCAGCAGTTGATGGCGTTTCATCGTGTAGTCGGTGTAGCGACTGTCCCCGGTTGCGGCGCCTGCAGCGAGCATGCCGGCGTAGGTGACTCCCCATTCATAGCTGTTCAGGCGGAAGTCACCGGGCTTCAGTACGACGTTCGGGTCGGCCTTCTCCAGCCTGGCAACCGGCGCTTGCGAAAGCTTGTTGATCAGTTCCGCTGGCGTGGTGGCCTCCAGGTATTTGAACACGCGGTCCATTACCGCCTTGACCTCGTCTGACTCCATTGCACGGTATGGATTGGGGTACTTCACATCGAGTGCGTGGAGCATTGCGTCTGCCGCAGCCGGCCCCCTCTCCTGCGCTGATGGCGCTTCCTGGGCGGTGGCGCTGAATGGCGAAGCCAACGTACAGGCGACGAAGGCGAGCACTGAGGTATTGCGTGCCGTGTCCGGCATGCGTCGGGGTTGGGTCTTTCTCACGTTACGATCGTCTCCGGATATGAATGGGTGGGGTATGCGCAGTACCAGGCACGGTAGCCGAGGCCCCCAGGGCATACTGCTTGCCGTCCGCGCCAGGGAGTATTCGCTGCGTTACACGCGTCGTGCACACTACTGGTCATAGCTATGAAAGAAGGGCTTGAAAACGTCGCGAGCCGCGGCCGGTTGGCCGAACCAGCGCACCATTGGCGCTGGCCACTGACGGGACAGCGGAACCAGCGAGAATGTACCCGCGATACGCGGTGTTTTCTCCGGCAGAATTGCCACCTCGGGCGCAGTCCCTTTGTTCCCCAGACTGCCGATGAATGCGTTGTGACTGAGCAGGGTGCGGTCTCCGTCGCGTTCGACAGCGATATCGCCCGGCGCGGTCGCCAGTGCAAAGCCCACACCCGTGGCGTCGCCTAGCACGGCCAGTTCCGTGCCACGGCGGTTGCCTGCGAAGCGCAGATCGGCGCGGTTCAGGTGATAGATCCCGAACTCATTCAGCATATCCTTGCCGGGATAGCCTGCGTACGGGCCCTGGCCGATCCACCGGAACTCGTCGAGCCCGGGCGGCGCTACGATGGACAGGCCAGCTTCGGAAAACAGGCCGGACGCAGACACTGGCGTGAACGCATAATTGACCGTGATGGTGCCGTTGCGATGGATTTCGAGCTCATAGCCACCAGTGATGCCTTGCTGGCGTGCAGCAGCAGTGTGGGCAGTATCATCAGCGCGCGCACTAGGCATCAGGTCGTCGAATGGCCGCGGTGCCGCACTGGCCTCGTTAGCCGGTGTCGCCTTCCCATCCGGCGGCAGCGGATAGGTTCCAGACACGGACAGCACCACTTTTCCGTCACGGCTGCGCGCGCTGATCGCCGGATCGATCAAGCGAGTGAGGGACGGTTTCAGCCAGAGGCCTGATGTCTGCGCGCGCAGTGCCTCGGCCATTAGCGGCTTGCGTCCGGTATGCGGATGGATGCCTGCCACGAGCAGCCGGCCAGTTGCGTCTTGAACTGTCACGTCGCCGGATGCGCGCTGGACGGTAAGCTCCCATTTCGATGATGTTATCTTGATTGCTTCCGGGCGTTCACTGATGATGGGAGCACTCTCTGACGGCAGCATAGCCGTCCAGGTGGCCCGATTGCCCGACGGCTGATCGAGCACGATGGTGCGCTCGTTGATCTGCAGGCCGCTTTCATCGACAGCGCGGACCTGGAGGGCGAGCACGTCGGTGCTGCTGGTGGTCGGGATGTTCACAGGAATACGGACAGTCTCAGTGTCGCGCGCTGGCGCCGACAGCGCTGTTTTACCCCGCTGGACTTCCTTGCCATTGCGCTGCAACGACCAATGCAATGCGATGCCGCGCAGTGCGCGGAAATCATGGCGGTTCTCGACAGTAACGCTGATGTCCTGTGGCCCTGGGCGGACCTGCGCGCGCTGCTCCAGAAAACGGATTGGCGCATAGACCTTGCGCATCTGCCAGTAATCCGTTTGTGGTGTCCGGTCGGCGTACATGACACCGTCGGTGCCATCCAGGCCATGCGTGTCGAAATACCGATGCTTGTCGAGCCACACCGATTGCGTCGCCTTGGTGGGATCGACCGCTGTCGCGCTGGTGCGCAGTATGCCCTGATCCATGAAATGCCATACCGCACCGCCGGCCAGGACTGGATGCTGCTGGATTGTCTCCCACTGTTCCTGAAGGCGGTCGGTTGCCAGGCCGAGAGCATGTGCATATTCCGTCAGGATCGTCGGCCGTTGCAGGATCCGCGCGTACTCTTCCAGTCGTGCGTTCGTTGGGTAGTGGGGCGCGTACAGATCGACCCAGTCGGGGATACGCTTGTAGTTCGCATAGAAGTAGCTGCCGATCTTTGGATAAGTGATCGGCCGGGATGGATCGAGTTGTTTCGCCAGTCGCCCTGCTTCAAGCTCGGCTTCATTCACCGGATTCTCGTTGCCGATGCTCCAGATGAGAACGGAAGGACGGTTCCTGTCGCGACGGATGGTTGGTTCCACGCGGGCGAGGATGTTGTCCCGATAGTCAGGGTTATCCAGGTTCTTTTCGCCGTGTCCGATCGAGACTTCGTCCATGACGTAAAGGCCGAGTTCGTCGGCCAGTTCCAGCAGGCGCACATCCGGCGGATAGTGGGAGGTGCGCACAAAATTCACATTCGCCTTCTTCATCAGTTCCAGATCGGTACGCATTTGCGCCGGCGTGATTGCACGACCATGCTGCGGATCGATGTCATGGTGATTTACCCCACGCAGCTTGATGGGGTGGCCGTTCAGGAGCAACACCTGGTTCTCAATGCTCACCTGCCGCAGGCCAACGCGTTCCTCGATCGATTGAACATCTTGTCCGCCACTGGAAAGCGTCAACTGCAGTCGGTACAGGGAAGGTGTTTCCGCTGTCCATAACTGCGGCCTTGCTACCCGTAATACCGCTTGGTGGCGAGTAGCCTCGCTCTTGCTCAGCGTGACTTCACTAACCATTTTTCCGTTCGGTGCAATGAGCTTGGCGCGCACGATGCCCTCGGTTTTGCTGACCGCTACGTCCACTGAGAACTCGGCTGTGCCGTCCGGCAGTAAGGTCGTAGCCGTAGCGAGATCCTGCACATGCGTTACAGGTACCGAGAACAGCGTGACATCGCGGTAAATGCCGGACAGCGACCAGTCGTCGTTCAGGTCGAATTCGTAACCATGGGGACGGGTAGCCACACGCACCGCGAGCGTATTGGTGGCATTGCCTCCCGCAAGGAAGTCAGTAACATCGAACGTATGGCGGTTATAGGCGCTCGCACTGGATTCGCCTGCCTTCCGCCCATTCACCCAGACTTCGTAGCCAAACGCGACACCTTCAAACCGCAGGAAGATACGTCGCCCGTTCCAGTTTTCTGGCACGTCGAAAGTGCGGCGATACAGGCCGGCACCATCTTTCAATGCATCCGCATAGGCAGGCTCCGCGAAACCCTTCAGCTCCCAGTTCGCAGGCACGGGAATTGTGGCCCAACGGGACGTGTCGAAGTCCGGCATCGTAAAACCTGCGTCGATGTTGAGACCTTCGCGGGACAAATACTTGAACGACCATTCGCCATTTAATGAACGCGCATACGATGCGTCACTGCCGGCATAAGCATTTACAGCAATGACCGGGCGTATGAAGGCCGTGGCAACCACCAGCGTGCAGAATGTGAGACGGTGAAGTAAACCCATATGATTTATTGATGAAGTTAATTTCGTGTGTGGCTCGGCTCAATCAGTACGTAAATTGGCCTGATCAATCAGGAACGATATCTCAGGCGGCCGACATAATGCGAAAGTCATCCGGGAAAATCATTTTTGTGATTGTAGTGGAGCGCAAACCCAAGGTTTGCACCAAGGGTATTGCATCAAATATAACTTTTGTTGCAAGGTTTGGACAGTTCTTGCGATATCAGTTTTGATATCGATCAATAGTGTGATTGTTATCGCACTACACGATCTTCATGGATCAAGCGGCGCTATCCTTCATCGGAACCAATGACTGGATGATTGAACGGCCGATGCTAGATTTGCTCCGACAGCCACAAACCATGCGTGACATTTGCTGTGGTCTGGACGATGGCCGATGCGTTTTGTGCCAGGTTGATGTCCAGACCTTCATGGATGAGGTGGCATGCCCGCACTGGTTCGTCTCTCCTGGCTATGCGGCGTTCCGCTTGCGGCGCTTAGCCAAGGTGTTCGAGGTGTACGACCTGGACAGCGTCCTGGAATACCTGAAAATCGTCGCCCGATCAGATGCTGCGAGTATTAGCGGCTCTGCAGTGACGTATACAACGACGCCCCAGAAAAGGGAAACGATTATCGCTTGGCGAAAGCGGCGATGGGAATTTCGTCAACGTATGACATCAGAAGGTTGCTATAGCTCGCGCGAATTTGTAGTGTCTATTTACTATTGCGGTGAAATTGTCGAGAACGGAACAATCATTGTTAACGAATCTGGCCAGGCAGTTTGCGACGTCCCGAAAGACACTCAGCAATTGCGATAGTGTAACCGGTTTTTTAAGCTGAACACTTCCCCAGCGCTGTCATAGCAGCGCCTGGGTCGCATGGCCGCACCTACTAAAAAAGTAAAACAAGCTTAGTTTAATTGCAGGACCTGATTACCTGTCACGTATGCACCGACAAATTACCAGTTGATTGGATGCATGAAATTATAAATTCACCCGCGAACCACTCCCGGATTGCACCGCTGGACAGGCAGCGGCATGGGTAGTCAATATGGAGATGACATGAGTAAGCAAAGTTACCGACGGCAGTACTATCTCAAAAAGACAGGTATCGCTCTGGCTGTGGCAGCTACGGTTGCGAGCGTTCAGGCGCAAGAGGCCCCGGCAGATGCGAGCATGAGCACGGTCGTCGTGACAGGGTTCAGGGCTAGCCTGAACAGCGCAATGAACGTCAAGAAGAATTCCGATGGCATTGTCGACGTCATCAAAGCCGAAGACATCGCCAAGTTTCCGGATGCCAACCTGGCCGAGTCGCTGCAGCGTGTCCCCGGTGTGTCGCTGGCGCGAGGTGATGGGGGTGAAGGCAAACAGATCAGCGTACGCGGCCTGAGCGCGGGTTTCACCCGCGTGCGAATCAACGGTATCGAGGCAGTATCGGCCACGGGGGCGTCCGACATCAATGGCAGCACTAACCGCAGCCGGGCCTTCGATTTTTCGGTCTTTGCTTCGGAGCTTTTCAACAGTCTTGAAGTCCGCAAGACGTCCCAAGCGGATATCGAAGAAGGTTCGCTGGGTGCGACAGTTGATCTCCGCGCCGCGCGGCCGTTCGACTTCAAGGGCGAGACCATTACGCTTGGGGCCCAGCAAACCTACAACACGCTTGCTCATCGCTCGGCGCCCCGCGTCACCGCGCTGTATTCGAACCGTTGGGAAACTGGCATTGGCAGAGTTGGTTTCTTGATTTCGGGCGCCTATTCAAAACGTGACGCGACCGAGGAGGGATACGAGGCAGTCGAGCTACTTTCTGCAGACGCAGACGGCGGCTTTTGTTCGCCCGCCGGACAAGTGCCTCAAAGCCCTGCCACCCAGGCGACAAAAGGCGTCACGCCGACAGCGTGCGGATTCAACCTGCCGCGCACATCGACGACTGCCGCCTATAACGACGTGTTCGGTCGCCGCGACAACTATGGCGGCACATCGGCAAACCCTGTTGCCGGGTCCGGAGCTTTCCACCCGCGTATCCCGCGCTACCGTCGCTCGATTGCCAAGTACGAACGTGCCGGCGTGACTGGCGCGTTCCAGTGGCGACCAAAAGCTGGTACGGAGCTGAACCTCGACCTCCTCGGCGGCGACTTCAAGAACGACCGTTATGACAACTATATCTCGGCAATCTCGTTCGGTCGTAGCCTCGCCGCTGCCAACGGAAAGCCGCAAACCTCGATCCTCGAAAGTTCATTCAATAATAACGGCAGCTGGGAGTACGGTAAATTCAATGGGGTGGACGTCCGGTCGGAAGGCCTGATCGACGTGAACAATACGGAGTTCCGCCAGCACGTCTTCTCGGGTACACATCAGGTCAGCGACACCGTCAAGGTGGACTTCATGAGTGGGATCTCTCGATCGACGCTCGATTCTCCGATGCGCGCGACAGTGCAACTCGACTCCCCAAATGCCAACGATTTTTCGTTCGATTTCCGGAATAACCGCAACGTGCCGGCCCTGAACTTCGGCGTGGATGTTGCCAACCCTGCCAACTTCACTTGGGGCCCAGTGGATGCCGACGGTACCGTGCACGGTCAGTTCGTTGGTCGCAAGCTGTTGACCGGCAACCGTCTCAAGACCAATGCCGTCAATGCGAGTTGGGAAGTCAACGACAACTTGACGTTGCGCACTGGACTGTCGGCAAGGGAGAATACCTGGAACAATTTCGAGGTCAGTTCAGGTGCGCCGAACGGCTTGCCAAACCCTGCCGGTTTCCAGATGTCGAGCGTGACACGCATCATCAGCGACTTCGGCCGCGGTCTGGAAGGCTCAGGTTACCCTTCCCAATGGGTCGCCGTGGACCTCGACAAGTTCCGCAACGTCTGGGATATCGAATGCCACTGTGACGCGGTATCAGGATCCCAGTATCAGACATTGAACCAGACCAACCGTCGCGTGCGGGAGAAGATCAATGCTCTCTACCTGTCCGCTGACTTCAACTATGATATCGGCCCCGTCGCTCTGCGCGGCAATGCTGGTGTCCGCGCCGCTGAAACCAAGACCAATGCGGCAGCGCTCGTCAATGCGGGTGGTGCATTGACCGAGATCGGTTTCGATACCAAATACCGCGACTACCTGCCTGCACTCAATCTCACGGCGCAGCTGCCGCGGGACGTATTCCTGCGCTTTTCCGCGGGCAAAACCCTGTCGCGGCCGGAATATGTAGACCTGGCGCCGTCGGCGGCGGTCAACACCCAAGCCCAGACTGTGAATATCGGCAATCCAAACCTCGCGCCGATTCGCGCCAAGACTTACGACCTGCAGGCAGAGTGGTACTACGACAAGAACGCGATGGTGTCGTTGGGAGTATTCCACAAGGACATTGATACCTATATCCAGAGCGTGGGCGAGCGGGTGCCGTATAACACCCTCGGCCTACCGGATGCACTGCTGACGGGAGGAGGATGTTCGATCACGGGCGGCACACCGGCGTGCCCGACTTTGCCAGGTTCGATTGTGACTGTGCGTCGTGGGGTCAACACGCCAGGTGGCCCGCTGACAGGTTTCGAATTCAACCTGCAAACCCCGTTCAGTTTCCTGCCTGGCATATGGAGCAATTTCGGTCTGCTGGCGAATTACACGCACGTTAGGTCGACCATTTCCTACATCACGCGCACCGCGACGGCGACGCTGCCGCAGCTGTCGATGGAGGCAAACCTGGTCGGTATGTCGCCGGATGCCGGCAACCTCACCCTGTACTATGAAGATCCGAAATTCAGTGCACGCGTGTCAGCGGCGCACCGTTCCAAGTATCTGTTCAATGTATTGGGGGACGTGAATGGGCACGACTACACCTTTGTGGACGCGTCGACCAACCTCGACTTCTCGATGTCGTATAACATCACGCCGCAGTTACGCGTCAGCCTGGAAGGTTCGAACCTGACCGACGAGCCGCTGCGTTACGGCCGTGATTCGCAACGCAATGACACGCTGCTGTATGCGCACTCGGGACGTACTTTCGCACTGGGCATGTCATACAAGTTCTGATGAAAGTACATCCGGTACCGCTGCAATTCCGCTGAAGTAGGGCCGGAATGACGTGTTGGAGGTCTGTGAAGCCTGGTCCCGTCGATGACCAGGCTTTTTTTCGACGTTGCACGTTGCGCACTTTGATCTGCCCTCTTCAACTTGCGCTACATGTTGCGTCCAGCAGCTTATGTGCTCAGGATTGCTGGCTTCGTGTTCCTCAGTTCGCCTTCTTCATCTGCGCCACGCTTATACTGGCAGCCTTCATGATGCTATACCTTCTTGTAACCGCCGTTTCGGCCGGAGGCAGATATAGTGGCTTGTACTGCCCAGGCGATTGAAGAATGGTGTCCAGTTCCACCGACCGACCAACTCTCTTGGGATGTGCCGACATCAGTACTCGCACGATTGGTATTGCTGCGCATCCGATGCAGGGAGAGAGAAGCCTAAGCGGGGGCGAAAATGGGCAGAGGAAGTTGCGTAAGCGCCATGGCGCAGTTTGGGCGCGGTCTGACCGCGGCAGATAACATGCGCTTAAGTATTAGGGGGTGCCGTTATGACCGGGCACCTGATTTAGCAGATCAGATGAACGGACGACGGTCTAGGGGCAATCGAAGCGGGCGTGCTGTCGATAGCAGGCCTGGCAATGCCTGCTGCAATTCGGCCAGGGCAGACATGGTACCGTTCAACGCATGCAGATCTTCGAATGGGGCCGGGTTCTGCTGGACATGGACCAGCAGATGGTTCACGTACGCGTTTGCAAACTGTGTCAGTTCAAGGAGCACATCGTCGCGACGATGCCCGGAGTGACGCAAGCTGCGAGTCAGGCAATACAACCAGTCCAATTCCGCAAATCCCACGGTCTTGCCCAGCGTCGGGTAGAGGTTTTCCTTTCGCACTCTCAGCGCGGAGTCGATCAGTGCAGCAGGACGCGGAATCGGGCGCCGCGCAGCTTCATGATTGAACAGATAATGGAAAGCTGCAGCCAGCGCATCAAACAACGGCGCACCATCCGGCAAAGATGCGGACTTCAATGCTCCCTTTCGCCATAGTCCGGTGACAACGTCCTGGTGATCGGAGAGCCAGCCGAAATACCGATTCTGAAATGGCAGTGGCGCTTGTCCTGCCAGGAACAAGGCCGCGAATGCACCAGCTCCATAGTGCGATGCACCCCAGGGCTTGCGCCAATCTAAACCTGCGAGCAGCCCCTCGATGCCGCCGGGAGCAGTCAGTGGCTGCAATTCATGCAGCGGATGGACTGGCCCGGCATCGAATAGGTCCAGCGCTGCCAGGATATAGGCGGTTGCATGTGTTGGGTTGTGGTACTGGTCAGAAAACATGCCGGACCGCTCTGACTGTCCAGCGCGTAAAAACGACACAAAGGCATAACGCTCCGGGGTATGCCTAGGAAAGCGCGACACCGTGTACAGGATGCAGGCGGCAGCAGCCGATCCATAGCCACACGGTTTTTCGCCATCAACGCGGCTGCGCTGCTGCTTGCCCAAGAAGCGACTATATTGGCCGGCAGATACCCGCGCCTGTTCCACCGCCAATATCGCTGCGTCAACCAGCGGCTGGATATTGATTGGCGCGAAACCCCGCCCCGGGACAACTTCCCCGCGAACGGGAAGGACAGCGCTCCCTAACAGTGCCGTTCCACCTTGCAAGAACTGACGACGCTTATCGTTCATCGAACGATTCTCTCCAAGACTTGATTGCGACGCCAGGGTAATGGGCGCCTATTGACGACCACTAGCACGTTCGTTCACCAGGCAGCATTTGCCGGCATGGTGTTGGCGGGAACCGAGAAGCTATTGGTTAACGAATTTGAGCAGCTCCGAGCCGGCCAGCAGGAAAGCGCCTGGCCCGTACGTTTCCGTGCTGTTCGCATCGACCTTGTCCGGTGCGGCGCCCACCGGCTGCACATAGCCGAGCTTGCCGTCCGTCTGCACCGCGCTGACCAGCGCGGGCCAGGCCTTTTCCACAACCGGCCAATACGTTGCGCGGTCCAGCACGCCATTGTTCAGACCCCACAGAATTGCATACGTGTAGAAAGCCGTGCCGCTGGTCTCCTTGACAGGGAAGCTGGCGGGATCGAGCAGCGAGGCGTGCCATGTGCCGTCCGCTGTCTGCAGGCCGGCAATACGTGCCGCCATATCGCGGTACTGCCCCAGGAGCCGCGCACGGCCGGGATGATCCGATGGCATGTTGGACAGGACCCGTACCATGCCCGCCATGACCCAGCCATTCCCCCGGGACCAGAACACTTTTTTACCGTTTTTCTCGCGCTTGTCGAAGTAGCTTTCGTCACGGAAGTACAGCCGTTCTTCCGGGCTATACAGGAAGTCGCTGGTCTTCCACCACAGCTTGAGGGCCGTATCGAGATATTTACGCTCGCCCGTGACCGTGCTCAGGTAAGCGAGCGAGGTCGGCCCCATGAACAATGCGTCGCACCAGGCCCACTCGCGCTCCATAATGTCGCGCGTAGCCAGCGACAGCGACTCGTTGTCGGGCTTGCTGATAATTTCATCGGCGAGTGTCCGCCACGGTCCGATCATCTTGGGCTGGCGGTCTTGGGCATACAGCTGCGAGAACACCTGGCCTACGCAGTAGTCGTCCGCAAAGTAGCGGCGATTGCCAGTACGCCATTGCAGATCGTCGCCGACCTTGCGCAAGAAGTCATGGTACTTCCCGTCCCCTGTCACAAGCCCGGCTTGGAAGATCCCTGTGTAGGCCGCGCAGTAGGTCCAGTTGTACTTCGGCTTGGCGAAGCCGTTGGTCGACCAGCTATCGATCTGCCAATCCGCGACCTGGCGCATGGTGCTAGTAATGGCAACTGGCGTGAACTGGCCCTGTGAGCCCGGCGTCGGCGTAGTTGCGTCGGTGGCGCATGCGCTGAGAATCGAAACTGCGGTGGCAAGGAGGATAAGACGTCGGTTCATGGGTTGTGGACAGGTCCGATTGATGTCGATTATTTGTCAAGCGCGAGCCTTCTTGATGAGACAGGCGCGGTTGCAGAGCAGAGCTTGCCAGTAGCGTCGCACTTGGTCTGTACACGGATGACTCTTGTATAGGGTGAATTATGCGGCTCAGCGGCAGCCATCCTACTCAAAATTGTGATTGTTTATGAGCATCGCCTGGGCGTATGAAGGCAGAAAGTGTCGGTCTAACCGTTCGAAGCCCATGGTGGGTTTCCTACGATTTGCCGGACAAGCTCTGCTACTCCCTGGACTTGCACCTCTCAAGTCTGATGGGAAGATAGGTCCATTCCCAAAGCGAGACATCCGGAGGCAACCATGAGCAACCCTACCGTTGCGGCGCAAGCAATCTCGACTGTCCCGGCGACGATTCTTGGCCGCCAACAACCCCGCATTCCCACGGCCGGCAGGATCCGAGCCGGCATCAAGGTATTGACCAAGGCTGCCGCCAGCGATCCCCGGATCCGGGCCCTGTATGACGATGGCCTGGCGCATCAGGCCACCTTCGAGCAGATCGAGCAGAAGATCGCCGAACAGTTCCCGGACGTGAAAACGCCGCTCGTTCCGAAGAACGTGGCGTGGTTCACCGTACGGCCCAACGACTTCCCCAATCCTGCGGTTGCCAGCCAAATTCTCGACGCCTATGGCGAGGACCGCGGCGACGGTGTCATTCGCCTGTACCGCTTTCCCGTCCTCTTCCCTGCCGACGCCTGGCAAAGCGTCATGCCGCACGAACTGGCTTGCTGGACACGCAACGAAAAGCGCTACTGGAGCGAATACTCGGCCGACGGCCAGACCCGGCGCTGCATGATGTTCGCGCCGGCCACGATCGACGCGCGGAGTCAGCGTGCCGTGCGCACATTCGGTGGACGGGGTACGCAGCCCCGCCCCGACAACGGCGGCCTGTGCGATCCCGAACGCTGTCCCGAATTCCAGCACCGTCAGTGCAACCTGTCAGGCCGCTTCCTCTTCTACATTCCCGGTATCCGTTCGCTCGACGCCTTCGAGCTGCACACCAACAGCTTCTATGCCCTGTCGCGCGCCATCGAGCGCTTCGAAGCCATTGCCTTCCTGCGCGGCGGACGCATCGCAGGCTTCCTCGACCGGCAGGGCACGACGTTCTACCTCACCAAGAAGCTGCGCGAGGTGTCGCATCTCGACCAGAAGACGGGACAACCGGTGCGCAACGCGCACTGGATCATCGAACTGGAAGCGCCGGTGGACGTGGCCGCCCTCCTCGACCAGCGCGATGATGACGCCACGCTGCGCATGGCAGACGCGGCAGTCCAGGCCCTGCAAGGTGGCGAGCCGATCATGCACGACATGCTGCCCGATACTATGCCCCAGGCGCACCAGCCGGTGAATGAGGCAGCGCGTGACGCGGCGCACAGTTCCCGCGCCAACCAACCAGCGCCAGTGCAAGCAGCCTGTACGAACGAATCAGGTACCGGCGTGGATGCGGTCTATGCGCTGGCCGTCAGTCTGGGCGCCGACCGCGCCGAGCTGGATACCTATCTGAACCGGACATGGGGAGAGGGCTGGTGTCGCAATGCCCAAGGCGTTAAGCGCGTGCTGGCCGAGTTGACGCGCATGCAGGGCGATCCCGATGGATTGCGTGCCCGCATCCATGCAGAACCCGGCGCCCAACACTAAGGAGCGCACCATGCTCACGATTGCACACTTCTCCGACCTGCACTATTCGGACGAAACCCTGTCCGAAGTGGACCCGTGCTTCCGCTTCGCGGTGGACGAGGCCATCCGGCGAAGCGTGGATGTTGCCATTGTCACCGGCGACAGTACCGACCACGCCCTGCCCGCCCATTCCCCGGCCTTTGCCGCGCTGGCACGGAACCTTCGACGCCTGGCAGACCATTGCCCCGTGCTGCTCCTGCAAGGCACGTTCAGCCACGAGCCGCCTGGCCTGTTGCGCCTATTCGCCCTGCTGGGCGGGCGCCATCCCATCCATGTAAGCGACCGGATCGAGCAGGTGGCGCTGCTCGATCGCGGTGGCTGGGAACCCTCAGCCACCTGGCGGTTCACCGCTGTCCCCGACAACGCACGGCTTCTGTGCAGTTGTATTCCCACGCTGAACAAGGCCACGCTGACGGCGACCGTCGGTGCCGGCAATGCCACTAACGCGATGGGCGAACAGCTCGCGACCCTGCTGGCCGGACTGGCGCCCGTCAACGCTGCCGCCCGCGCACAGGGCCTGCCAACCATCGGCCTGTCGCACGGCACAGTGCGCGGTTGCACCACGGAGCATGGCGTGCCCATGGCCGGGCTGGATCACGAATTGACCACCGGCGCCCTGTTTGCGGCCGGTGCCAGCGCCTTCATGCTTGGCCATATCCACAAGCATCAGGCGTGGCGCGAGGGCGAGCGGCTCATCGCCTATCCAGGGTCGATCGGACGGCTGCACTACAGCGAACAGGGTGACAAGGGCTTCCTGCTGTGGGAGATCGATGCGCACGGTGCCCGCGCCACGCACATCCCGACGCCAGCACGCCGCACCCACGAACTCGTCTTCGACGGCGCCCCCGACCTGGCCACCCTGTCGGCCTTCGCCGCCGAGCATGATTTGAAAGGCGCCTGGGTACGCGTTCGCTGGAGCATCGCCGAGGAAGCCGCCCACGCGGTCGATCGCGACGCCATCGCCGCCACGCTGGTTAGCGCGGCCGGCATCAAGCTGGAAGGCCGCGTGCTGCCGGTGGGGCGCTCTCGCGCGGCGGGCATGGCCCGTACCCACGACCTGCGCGCGCAACTGGCCACCTGGGCGAAGGCGACCGCCACCGATGCCGCGCCGCTGCTGGCGTGCCTGCACGCGCTGGAGCAACAGGGGCCCGAGGCGATTGCGCAGCAACTGCTCGCCGCGCAAGTCGAGGAGGCCGACTTGCACGCCGAGAACGGTGAGGGATTATGGAATCGTCCCTGGGAGCCGCAAGGCCCACTCACCGCATGAAAGGAGCACGCCGTGATCCCGTTGAAGCAAACCCTGACCGGCTTTTGCGGTATCCGCGATGGCCTGGGCCGTGAGACGATTACCCTCGACTTCGAGGCCGAAACCGGCGGCGCCCAGCTGGTGGCGCTGACCGGGCGTAACGGACGCGGCAAAAGCACCATCCTCGACAACATGACCCCCTACCCCGTCATGCCCTCGCGTGCCGGGGCCGACGGTCTGGGTGCGTTCTCCTACTACGACGAGGTCTACCTGCCGGAGAACCACAAGGAACTGGAGTGGGTCATGGACGGCGTGCGCTACCGCAGCCACCTGGTGATCCGCATGAATGGCAAGCGCCGCACTGAAGCCTACCTGCACTGGTTGAGCGAACAGGGCTGGATACCGATGCGCCTGCCGGATGGCACCGTCTCGGACGGCCGGATGGACACCTACAGCCGCTGCGTGGAAGGCATTGCCGGATCGGGCACCACCTTCTTCAGCACGGCGTTCTCCGCCCAGCAGCGACGCCAGCTATCGAGCTATCGCAATGGCGAGATCAAGAGCCTGCTGGCCGACCTGCTGCGCCTGGATGCGGTGCGGGCACGGGGCGAACGCGCGGCCGAGGTCCAGCGCCTGCTACGCGCCGGCCTGCAAACTGCGCAGCAGCAGGTGCTGCACCAGCGCCAGCAGCTGGTGCGGCTGGCCGCCGAATGGCACCAATTGGGCGGCGATGACGTCAGGGCGGAGCTGGCGCGTCACAATCGCAACGTGGCCGCCGCGCGGCTGGATGCCAAGCGCACCGCGCTGGCGGCCCTGCGGGCGGACCAGGCGCTGGCCGCCACCCACGAGGCACGACGTGCACAACTGCTGGCCGAACGGACTGCCACGCTCGCCGAGCGGCAGCGTGCCATCGATGCGCTCGATACCGAGTGCCGGCGCGAGGGTGCCGCCTTCGACGAGATGGCCGAACGCCATGCCCAGCGCGCCAGCCATCGCGAGACTGCCCTCGCCTCCTTGCGTGCGCAGCGCACCACGCTGCAGGCGTCGCTGGAACAGGTCCAGCATGCCGAGCGCGCCGCGCGACGGTTGCCGCGTTGGCGCACCGTGGTCCAGCGACGCGCAGCCCTGCTAGGGGGACTGCACCAGAGCTTGGCAAGTGCCGAGCGCGTTGCCGCCGACCTGCGGCTGGCGCAAAGCCAGCGGGCCGCCATCGAACGCGAGGCCGGCCAGGCGGCACTGAAGGCCCAGGAGTTGCGACAGCGGTTCATGCTGACGGCCGAGGTGCCATGCGCGGGGATGTCGTTGCAAAGCGGCTGCAAGCTGCTGGCGGACGCACACTCGGCCCACGCCCTGCTGCCCGACGCCAGCGCCGTGGCGGCGCGCCTGAACGCGGCGCATGCGCGGCTGGACCACGAGATCGCTGGGCTGCGCCAGCAGGCAGGGCAGATCGAGCCCCTGCGCGCCGCCGTGGCGCGGGCGGAAGCACGCTTGGCCCGCAGCCGCGAGCGCCTTGCCGGGTGTGAACGTCTCGCCGCCCGCTGCGCATTGCTGGCGCAGTCCGGCTGCATGCTGACGGAGGTCGAAGCGCGCCTCGCTGCCCACACCCAGCAATGCATCGCCGCAGCCGCTGAAGAAGAAAAGGAATACGGCGCGCAGCGGCGCAAGATTGCCGAACTCAACAATCGGCGGCAGAAGCTTGCACGGCCTTGCGAAGCGGTACAGCGCATCGACGCGCTGCTGGCCGACCTCCCTGCCACGTTCAACGCGCAAGCGCTGACACAGGCCGTTGCCCACTGCGAACAGGCCAGCGCGCGCCTGCAAGCTGCGGAGCAGGCGCAACTGGCAGCCCTGCGCGAGCAGGAACGTGCCAGGGAACTGGCGCGCCAGGAAGCGCAGCAGCGCCGCGCGTGCGAGGCGCAGGAACGCCGGATACAACAGGTGGCGCAGCACCTGGAGCAGTGGTCCCTGCTGAACAAGGCACTGGGCAACGATGGCATCATCGCGCTGGCCATCGATGACGCCGGGCCGGAGTTGTCGCACTTGGCTAACCAGCTGCTACTGGCCTGTTATGGACCGCGTTTCTCCCTTTCGATTCAGACCCAGCTCGCGACGGCCAAGGGCGAACTGCGCGAAGGCTTCGACATCGCCGTGCACGACGCGCACAGCAACGCGACCAAGAGTGTCACCAAGATGAGTGGCGGCGAGCGCATCTGGATCAACGAATGCCTGACCCGGGCCATGGCGCTCTACCTGGCCCGGGCCGACGGGCCGCGCTACGCCACCCTGTTCTCCGACGAGGCCGATGGCGCATTTGACGCCCCGCACAAGCGTCGCTTCATGGCGATGAAGCGCGAGGTGCTGCGCATCGGCGGCTACACGCAGGAATACTTCATCTCGCATACGACCGAGTTGTCGGAAATGGCGGATGCGGTGATCGATCTGGAACGTTACGCAACGTGAAAAGGGAGTGGACCGACAATCTCTCTCGCCGCGTGTTCAACCATGAGCGGAGACTAAGCGCAGCATGGAACGAAACTGCGTTACGGCCTGACTCACACTAGCCAGCCTCTATGAAAGCCGGGGCGATTCAACCAGTCAACAAGCAGAAACTTCCTAGTTTGCTGTGATCGCTTCGAGAGGGATGATGCTCGGATGTTCCGGCCATGCGATGTATAGTCCGCTTATCTAATGCGCCTGTACGCGTACTGCTCCCATGCGACGGGTCCTTGTCGCGAGCTTGCTAAGTACATGTTCCGTCGCGAAGAAATAGGTACGATATCATCGACAGGGTTTTACCCCAGAATGGCAGAGGCCGTTGTGTCCCGTGACCAGGGTCGGCTGCCATTGTCTTCACAGCGATCGTTATTCTCTACCGACCCGGTGTTAGGCCGCATACCTTGTCGAGTGTCGCGAAACATTGTTGGTGGTAGCAGGCAATCGTCCGCTCACAGACGAACAGGCTGCCTTGCTCAAAAGTTTCAGTTGCGAGTAACATGAATTGCTCGATTTCGTCGTTGCCTCGGTCGAGTAGTGCGCACAGGACGAAATCGGACGCTTTGTCATGGCGCATCGGGACACGCCAGTGGCGCAATGTGTCGGGGTATCGGCGGCGTGACGCGAGGGCAATCCGTACCCGCGGCGTGTTATTCAACAGGAGGACGTTCCAGGCGTCGGACTGCGCCACCGTAGCGCCCCCCAACTGCGCCTTCGCCATGCACTGTTCGATGAGCCACCGCATCATCACGCGCGTCGATCGGAAACCTGCGCCATCGAGCACGGCAATGCCGCCAGACCTCCTTATAGTTTTTCCCAAGAGGCATCTATATGGCTGCGTATATATTGGAAGCAGACAGCGATTCAAGTTTGAGTGCGTTCGATGCTGCGCCGGTCATGTTCGAGTGATTGCGCTAGTTCCTCCCGGGCCTTACGCTCCGCCGACACCAGAGGACTTTCGTCATGATAGAGCGGGAACATCGACTCGAGCGTGTCGAGGTTATGCGAACGGAAGATCTCCTTTGCGCGCGCTGCCCCGGCGGCATCCAGCCCCAGTTGCTCCAGGGCCCGCTGTCCGATCAGCAGTGCCGATTCGAATGTCTCACGCTCGATGATGTCCACGCCGCGCTCGCGCAGTTCGAACAGGTGCGCCACGTTGCGTGCCCTGGCGATCATCTTCAAATGCGGGAAATGTTCGCGTACCAGATCGGTCAGGCGCAGGCTACTCTCGTTGTTGTCGATTGCATTGATCAAGAGGACTGCCTTGTTGGCATCCGCACTGCGCAGCAAATCCAGGCGGGTCGCATCGCCATAGAATACCCGCATGCCGTAGTTGCGCAGCATGTCGATAAGGTCTGGATCGTTGTCCAGCACGGTCATGCCGATGCCGGACGCGGCCAGCATGCGACCGGCGATCTGCCCCACCCGGCCGAAGCGCGCGATGATGACCTTGGCACCATCCGGGTCGATCGCATCGGGTGGCGGGAGTGCCTGTGCATATTGACGTCGGCTCAACCACTCGCCGCTTGCCACCCCGAGCGGCGTGAACGCCATCGACATCGCGACCACCAGCACCAGCGTTTCTTGCCAGGCTGCGGATAACAAACCTGCGGTGGCGGCCACCGCCAGCAAGACGAACGCGAATTCGCTCCCTTGCGCCAACACCCCTGCGAACGGCCACCTCTGCACCGGCGGAACAGGAAGCGCACGCGCGGTCAGCCACAGCAGCGCCATCTTCAGCACCACATACGCGACGGTAAGCATCGCAATGCGCGCGGGGCCATCGGCGAGCAAGCCGAAGTTGACGGACATGCCGACCGACGTAAAGAACAATCCGAGCAGTAAGCCCTTGAGCGGCTCTAGGTCGGTCTCCAGCGCCTTGCGATACTCCGAACTCGCCAGCAGCACGCCGGCCAGGAAGGCGCCAAGCCCCATCGAAAGATTGGCAAGCGCCATCAGTTGCGCGATGCCAAGGACCAGCAGCAGCGCAAATGCCGTGAAGATTTCACGCAGCCCCGTGCGCGCAATAAGGTGCAGCGCCGGCCGCATGAGATACCGCCCGACGACCAATACGCCGGCTACCGCGCCAAATGCCCATGGCCAGTTGAAACTGGCCGTGCCGGCACCGCCCAGCAACGGCACCGCGACTAGAACCGGGATGGCCGCCATATCCTGGAACAGCAGAATGGCGAACGCCGCCTTGCCACCCGGGGTTTGCTCCATGCAGCGCTCGTTCATGTTCTGCACGGCGATGGCGGTCGAGGACAGGGCCAGGGCGATGCCGGCGACGCACGCACCGGTCCAGGAAATACCCAGCAGCCATCCGACCGCCCGAGCGCCACGCTGCAGGCCATCATTTGCAATGCACCGCCACCCAGTACCAATGCACGCATCGCGGTCAGTTTCGCGGGCTGCAACTCGAGCCCGATGAGGAACAGCATCAGCACCACGCCGATCTCAGCGACGTGGCTGATCCGGTCGATGCGGGTAATCAATGCCAGGCCCCAGGGGCCGATCATGGCTCCGGCAATCAGGTAGCCGAGCACGGAACCAAGGCCGAGGCGCTGCGCCAGCGGGACCAGCAGGACGGCTGCAATGAGGAACACCAAGGGAGTGATCAGCAAATCGTGCATGGCAAGTTCGCGGTTAGATCGCTGCGGACCACTGAAAGTCGGCAGGAAGGGAGCCAGGAGTTAGGGCAAGCCGGCCACTGCCGGTCGACAACGATTTACCGCTGAGGACAAGGGCCGGACCGAACGAGCGCTATTCCTGTCAGCGCAGGAATTTCTCCCGGTGGGCATTGGTTGTCGCCTGCACCCAGCCAGGATAGGACGGCGCCAGCTTGGTAGCGGCATCCAGTTCCGCCAGATCTTGGTCGGTCAGCACGACATCCAGCGCCCCGGCATTGTCCCGCAGCTGCTCGGCGCGCCGCGCGCCCACGATCGCGCACGTCACCCCGGCTTGCGCCAGCACCCAGGCCAGGGCGATCCGCGCAGGGCTCACGTCGTGCCGCGCCGCGACCGGCCTGATCGCATCGATCACGCGATATCCATGTTCGGTATCGACCGGAGGGAAATCGATATGCATCCGCCGCGCGTTCGCATCGGTGCCGCCTTCCCGTCCGAACTTCCCGGACAGCAGCCCGCCGGCCAGCGGGCTCCAGGCCATCAGGCCCAGGTGCTGGTCGATCGCCAGCGGCAGGATCTCGCGCTCAATGTCGCGGACGGCGAGCGAGTAGCAAGCCTGCACGGAAGCATAGGCAGACCAGCCACGCAGGGCCGAGACACCGAGCGCGCGGGCTACCTGCCATGCTGCCAGGTTCGAACAGCCGATGTACCGGATCTTCCCGGCGCAGACCGCGTCGTCCAAGGCACGCAGTGTCTCCTCGACGGGCGTCAGGGCATCGAAGTTATGGACCTGATACAGGTCAATATGGTCCGTGCGCAAACGGCGCAGGCTGTCCTCCAGGCCACGCATCAGGTGCAGGCGCGATTGGCCAGCATCGTTGGGGCCCTTGCCCGTCGGCGCATGGAATTTCGTCGCCAGCACGATATTGTCCCGGCACCCCGACAGGACCTGACCCAGCAGGCTTTCCGATTCGCCGGCGGCGTAGACGTCCGCCGTGTCGATAAAATTGATACCCAGGTCGATGGCTTCCCCAACGATCGCATCGGTCTCCTGGAGCGATAGCCCGCCGACCTTGTCATAGGGGGAGTTGCCTTACCCCCAAACGTCATGCCTCCCAGGCAGAGGCGCGACACGATTATGCCGGTGTTACCGAGTCTTCTGTACTGCATGATGTGCTTCCTCCAGCGAAGGCCGGCGCGCAGGAGCGCGCCGCTCATCACCATGCCGCCGTCCGGATGAACGCCGGCCATGGCTGCCTGAGTCCGAAGTTACCAGCCAGCTGTTGACACGCCAATACCGCCCACTGTCGTTTCAGTTGTGCCGCGGGCGCATGAATCGGACGCCCGTGCGGCGGCTAGAATCCGGCCAGGACCCTATCTGGAGAAGACCATGAAACACTTCATCATCGCCGGCACATTACTGGACTGTTTTGCCATATCCAATCATGCCCTGGCGAGCGCCGACCTGGCGAAGGCCAAGAACTGCATAGCGTGCCATGCGGTCGCAAACAAGCTGGTCGGCCCTGCATACAAGGACGTGGCCGCGAAGTATGCCGGCCAAGAGGATGCCGAAGCAAAGCTGGTCGCGAAAGTCATCAAGGGCGGTTCCGGCGTATGGGGCCCGATCCCGATGCCGCCCAGCCCGCAGGTCAGCGAAGCTGAAGCGCACACGCTCGTGAGATGGATCCTCGAGCAGAAATAATGTCTCCTGCCAAACTTGACCGGGCCATGGCCCGGTTTTTTTTCGCCCGCGTCTCACCAACCGGATTTGTGCCGGAACGGCACTACTGATTCAACCCTGGCTTGTCTTGCTGGCGATGTTGATGACTTGTAACGTTCGCATTGATCTGGAGTACCGGTCCGGCGCCCTGCCGGGAACCAACGCGGTAAGCCACGCGAACAGCTATTACCAGCGAAGGAGAACATTGTGATTACGCTAGAAGTCAACGGCCGCCGGATCGCGGTCGACGCGGAGGGCGATACGCCCTTGCTGTGGGTGCTGCGCGACGAACTGGGCCTCACCGGCACCAAGTACGGCTGCGGCCTGGCGCTGTGCGGTGCCTGCACCGTGCACCTAGATGGCGTGGCGACCCGCTGCTGCGTGCTCCCTGCAGAAGCGGCCGTCGGCAAGAAAATCACCACCATCGAAGGCCTGGCGTCGAAGGAGACGCCTCACGCGCTCCAGACGCTGTGGGTCAAGCACCAGGTGCCCCAATGCGGCTACTGCCAGTCCGGCATGCTCATGGCCGCGGCTTCCCTGCTGGCCGAAACGCCAAAACCGACCGACGAGCAGATCGACGTGGCAATGACCAACATCTGCCGCTGTGGCACCTACCCGCGGGTCAAGGCGGCCTTGCAGGAAGCTCGTACGCTCGACCTCAAGAAGGTGCCGGCATGAGCACCGACCAATTCAGTAGGCGCTCATTTATCAAGGCGACGGCCATGCTCAGTGCCGGCGCTTATATGCTGGCGTTCAGCGATGGCAGCACGGCGGCCGATAATAAGGCGACGCTGACGCTGAACTACCTCCGGATTGCGCCGGATGGTATCGTCACCGTCATTTCCCCGGTTGCCGAAATTGGCCAGGGCACGTCGACGGCGCTGCCAATGGTGGTTGCCGATGCCCTGGACGCCGATTGGCAACTGGTGCGGTTCGAGCTCGCGCCCGTGGCGCCACAGTTCAACAGCCCGATCCTGAAAACCCAATTGACCGGCGCCAGTACCGGGGTATCCGGCTTCCATGACCTGTACCGCGACGCCGGCGCCACGGCGCGCACCATGTTGATCGCCGCTGCCGCGCGACAGTGGAAAGTGCCGGCGGACGAATGCGCCACCGATACCGGCAAGGTGGTCCATGCGAAAAGCGGCAGGTCGCTCCCGTACGGTGAGCTCGCATCCCGCGCCGCGGTTGAACCTGTCCCCGCAACCACCAGCAAGGCGTCGCGCAAGGGCACGAACCTCGTCAAGACGCCGGTCCGGCGCCTCGATATCCCGGCCAAGGTGAATGGCACGGCGCAATTCGCGATCGATGTGCGCCTGCCCGACATGCTGTACGCGACCGTGGTCGCCTCCCCCGTCTTTGGCGGCACGCTGGTGCGCGACGCACGTGCCGACATTCTCAAGCAGAAAGGAATCAAGGGTGTCTACGACCTGCCCGACGGCGTCGCCATCGTGGCCGATCGCTGGTGGACCGCGCGCCGTGCCCGCGACACGCTAGCTGCCGAATGGGATGCAGGCAAGCATGCCCAGCTGGACGACAAATCGATCAGTGCTCAGTTCTGGCGCGACCTGGAGGGCAGCGGCGGGGTTCTGGTGAAATCCGTTGGCACACCGGAGCAAACCATTAAAGCCGCTAAGGAAAACGTCACGGCGCGCTACGAAGTTCCCTTCCTGGCCCATGCGACCATGGAACCCATGTCCTGTGTGGCCAGGGTGCGCGGCGCGACCTGCGATGTATGGGTGGGTTCGCAGCGACCCGACAAGGCACGCGAGGTCGCGGCATCGCTGCTCGGGCTTCCTCCACAGGCCGTCACGATCCACCCCGTGCTAGGCGGCGGCGGCTTCGGACGGCGCCAGGAGGCCGACTTCGTCGCCCAGGCAGTCCAGGTTGCGAAGCAGTTCCCCGGTCGGCCCGTGAAGCTGGTCTGGACCCGCGAGGAAGATACCCAGCACGATTACTACCGCCCTGCCGGGGTATCGGAAATGTCCGCCGGCCTGAACGGCAAGGATGTCATCGCATTCCGCCACAAACAGGCCACCCCGACAATCCTGCCCCGCACGTTTCCGGATTTCATGGGCGAATTCGACTCGGTCGTCACCGACAACATCTTTTCGCTGTACGGTTTCCCGCACCAGGACGGCCGCTGGGTACGCAGTGAAACCCCGGTCCCGACGGGGATGTGGCGCTCCGTCGGTGCATCGCAGACTGTTTTCGCGATCGAAAGTTTCGTCGACGAGCTGGCGGCCAAGACAGGAACGGACCCCTACCAGTTCCGGCGCCGGCTGCTGGCGGCCGATCCCCGCGCACTGGCGGTCCTGGACCGCCTCGCTGCCATCAGCGGCTGGGGCAAGCCATTGGCAGGCCAGCGTGCCATCGGCCTTGCCATCAGCCACAAGCATCTCGACTGCCTCGTCGGCCAGAGTGCCGAAGTGTCGGTCGAGGATGGGCAGGTCGTCGTCCACCGGATCTGCACCGTTGCCGATCCCGGCAAGGTGATCAATCCGGACACGGCGCGCGCGCAGATGGAAGGCGCGGCGATCTGGGGCCTGTCCGCCGCGCTGTTTGGCAAGATCTCGATCACCGGAGGACGGGTCCAGCAAAGCAATTTTCACGATTATCGGGTTGTCCGCTTGTCCGAAAGCCCCGCTTTCACCACCGAGATCATCGAGAGCGGTGCGCCATTCGAAGGCATGGGCGAAGGCGGGGCACCCGGCATCGCGCCTGCCGTATGCAATGCCATCTTCCAGCTGACCGGCAAGCGCATCCGCACCTTGCCGATCGCCGACCAACTCGCAACCTCGAAAGGTACAACATGAAATTGACAGGCAAGTTTGCCCTAGTAACCGGCGGCAGCGCCGGCATCGGGCTGGCGACCGCCAAGGCACTGGTTGCCGAAGGCGCCCACGTATTCATTACCGGCCGCCGCCAGGCTGAACTCGGCGCCGCCATCGAGGAGATCGGCGCGCATGCGACGGCGATACAGGCCGATGCCGCCAACCTGGCCGACCTTGATCGGATGATTGTCGAGATCCGCAAGGACGCTGGCCAGCTGGACGTGATCGTCGCCAACGCGGGCAGCTATGAAATGGAATCCCTGGCCGACGTCACCGAGGCCTCATTCGATAAAACGTTCGGCCTCAACGTACGTGGTGTCCTGTTCACGGTGCAGAAAGCGTTGCCGCTGTTGAAGGATGGCGCGTCGATCGTATTGCTCGGTTCAATCGGCGGCTCCAAAGGGTTTGCCGGCTTCTCGGTCTACAACGCCACCAAGGCCAGTGTGCGTTCGTTCGCCCGCTCCTGGGCGGCGGAGTTCAAGGACCGGCGCATCCGAGTGAATGTGGTGAGCCCCGGACCGGTGCAGACGCCCGGCTTCGACCAGTTCGCAAACGACGAGATGCGCGATTCGCTGAAGAGCATGATCCCGTTGGGCCGCATGGCCACGCCCGCCGATGTCGCAAACGCCATTCGCTACCTGGCCACGGACGACAGTAGCTTCGTGACAGGCATCGAACTGTTCGTGGACGGCGGGCTGGCGCAGCTGTGAGTGCTCGCCGTCGCCAAGCATGATCCGTTGCAAGGTCTGGCTGGTCCTGGCCGCGGTACTGGCTGGTGCGCCAGCGCATGCCGCACCGGTGTCTTTGGTACCGCGCGCCGGCGCGCCCATGGTGTCGCCCATCGACCTCCTGCACACCAGCTGGACGGCTCGCGAAGGCGCGCCCACCGGTATCACCCGGATCGCGCAGACGCCAGATGGCTGGCTGTGGCTCGGCAGCTCGTCGGGCCTGTACAAGTTCGACGGCGTCCGCTTCCTGCGCGCCACGGGGCCGGAAGCGCCCTTGTCAGCGGGGATTTCCGGCATCGGCCTGCTGCAGGACGGTACGCTGTGGATCGGCTACAAGTACGGTGGCGTCGGCCTGATGCGCAATGGCCTCATGCGGCACTTCCGGCTGGACAGTCCAGATACGCCAGCCGGCACCGTATTCGACGCGACGCAGGATGCTTCGGGCCGAATATGGCTGGCGACAGGCCGAGGACTGCATTACCTCGGTGCTGACTTCCGCTGGCATCGGCCCGCACTGTCGCTCAAGGCGCCGGAAGCACCGATCCTGTCGACCCTTCTCGACCGCCGTGGCGTCTTGTGGGTTCGGACGGCCACCGAGGTCCACGCCCTGCAAAATGGTGCGGCCTCGTTCGATCTGCGGATGAAAACGAAAGGTGCCGGCGGGCTGGCCGAGCATCCCGACGGCAGCGTCTGGACCAGCGATATCGAAAATCCGGGGATCCATCTGCTCGCCGCACCCGAACAGGGACCCGCACTCGCGTGGCGTACCGACGAGGCATTCCAGGAACTGGTCTTCGATCACGAAGGCTATGCATGGGTCGCCAACCCGACGGGCATCACCCGGCTCGGCAATACATTGACCAAGACGCCAGTGCAACGTTTTCGCACGGACCAGGGCATGAGTGGCAGAACACCTTCGGTCCTGTTCCAGGACCGCGAACACAATGTCTGGCTGGCCACCGAGAATGGCCTCGACCGTTTCAGGTTGCCACGCCTGCGGGCAGTGGCGCTGCCCGCATATAAGCACTACAGTGCCCGGCCGATCACGGCCGGGCCGGGGAGCAGCGCCTGGGTTGACAATTCGTTCGTGGCCGGTCCCGGCAGTCCTGCGCGGCCCTTCACTGCCAGGCCAGCGTACGCGGACACCATCACCGCGTTGCACCGTGCGCCAGATGGCACGCTCTGGGTCGGAGGGGCCGGCAGTCAACTATGGACGGCTGGAAGTCAAGGACTGCAGCGCATTCGCGCATTCCCCGAAATCAGGGCAACCTCCGTGTACGCGCTGGCACAGGATCAGGCCGGGACGCTGTGGGTCAGCATGGGGCGCGGCGGACTGTACACCTTGCACGCAGGTCGACTGGAGGCAGGCGGTGGCATTCCCGGGCTGAAGACATTTGCCGCTTCCGCGCTTGCCACCGACAGCCAGGGCCGGGTGTGGCTCGGTTCCGTAAACAACCGGCTCGCTATCCTGGAAAATGGCCAGCTCAGGCAGTACGGCCGGGCGGACGGACTTGGCGTCGGGACCGTCATGCACATGCTGCCAATGCGCGATGGCGCTTGGGTGGGCGGGGAAAACGGGCTGGCATACTTCGACGGCAAACGCTTCGATGCCGTGGAAGGATGGGCCGGCGAACCCTTTACGGGCATCACCGGCATGGTATTCGCCCGGGACGGCTCGCTATGGATCAACGGCAGCGATGGCATCTCCAGCATCGCGCCGGCGGAGCTCGTGAAAGCGCTGGGCAACCCTGCCTACCAGGTGCGTTTCAACCGGCTCGATCATCGCGATGGCGTCGTCGGCTCGACAAGCCCCATCCTTCCTGTGCCTTCGGCCGCCCGCAGTGAGGACGGTACCCTGTGGTTCTCGACCACGGGCGGTGTCTATGGCTTCGATCCCGCGAAACTGACCCACAATCCGCTGGTCCCCCTGTCGTCATTACCAGCGTAAAGTCGGGTGCGGACAATTATGCCGTCGCCGACGACCTAAGGCTGCCGGCAGGAACCCGGATGTTGTCGGTGGAATTTTCGGCATTGTCTTACCAGGAGCCGGAGCGGGTGCGCTTCCGGTACCGGCTCGAAGGCGTCGATATCGCGTGGCGCGAAAGCGATGGCCGGCGCTCGGCACACTACACGAACCTGGGCCCAGGCACCTACCGGTTCCGGGTCATTGCGGCGAACAATGACGGCATATGGAATCGGGAAGGAGCGACCCTGTCGTTCCAGATCGAGCCACGGCTGACGCAGATGATGTGGTTCCGGGGTCTCTGCGGCGTGGCGCTCCTCGGCGCGGTTGGGGGCATCTACTACTGGAGAACCCGCCGGCTCGCCGGACGCTACCGCGAACGCATGCAGGAACGGCTGGCCGAGCGGGAACGCATTGCACAGGCGCTGCACGACACGCTGCTGCAGAGCATGCAGGGTCTCATCCTGCGCTTCCAGGGCGTGGCAAAGCGGCTTCCCCCGGAGTGCGATACACGCCGTCTCATTGCGCCGATCCTCGATCAGGCGGGCGAGGTGATGGACCAGGGCAGACAGGAACTGCTGAATCTGCGCAGCGTATCGGACCAGGGAAACGATCTCGCCACAAGCCTGAGCGAATTCGGTCGATCGTTGGCGGAAGACCTCGGCCCCAAGTTTGAACTCATCGTTACGGGTATTGAAAAACCTGTCAATGCAACCGCCAGCCACGATATCTACGGCATCGGACGCGAAGCGCTGTTCAACGCTTACCGGCACGCGGAAGCAGAAAACGTCAGTATCGAAATCATTCATGGGAACCATCATTTTGCGATGGTGATCAGGGATGACGGCGTCGGTATCCCCGCGGATGTCCTCATCAACGCCGGCAGAAACGGGCATTGGGGCATAGCTGGAATGCATGATCGTGCCAAGGCCCAGGGAGGCGCCATCGAACTGCGGCGGCGCGAGCCCAAAGGCACTCAAGTTATCGTGCGCTTACCCGCCCATCGCGTGTACAGTGAATCCGAGAATTCCCGGATGTGGCTGCGGCTGCACGCGCTATTCCAGCGCTTGCGATGGCGCGCGGACCGGTGAACATGTCCGCTTAACCATGCTCATCGGCCCTGCCAGCGATGTCTCTCCGAAAAGGGATACAGCATTCTCCCGGCGGCCAGCGCCGGCGGCGCGACAATGATCTCGACCTGTGTCGGCGCGCCGTTCCCGGGCGGCTGGTACTGGACTTGCACCGCCTTCGCCTGCTTCCATTCGCCGCGGCGATCGAATCCGACGTTGCCGGCCAGCGTATCGAAAACTGCGCTCCGCATGGACGCCGCAAGGCCTTCCTTATCGATCCCGCCCGCGTGCAGAACCGCCTGCTCGAGAACTTGGAGTTGCAGATACGCGAGGGAGGCGCTGTCCCTGCAATGTGTGTCCCCCTCGTCCAGCGAGGCAGCGCTTGCCGAGGTACCCAGAGCCCTCTCCAGCGGCGCCGGCAACGCCGTGCTGGCCGGCAGGATATGCGCACAATTGACGAACCCCGCCAGCGAGGTGCCAAGCGCCTGCCGCACCGTGGCATGCGCAAAGCCGACCATGACACCACCCACCATGCTGAGTGGCCCACCGCATGCCCGGATGGCTTCCACGAGTCCCATGCCATCATCGAGGTACGAACACAGCACGAGCACATCGCAGCCGGCCCGGACCGCATTCGCCACGTGAGAGCGAAAATCCGTCGCCATCAATGGATAGGTGGCATCGTGGACCACGTCGAGGCCGAACTTCGCCGCCATCGCCTTGGCCGCCCGGATGGGATCGCGTGCAAAATCCGCATCTGCCGAAATGAAACCGACCGTTCTGGGCGGGGGCTGCTGCGCGGACGCGAGTTCGAAGAACCCTTCCGTCAAGGCGGCGCTGCGATCGTACGCAGCATGAACGAGACTGAAATGGCCATCGTAAGGGAAACCCGCATTGCCCTCTTGTTCACGCAAACTCAGCAGGAACCGCTCCCTGTGCGCGACCAGCGGCAGCGCCGAAGCGACAGCGGCCGCGCCTTGCGCCAACAACAGATCCGCTTTGTCCTCGTCCATCAACCGCCGATACAACCCCGCGATGTTGCCATCATCCGATTGCGTGTCATGGCAGACGAATTCGACGCGACGCCCGAGTAGCCCGCCTCGGGCGTTCACGTCATCATGCCAGGCGCTGGATGCCAGCCGCGCGGAACGTCCGGCCCGGGCGGCACTGCCGGTCAATGGCAGGCAATGGCCAATCTTGAGGGTCGATGCCGGGGTTCTCATGCGCTTTCCAGTACCTGCCGAAGGATGGTGAGTCAGCTGAAGGAACGCAGCCTGCCTGGCGCCTGGCGCCGATACGTCTGCGGATTGCCGCCAGTATCGCGCGGCCCACGCTTTCACATAACCATGCGGACGTATTAGTCCGCTTACGCACGAGAGGTCAAGGAATGGAAGCAAGAGGAGCAGCGGCAAGTTGTTGCGCGGCGAGCGCGTCCAATGTCGCACCCAACAGCGCTCGAATACGCGGTGACCGCCGCATATCCTTGTGCACGCCTGCCCACACGATCCTGCCTGGCGGAAGCTCGCCAAGGTCGAGCGCGACAAGCCTCGGATCGGTCACGCCCACCTGGTGCGGCAGCACGGCAATCCCGGCACCTGCGGCGCACAGCTTGGCCTGGACATCGCGGCTGTTGGCACGCAGTCCGACGACCGCCCCCGGCAGCCGGGAGAGCAGCCAGGGTACATCCGCCAGGTTTCCGAAGCCGGTGTCCATCGTGACCAGGGTATGTCCCTGTCCTTGACCTGTCGCCTCACCGGGCTCCTTGCCCGCTCCGGGACGCCCGTTCCGCTGCAGGTATGCATGACTCGCGTATACGGCAAACTCGATCGCAATCGCCCTGATCTGGATGACGTCCGGCTCTTCGAATTCCTTGAACCGAAAGCTGATATCCGCTTCCCGCCGGGTCAGGCTCACCGAGCGGGTTTCCGTGATCAATTCGATCGACAGATTGGGATGCCGGATGCGCACATCGGCGAAGATCGGCGCCAGGACGTGCACGCCGAACCATTCGGTGGTCGATACCCGCACTAGGCCGTCCAGGCTGAAACCGCCCGCCAACTTACGTTCCACCGCAGTTGCCTGCTCCTCCATCCGTTCGATATCGCAAAGGATGGCCTCACCTTCGTTACTGAGCACATAGCCATCGGTTGTCCTCTGGAATAGCGCGTGGCCCAGGGTCTGCTCGAGGGCCTGCAGGCGGCGACCCACGGTCGGTTGCGACAATCCCAGGAGTCGCGCAGCTTCGCTCAGGGTTCCGCTGCGAGCGATCGCGAGAAACACCCTGTAGTCATTCCAGTCCAGGCTCATACACTTCTGAATCGCCGTTATGCGATATCGTTGATTTCATGTTGCAAAGCACATTGTTAAGATCGTTGCATTGGCCCGGTTAACGGAATTCGCTGGCGCGAACAGCCGCCCTATCCGGGCAATCCCATCATTCGAATAAGAAGAGGTCACCATGACCATGATTTACATCACGCACAAGGAAGCGACCGTCAAGGCCGGCATCAGCGCCATGCTGGCCGCGAACTGCGATCTGCCACTGGTGAGCCTGGACCAATCGCAATTGAGCTGTTCCGTACGCGGGACACTCATTACCGACTACGACCATGGCATGCAAACCGCCGAAGAATGCCGCGCCCGATGCGAACCGGGTCTGAAAATCATCGTCGTGACCAATCGAACACGGGAATGGGACATCAGGAATGCCATCGATGGCGGCATCCATGGCATCCTGACGCAGGATTGCGACGCCGGAGAACTTGCGGAAGCGATCCTGCATCTACAGTCCGAAACGCTGTTCCTGAGCCGTTGCATAACGGGGCGAGCACGCGCGGCAATGCGGCGCGAAAAACTGACGAGCCGGGAGCTGCAAGTGCTGCGCTCTCTCGGCAAAGGCTTGTGCAACAAGTCGATTGCCCGCGCCCTGGGCATTGCGGAAGTTACGGTAAAGATCCATCTTGGCAATCTGATGATGAAATTGGGCGCCAGTACACGAACCCAGGCAATCGTCATCGCCAACGTGCTGGGATTACTTGAATTCGATCTGGAAATGGTGAACGGGACGCATGACAGATCGGACAGGTGGATGACATCTCGAAAAGAAGCGGCAGGCGGCAACACACGGACGACCGGCTATTTCGATGACATCTCATCCCTCGCCTGAAGCTTCCTGACCCACAATTTGGAACGCCACCAGAAAATCTAATTTCCAGCCTGCTCGATGATGGTCCAGGCACGCCACAGTTTAATGGCGGCCTGGTCTTTCGATAACTCATCAATATGTTGAAACAGTTATGCCAGCGTGGCACAACTGAATGTCGCGGGTTGCACCATGCTTATCCAGTGACGCATGGGTTGAAGACTTGGGATATCCAGGCCGCATGCACAGCCAGCTCCAGTCTCAGGTGAGTGGGAATGCCGCTTCAATAAAGACAACGGCATGTTTCTCCACGTACCAGAAATTGCGGTACACCCATCAGGTCCGGTCCCAGCCCCCGCCCAGCGCCCGAATCAGCGCCACGGTGGTGATCGCGCGATTGCCCCGCAGCTGTACCGCGCTGCGTTCGACGGCGGCGAGGTTGCGCTGCGCGTCGAGCAGTTCGAGGTAACTGGAGCGCCCGGCCCCATACAGCTTTTGCGCCAGGTCGGCAGAGCGGCGTGCCGACAGCACCGCTTCGTCGATCTGTACGCTCTGACCAGACAGGATCCGCAAGCCGGCCAGGTTATCCTCCACCTCGGCAAACGCCGTCAGCACGGTCTGGCGGTAGCTGCCCACGGATTCCTCCAGCGCCGCCTCGCTGCGCTGGATGTTGGCCCGGTTGCGGCCGCCGTCGATCAGCGGCATCGACAGCAGCGTGCCAAGCATCCAGGAACGGCTGCTCCAGCGGAAGACGTCGGCAAACGCCGGACCGACACCGCCGCCGTCGGCGCTGATCGTCAACGCCGGGAACATTGCCGAACGGGCCACGCCAATGCGGGCATTGGATGCCTCCATTGCACGCTGGGCCGCGGCGATGTCCGGCCGGCGCTCGAGCAGTGACGACGGGAATCCTGCCGGCACCACAGGCAGCGCGCCTTCGTCGGCCAGCGGCGAAACTGGCGCCGTGAACGCCGCGGCAGGCTTGCCCAGCAGGACCGCCAACGCATGTTCCGCTGTCGTGCGCTGGCGTTGCAGCCCGATCGCTTCCGCCCGTGCCGTCGCCAGCTCCGTCTTTGCGCGCGACAAATCGAATTCCCCGATGTCACCCAAATCGAAGCGGCGCTGGGTGACTTGCACGCTTTCCTCGCGCAGCCGGACCGTCTGCGCTACCGTCGCCAGCTCCGCATCCGTGGCGCGCACCCGGAAATACGACTGCGCCACGTCGGCCTGCAACGAGAGCAGTACCGAACGGTAGCTCGCTTCGACGGTTGCCGCGTCGTTACGGGCCGCCGCCACGTTCGATGCAACGCGGCCGAACAGGTCGACTTCGTAGCTCGCTGTCAGGCGCGCCTGGTAGCTGCTGGCCGGCGCAACTGCGGAACCTTGCGGCAGGTTGGCCTCTTGCGGCGACAACCGGGAGCGATTGGCGCCGACGCCGACGCCGACCTGCGGAATCCGGTCCGCCTCGGCAATGCCGGCGATCGCCCTCGCCTGCTTCACGCGGGCGGCGGCCACGGCAAGATTGGCGTTATTGCGGGTCGCCTCGTTGATCAAATCAGTCAACAACGGGTCGTTGAACGCCAGCCACCATTCGCCGCGCGGCTGCTGCTCAGCCGGCTGCGCTGCCTTCCAGCGGGTACCGTCGGCGGCCACCTTCACATCGTCGGTGGATTGCCTCTCCTTGAACGCGGCCGGCACGTCCATCGCCGGCTGCTGGAAATCAGGTGCGGCGCAGGCACTCAATACGAGCGCAGCCAGGAGCGACAGTGAGAGCGGGGCGCTGCCCTTGAATGTAGAGTGGTTCATCCGTGGGTTCCTTCCATTTTGACCAGCGACACTTCCGGGGGCGGCGCTTTCTTTTTCTCCAGGCGCCTGGCCAGCGTGCGCAACAAGACATAGAACACCGGCGTCAGGAACAGGCCGAAGAGCGTGACACCCAGCATGCCGGCAAACACCGCGACGCCCATCGCATGGCGCATTTCGGAACCTGCACCGCTGGAGAACACCAGCGGCAGCACGCCCATGATGAATGCGATCGACGTCATCAGGATGGGGCGCAGACGAAGGCGGCAAGCCTCCAGTGCGGCGTCGACGACGCTGCGCCCGTGATCTTCCAGTTCGCGCGCGAATTCCACGATCAGGATCGCGTTCTTCGATGCCAGGCCAACCAGCACGAACAGGGCGATCTGTGTGAAGACATTGTTGTCACCGCCGGTCAGCTTCACGCCGATCAGGGCGCACAGGATCGACATCGGCACGATCAGGATCACGGCCAGGGGCAGCGTCCAGCTCTCGTATTGCGCGGCCAGCACCAGGAAGACCAGCAGTACGCACAGCGGGAACACATAGACCATCGTGTTGCCGGCCAGGATGTCCTGGTACGTCAGGTCCGTCCATTCGTAGGTGATCCCCTGCGGCAGCGTGTCACGCAGGATGCCTTCCATGATTTCCTGTGCCTGACCGGACGATACGCCCGGCGCGGCACCGCCGTTCAAGTCCGCCGCAACGTAGTTGTTATAGCGCTGCACGCGATCCGGGCCATACGTATCCTTCACCCGCATCAGCGACGACAGGGGGATCATCTCGCCCCTGTCGTTGCGCACCTTCAGCTGTGTCATCTGCTCCGCGTGCGAACGGAACTGGGCGTCGGCCTGCACGCGTACCTGGTAGGTGCGGCCGAACTGGTTGAAATCGTTCACGTACAGCGAGCCCAGGTTGATCTGCAAGGTCTGGTAGATCGTCTGCAGCGGCACGCCCAGCTGCTTGGCTTTTACACGGTCGACATCGGCGAACAGCTGGGGCACGTTGATCTGGTATCCCGAGAACACGCCCTGGAGCCGGGGCTCCTGCCAGGCCTTGGCGTGCACCGCCTGGACTGCCTTGAACAACTCGTCGTAACCCAGATTGCCCCGGTCTTCGATCATCAGCTTGAAGCCACCCGTGGTCCCTAGGCCATTCACCGGTGGCGGCGGCAGCACCATGACGAACGCGCCCTGCACGGAGCCCATCCGCTTGTTGATCTCCGCTGCGATAGCCTGCGCGGAAAGCGCCTTGCCCTTGCGCTCCTCGAAGGGCTTCAGGCCAAGGAACACGATGCCCGCATTGGGGGCGTTGGTGAAGCCATTGATCGACAGGCCCGGGAAGGCAATCGAGTCCTGCACGCCGGGAATATCCTTGGCGATATCGGACATCTGGCGAATGACCTGGTCGGTCCGGTCCAGCGAGGCGGCGTCGGGAAGCTGGGCAAAGCCGATCAGGTATTGCTTGTCCTGGCCTGGCACAAAACCCGGCGGCACCGCCTTGAACATGAACAGGCCAGCGACGCCGAGCAGCGCGTAGACAACCAGCGAGATGCCTTTGTGGCGCAGCACGCCGCGCACGCCTCCCTCATAGTTCGTCGCAGCGCGGTTGAAGAATTTGTTGAATACGCGGAAGAAGGCGCCCAGCACCTTGTCCATGCCACGCGTCAGTGCGTCCTTCGGCTCGTCGTGGCCCTTCAGCAGTGCAGCCGACAGTGCTGGCGCCAGCGTCAGCGAAGAGAAGGCCGAGATCACGGTGGAGATCGCGATCGTCAGGGCGAACTGGCGATAAAACTGGCCCGTCAGGCCGGACACAAACGCGATCGGCACGAACACGGCGCATAGCACCAGGGCGATAGCGATGATGGGACCGGACACTTCCTTCATGGCCTGGATCGTTGCGTCGTGCGGCGTGAGACCCTGTTCGATATAGCGCTCGACGTTTTCAACCACGACGATGGCGTCGTCCACCACGATGCCGATCGCCAGCACGAGACCGAACAGCGACAGCGTATTGATCGAGAAGCCAAACATCAGCATCACGGCGAAGGTGCCGACAATGGACACGGGAACTGCCAGCAGCGGAATGATCGACGCACGCCAGGTTTGCAGGAACACGATGACGACGATGGCCACCAGGATCACCGCTTCACCAAGGGTATGCACGACCGAATTGATCGACTCGCGCACGAACTGCGTGGGATCGTAGACGATGTCGTACTCGACACCTTGGGGGAAATTCTTCGACAGCGTCTTCATCGTTGCCCGGACATCTGACGAGAGCTGCAGTGCATTCGCGTTCGGGGCTTCGAAGATCGGGATCGCCACCGCCGATTTATTGTTCAACAGCGAGCGCAGCGCGTACGAATTCGATCCCATCTCCAGCCTTGCGACATCCTTCAGCAGCGTCGTCGCACCGTCCGGATTGGTCTTCACGACGATGTCGCCGAACTCCTCGGCAGTCGACAGGCGCCCCTGGGTGTTGACGGTCAGCTGGAAGTCGGCATCCTTCGACGGCCCCTGGCCGATCACGCCGGCGGCCACCTGCACGTTCTGCTCGCGAATCGCATTGACCACATCGCCGGCCGTCAGGCCACGGGTAGCGACCTTCTGCGGATCGAGCCAGACGCGCATCGCATAGTCACCGGATCCGAACAGCTGCACCTCACCCATGCCATGCAGCCGCGCCAGCTGGTCCTTGATGTTCAATACCGCGTAGTTGCGCAGATACAGGTCGTCATAGCGCCCATCCGGTGACTTCAGGTGCACCACCATCGTCAGGTTCGGCGAGCTCTTCACGGTTGTCACACCGATCTGGCGCACCTCCTCGGGCAACCGCGGCAAGGCGCGCTGGACGCGGTTCTGCACCGCCGTCTCGGCCTGGTCGACATTGGTGCCGATGGCAAACGTCACGGTCAGCTGCAACGCGCCGTCGCTGGTGTTCTGCGACGACATGTACAACATGTTCTCGACGCCGTTGATCTGCTCCTCGAGCGGAGCGGCCACGGTCTCGGCGATGATCTTCGGATTCGCACCCGGATACTGGGCACGCACGACCACCGAGGGTGGCACGACATCCGGGTATTCCGAGATGGGCAGTTTGAAGATTGCGATCAGGCCGGCCACGAAGACCATGATCGACAGGACTGCCGCGAAAATCGGCTTGTCGACAAAGAAGCGGGAGATGTTCATGCCTTACTCCTCTTTGCCACTGGCCGATGCCAGTGGCACGTCGTGCGCGGCCCCGCCTGCCTTGGCAGCACTGACAGCGCTTTCGTCCATAGGCACGACCTGCGCGGATACCGGAGAGCCGGGGCTGACGCGCTGCAGGCCGTCGACGACGATCTTGTCGCCCGGTTTCAGGCCGCTGCGCACCACGCGCATGCCATCGACCAGGGGTCCCAGCGTGACTGGCCGGAAGACGGCCTTGTTATCTGAACCGACCACGACCACGAACTTGCGGGTCTGGTCCGTGCCCACCGCCTTGTCACGGATGAGCACCGCGTTCCGGGGTACGCCACTGCCGACCTGGATCCGGGCGAACAGTCCCGGCGCCAGCATCCGGTCTTCGTTGTTCAATGTTGCCCGCATGCGCACGCTACCGGTGCGCGTGTCGAGCTGGTTGTCGACAAATTCGAGCACGCCTTCATGCGGAAAACCTTCCTCGCTGTTCAGTCCGACCTTGACGGTGGTCGGCTGTCCGCGTTGCGCACGCGATCCCACGCGCAGGTAAGTTTGTTCGTCGCCATCGAAGCTGGCGTACATCCGGTCCAGCGATACCACCGAGGTCAGCACCGCAGTCGCGTCGACCAGATTACCGAGGGTAATCTCGGCTTTCGACACCCGCCCGGCGATCGGCGCGGTCACGCGCGTATAAGACAGGTTCAACCGGGCTGCCTCCAGTTGCGCCTGTGCTGCCCGCGCGTTCGCTTCGAGCTCCTTCTGGCCAGCGGCCCGCTCGTCGAGCTCGCGCTGGGCGATCGCTTTATCGGCCAGCAGCCGCTCTGCGCGCTGCAGTTCGATCCGCGCAAGATCGGCGCGCGCGCGGGCCGAATTCGCCGCTGCCTCGGCACGGTCCGCTTCCGCCTGGTAGGGGCGAGGATCGATCACGAACAGCAGATCGCCTTTTTTCACCTCCGTGCCGGGAGTAAAGTTGACCGCAGTGATATAGCCGGTGACACGCGGCCGGATCTGCACCACCTCGATCGCCTCGAGGCGACCGGAAAACTCCTGGGTTTCCGCTACCGGCCTTTCGACGACAACGGCTGCCGACACCGGTGGGCCAGCTGAGGCGGCAGCCGGTTCCGTTTTACTGTTCGCATCCGTACATCCAGACATGACTGTGGCGGCACCGACCGCTCCCAGCGCAGTCAGGAGCACTCCCAGGTTCCATTGACCCTGTTGTTGGCTATTCATGATTGACCTCTTGGTGGCATTACGTAACGTAGAACTCTCTACCGACAGCATCGACGCGGTCGGCGCAAACCCGAAGCGCACCGGTGGCGATTGGCACGGCGCTGGGACTTTGCGGAGTGTAGGTGCCGGCCAAGAAGCCAGAATCACACGATAGTGGTGCTGCCCTCCCTACCCGGATGGGGTGCCCGGAGCATTGACTCAGTCGGCACTATCGCCGTTCAACCCTTTTTCCAGCGGATAGCAGGGTGGAATAGTTTTGCGCGACGCGGCCGGTTGTCGACTGCCCGGCCGGGTGATGATCAGCCACGTCACCAGTGCCGCCATGCCACCTGCGTAGAACGCCGCGGAGATGTTGAGATGGTCGACCAGTAATCCGCCCAGCAGGGCCCCACCGCCGATCGCGGTCTGGCCGACGGAAACGAAGACTGCCTGCATTGCCTGGGCGCGACCGGGAGCACTGGCGAACAGATAGCTCTGCATGCTGATCGGCAGCATGCCGAAGCCGAACCCCCATGCGGTGATGAGCACGACAACGACAGGGGGCCATGCCCTCACGGCAGGCAGCAGCAGGATGGCGGCACCGACCAAGCTCGCCATGAACAAGGTGGTACGACGCGGGTCTCGCGCAGCGAGAGCACCACCCGCGATGTTGCCGAGGAAGCCCGCCATGCCGTACACCAGCAGCAGGAGGCTGAGAGAGCGCCCGTCGATCCCGACCCGTTCGTGCAGGAACGGCGCGATGTAGGTATAGGCGGCGAACTGGCCGATGAAGATCAACAGCGCGGCAAACAGAGCAACACGTGGACCGGTGCTGGTCACCAGCGACTTCATGTCCCCCAGTCCGCTTCCTGCTTTGGGTGGCAACGAGGGGAGCAAGCGCAGTAACGTCACGAGCGAGACCACACTGAGGACAGCCGCCGCGGCAAACGCCAGCCGCCAGTCCAGCAGCTCGCCAACGAGCGCGCCAGCCGGCACGCCGGCGACAGTGCCCAGCGAAACACCGGCAAGGATCAGTGCATTGGCCCGCACGCCTTGCGCTCCAGGCCGCAACCGGGTGCCTAGTGCACCGGCAAACGTCCAGAACCCACCGACGGCAATCCCCAGCAGCACGCGCCCCGCCATGAACATGCCAACCCCCTGTGCCGTCGCGACCAGGATGTTCGACGCTGCGAGCAAGGCCAGCAGGAGTGCGAGCAACTTGCGACGATTGACATTGCCGGCGAATGCAATACCGAGCGGTGCGGCGAGCGCGGCGACGAAGCCGGGGATAGTGACGCTCAGCCCGGCCTGCCCCTGCGAGATCGCCAGGTCGTCGGCGATCTTCGGCAGCATGCCGACGGGAAGAAATTCGGTGGTGACGAGCGCGAATGACGAAGCAGCCAGCGCGCCCACTGCCAGCCAGGAGGCTGGGGCATCCGGCACCGTAGCGTGTTCAGGAGTGGCTTGCATGATGTTCCTTGTTGAGAGGTATGACCAAGCGGCCGGCTCGGCCGCCTGGTCTCAGCGTGCGACGGGGGGATAGGTAACGTAGCCTTCCCTGCCTTGGGTGAACCAGGTTTCCCGATCGTCCTTCGCCAGCGGGATGCCGCTCGCAAAGCGGCGCGGCAAATCCGGGTTGGCGATGAATGGCCGGCCGAACGTGATGGCATCCCCTGCACCGGACTGCAAGGCCGCTTCGGCCCGCTGGAGCGGGTAATCCGAATTGAGGATCAGGGTGCCATTGAAGGCTTGCCGGATCAGCGGCGCAATTGGTTCGCCCTCGGCCTTGCCAAAGTCGCCGTCCTTCGGCGGTTCGCGCAGCTCGAGGTGGGCAATGCCGATTTCCGACAGTGCCGCCGCTGCGGCGGGGAACAGCAATCGTGGTGCGCTATCCATGACGCCCTGGTCATGCGTATTCGGGGACAGCCGCACCCCCGTCCTGCCAGGCCCGGCCACTTCGACAACGGCGCGAGTGACTTCGCGCAGCAGGCGAATGCGGTTCTCGATCGAACCACCGTAGTCGTCGTCGCGGAAGTTGGTGTTATCGCGCAAGAACTGGTCGATCAGGTAACCATTGGCGGCATGGATCTGCACGCCATCGAAGCCCGCCGCCAGCGCGTTACGGGTGGCCCTTCGGAAATCCTCAAGCAGTTGCGGGATCTCGGCGACTTGCAGGGGCCGCGCGGCTTCGTAGTCGAGCCGCCCCTGGTACGTGTGGGCATGGCCCGGCGCGGCAGTGGCTGAAGCCGACACGGGCTGGGCGCCGCCAAGGAAACTCGGGTGCACTACCCGGCCCATGTGCCACAGCTGAGCAATGATCTTTCCGCCAGCGGCGTGGACCGCCTTGGTCACATGGCGCCAACCGTCTATCTGTTCGCCAGACCAGATACCCGTGGCATACGGCCAGCCCAGACCCTGTTGCGAAATACCGATGGCCTCGCTGAAGATGATTCCGGCACCTGCCCGTGCGGCGTAGTAGCGCGCCATCATTTCCGTCGGCACATGTTCGCGCGTGCCACGGGCCCGAGTCATTGGCGCCATGAAGATCCGATTGGGCAGGAGCAGCGAACCCATCTGGATAGGGTCGAACAGCGAAGCCGCCGGGCCGCTTCGGCTTTCGACGCGGGGTTGTGCAAGAACGGTGGACATGGCGTTCTCCTCAGATCAGGCTCACGCCGCCATCGATATGCAGCGTGGTGCCGTTCATCCAGCCGTTCGCCATCAGGAACACCGTGGCGGCACCAGCTTCCTCGGGCGTGCCGAGGCGCTTCAGCGGCGTGGAGGCGGCCATTGCAGGGAGTACGCTATCGCGCGCATCGCCCAGTACCTTGTGCAGCAGCGGCGTTTCGACATGCCCTGGCGACAGCGTATTGACCCGGATCGGCGCCAGCTCCAGGGCCAGACCACGGGCAAAGGCTTCCATTGCTGCCGAAGCAGCGGCCAGCACTGCCGTCCCCTGGGCATTCGGCCGATCGGCGAGCACGCCGGAAATGAAGGTGATCGAACCATCTTTGGACAGGCGCTCGTTCAGCGCGCGGATGGCGTGCACCGATGCCCAGACACGTTCCTCGAATGCACGGCGCATGTACGTCACGTCACCGTCGAGAACCTTGGCCGCCACGAAGGTGCCAGCCAGCAGGACCAGGTGGTCGACCTTCGGGATCTCTTTCAGTGCGTCGTACACCGCTTCGCTTTGCGTGACGTCGGCAGTCCGCCATTCGAAGCCATACTTCTCGGCTGCCTGCTGGGCACGTGTACGGTCGTTGCCGATGACGATGACGTTGGCACCGGCGGCCTTGGCCTGGATGGCGGCCGACAAACCAATGCCCGAGGTGCCGCCGAAGATGACAACGACCTTGTCGGTCAGCGCGCTAGGTGGCAGGTTCGAGAACGATGATGGAGCAGCGATTTGCGTGGTCATGATGTTTTCCTTTGGTTGTGGCACCACAGCGGTGCCGATGAAGTCATCTTCCGCTCTTGCATTAACGTTGACAATCCACGTGGAAATTGATATAATAATTCCATGACGGCACAAATCGGATTGGAAAGCTTGACTGGGTTGATCGCGTTCGCGCGGACGGCATCGCTTGGTAGCTACACTGCGGCGGCGCGTTCGCTCGGTGTATCGCCCTCGGCCGTGAGCAAAAGCGTGCAGCGACTCGAAGAGCACCTGAAGGTGCGCCTTTTTACGCGCACGACACGCTCGCTGGCATTGACGCCCGAAGGGCGCGACCTGCAGGAACGCACCACGCGGCTATTGCAGGAAGTCGAGCAGATCGAGCAAGCCGCCGCGACTGCCCGGGCCGAACCCGCCGGCTTGCTGCGTGTGACGGCCCCGCTACCTGTCGGCACGCACATCCTGGCGCCAGCACTGCCGCGGTTTCGCGAACGCTATCCCAAGGTCACCATCGACTTGCGCATGGGTGACCGTTACACCGATCTGATCGAGGAAGGCATCGATGTCGCATTGCGGGTCGGTGCACCAGGAGATTCGCGCCTGGTATCGCGTCCTCTGACACCGCATCGCCTGTGCGCCTTTGCCGCTCCCAGTTACCTTGCGCGCCGCGGGATCCCCCGCAACATCGAGGACCTGCTTGCACACGAGTGCGTAAATTTCCGTTACCAGAGCACTGGCCAGAGCCTGCGCTGGCCTTTCCAGGTGGGCGAACGCATTGTCGAGATGACGCCAGAGTCCGGCATCATCATCGACGCGACCGACGGCGTGCTTGCTGCTCTAGTCGCCGGCGGTGGCATCGGCATTGCGCCCACGTATGCCGCCGCGCATCACGTTGAACGCCGGCTCCTTGTCCCAATTCTTCCCGAGCTTGCAGTGGAACGCTTTGTCGTCACCGCGATGTGGCCGGAGAGCCGCCGCGGCAGTCCGAATGTCAAGGCATTCATCGAATTCCTGCGGGAGATCTTCCCGTCGCCTGCGCCGTGGGACCTGATCGTGTCGCAGGCTCAAAGTGAAGCGGCCATAAGTGGAGCTGCACTACAGCGCTAACGGGCGCAGGCCGCTTCCCTGACCGGGCCCTGCCGTGCCCGGTTGCACAATTCTTTGAGTTCCATGCTCGGCGCAATTTCAAAAGCCAGACGAAGTTCATTTCCGGAAATGCTGTCCATCAACGTCGACAGGTATTCACGTTCTCCGGTGCTACGCACTGAGTCGAAAACCTGCCCGATCAGAATCGACGCTGCCGACCGTTCCCCTTGGTAATGAAGCAGGCAGCCCATTGCGAACATATCGGCCAGCATCTGGCAACGGGTCGGATGGCAATCCTGAAGGATCTGCTGCAAGTAAAGCGCAGAGCAGTCGCGCTCTTCGAAAAGGAAGTTCATCATTTCGCAAAGTCTCTTTCTAACCTGGTCGGTAGCTGAATTGGAACGGATGTGCACATCGCTCCTTGCACTGCAGGGCCGAGCGACCTCTGGAGCCTGTATCGTATCTTCCCGTCAACAAATGCGAATCACTCCCAGCAGCAGGTTGAAAATACCTAGATGGAGGCATGCATTCGAAAGGCAATTCGTTGCACCGTATAATGTTACATATGTAACTACCCCCTCTCCAACTTACCAGATGCCCAGCAAACCAATTTCCGTACTTCTCGTCGACGACCACCCGCTCTTCAGGCAAGGTCTGACATCCATTCTCGACAGCGAAGAGGGCATTGCCTTAGTCGGCGAAGCTACGACCGGGCGCGAGGCGCTTGCCCGTTGTCATGAGCTCAAACCCGACGTCGTCATCATGGACATCCGGATGCCGGAAATGAACGGTATCGAGGCGAGCGCCCTGATTCGGAGGGACTGCCCTTCCACCCGTGTAATCGTGCTCACGACGTTCGAAGGCGATGTGCACGCAATGCGCGCCATCAAGGCAGGTGCTGCTGGTTATATGTTGAAGAGCAAGGTAGGCGATGACCTTGCCAATGCCATCAGGACAGTGCATGGTGGAGGAAGGTGTATCGCGCCCTCGGTCGCCGTCGCGATGGCTGATCACATGCACGCTGATTCACTGTCTCAGCGTGAAATCCAAGTCCTCGAGCTGGCAGCCTTCGGCAAAACGAACAAGCTGATCGGTGTGCAGCTAGGCATATCCGAAGCTACGGTCAAGGTGCACATGAAAAGCATCTTGTCCAAGTTGGATGCCAATGACCGGACACACGCTGTGATGCTTGCCGTGGAGCGCGGGATCATCGACCTGCTCCAGCGCGGCAGTTAATGCTTCCGGTACGATCAAGACCTTGCGTTTCCTCTTGCCAGCGTTAGCGAATGCCCCGCCCTTGCCCATCACTGGACGGTATCAGGCAAGGGCCCAGGCTAACCGTCGGGGAGCGTAGTGGTTCGTCATCATTCGTCTTCTGTGGAACGATGCTGGACGCACTCCTCAACACAGCTTTGCCCACTTAGTTCGAGTGTCGAGGACGGTATATCTCGTACACTGCCCCACGACCAAGCTCTACCGTATCCCGGTAACGGCTGAGTTCTTGCACATCACTAGTGGGCGGGACGATCCCGACATTGGTAGCTCACAGCAAAACATCCGAGCGCTGGTTGGGTAACAGTCCTCTGACCACGTGGAATCCGGGATCCCGGATAGCCAAGCACATGGCACAACAAGGAATGGCTGAGCCTCAACGAACAGGCACCAAGATACCAAATCGGAACATGATAACTTTGGCAAAACAGGCTTTGCGCCTCATCATTTCTACGACGATGATGATGATGATGATGATGATCTTGAGCTTGTCTCAGGTAATCGCAGCGGATTTCCCCAAGAGAGCAGATCAGCTACTGCATACGACTTTCGTTCATACAAAGTGGCTGGTGAGAGATGGTGCCCCACCGGGCGCCAACGACATCGCTCAAACACCCGATGGCTGGATATGGTTCTCAAGTCCTGTCGGCTTATTCCGATTCGATGGAATGGCTTTCACCCGCTTCAAACCGCCACTTGGTCAGACCATGGCAAGCAGTACTACACGCATTGGCGTTCTCAATGACGGGACACTGTGGGCGGCAGCAAAATTTGGCGGGCTTTATCTGATCAAAGACGAGAGCTTCCGCGTGTTCAAACAAGGCGAAAACAATTTTCCACAAGGTGCCATGGGGGACGTTTTGCGTGACAATTCCGGGACCCTTTGGGTCGCGTCGTGGCAAGGACTGTTTTCGCTACCCCAAGGTAGCGCAACCTGGCGCAAAATGAATGCAGAGACTGGCTTGCCCGAGACGCCAGTTAACGACCTTTTATTGGACAAGAACGGGACGATGTGGGCGCTCGCCCCGAAAGCAATTTACGCACGTCCGAAGCAAGAAAGCAGGTTCAGGAAGGTCTCGGATAAAAATGGCTGGGGACGGTTGGCTGAGTCGCCGGACCATAGTATCTGGTCTACAGACATGAGCGGTAAGGGTGTCAAGAAACTCTGGCCCGAACTAAAAGGCCCGAAAGACAGGTTCCTTGAGCAGCCGCAATTCAATGCATTCAACTTTCTCATCGACAGAAGTGGCAGTTTTTGGCTTCCGAAAAACGGTGAGCTCATCAAAATCGAGTTTGCTCAGCAGGAACCGCAGGTAAAAACTTACGCCAGCGAGCAAGGTCTGAGCGGAGCAACCGTCAATGCCGTGTTCGAAGACCATGAGGGCAGCATATGGGTAGCGACGGATCATGGCATCAACCAGACGCGCCCAAGCCGCATGGCTTTGCTATCGCAACCCGCCGTGTTTGGCGAAGCACAGGCGCTTCTGGGTGGTTCGGATGGAGAACTCTGGATCGATAACAATTATTTTCGTCACATCGACAATGCTCCAGAACCTTTTGCGCCAAGACCGCAACAAAAAGACTTGATCACTGCGTTATACCGTGACCCGCATGGCATCGTTTGGTGTGCCAGCTTGGACGGGCTCTGGAAACTGGATGGGCTCAAGCGTAAAAAGGTGAATTTGCCGCCTGAAATCAATCAACTGTCAAGCTTCGTTATTTATGCGCTAGCGATGGACGAAGACAGTGGATTGTGGCTTTCTCTCGGCCTTGAGACGTGGCGAATGAAGGATGGAATTTGGAAGAAATATGGCGGCCTTCCCGCGTTGAAGAATGCCCCCGTGACCGCCATGACGCCAGGCTTAGCCAAGAGCCTTTGGCTTGGTTCACTCGGCAGCACAATTTATGTCCTGCGAAATGGGCAGGTGCACAAGCTTGACGCCTTCCAAAATGCAGATATTGGCACGGTGATGCAGATCGTGCCGCGAAAAGACGGCGCGCTGGTAAGTGGGGAAAACGGATTGGTTGTGTACGATGGGCGCCGCATTTTCCGCATTCGCGGCGAACATGACGAGCTTTTCCCAGGTATTACCGGCTTGGTCGTCATGCCGAATGGCGATCTCTGGGCAAATAGCGGCGTAGGCCTTTTTCACATCAGTGCAACGGAGATCGTGAAGTTGCAAGGCAATCCAAATCATGCTGTGCGCTACCGAAAGTTCGATGAAAATGATGGTTTGATTGGTACCGCCCCCCCGCACGGCCCGCTGCCTTCCATGATCCGGACAGGCACTGGCGAACTGATCATTTCGACGCTGAGCGGTACTTACCGGTTTAACCCTGCTCAACCAGGGACTAATATGGCGCCGGCTCCAGTCAAAATTACCGGCATTGCAGCTGCGGGTAACAGTCATTCGCCAACAGGCGGGCTTATTCTAGACTCGGCCGCTGATTCTGTCCGTATCGATTACACGGCACTCAGCTTTACCTCACCTCAACGGGTAAATTTTCGATACAAGCTTGATGGAATCGATCAGCAGTGGCAGGAAGCAGGCACGCTGAGGACTGCCATCTATACGAACCTCGCCCCTGGCAAGTACACGTTCAAAGTCGTTGCGGCAAACGAGGACGGCTTGTGGGATCAAAAGGGTGCGGAAGTAAGCTTTGAAATTCCGCCGACAGTTACACAGACAGGATGGTTCAAGTTGCTTTGCTTGTTGATCCTGCTTATGCTGGCTTGGTCGCTGCATCGTCTACGACTGCATGTCGCACTACGAAGGCTGGCCGTAAGTTTCGAGGTACGTGCGGCCGAGCGAGAGAGGATTGCGCGTGATTTGCACGACACATTACTGCAGTCCGTACAAGGACTTATCCTTGTGTTTACCGGCATCGTTAAACGCCTTCCAGACAGCGAGCCGCTCAAAGCCCGGATGGAGAATGCACTCGAGATGGCGACCGGGGTCATGAACGAAGGCCGTCATAAGGTGACGGTTTTGAGATCTGCCGTAACCGCGCACAATGAACTGACGGCCAGCCTGGAACATTTTGGCTACCACCTAGCTGAGCAACACAAGATAGCATTCACGATGCAAGTGCGTGGAGAAGCTCGGCCATTACGTGCCCACGTCCATGACGAACTCTTGATGATCGGCCGCGAAGCGATGCGCAACGCGTTCGCTCATGCACACCCTACCAACGTGACGGTGGACCTGGCCTATGACGACAAGGGGGTCACCCTTTGTGTGACGGACAATGGTTGCGGCATCGACACCGACTTGCAGATGGGGCGGCCAGGTCATTGGGGAGTTGAAGGGATGCGTGAAAGGGCGGCACAACTCGGCGCGTCAATCGGGCTATGCACAGGCAAGGGGCAAGGAACGACCTGGAAAATCCAGATCGCTGCGCAACTGGCATATTCCAAAACCGGAACCAGCAGCTTGCTTTGACAGGGTTAGCGAGAGCCTAAGGCACGACGCGCGGTTTTCCCTAACGTGCCTTTACAACAGGCTCCAGGAGGTTCCCGCACCGCCATCTGGACTAACTTGCTGGACTTTTGCTGGGTCATCGACCGTTCCGATGTTGGTGCTTCCACTCCATTGCCCGTTCGATCCTGCGCGCGATCGACGGGTGATCGTAAAATAGCCACTCTTCCACCGCCCCGGGGTCGGCCGCCCGATAGTCGGCGGTGCGCAACAGGGCGATTGCCATGCCATCGGGCTCGCGGGCGTGGCCAAGCGAATACACATCCGCCTGGTTCTCGACAAAACGTACGAGGCCATTCGTCACCGGCGTCAGGACCAGGAAGGTGGCGGTCACGATGATCGACAATATCGGCACGCCCGCAGGATCGGCTGGTCCCGCCAAGCCGTCGGCTCGAAGCAGTCGTACGAGCGGGGCGTAAAGCAGGTGGGTGACCAGGAAGGCCAAGGTCAGCAGAGCCGAATATGCCAAGGCTAGCAGCAGCGCATGGTGCAGGACGTGGTGACCTATTTCGTGACCGACGACAGCGCGCAATTCCGCCTGACTGGCTTGCGTCAACAGCGCGTCCGAGACCGCGATGCGCGAAGTCCCGAACAGCCCTGTCACACGCGCTGTGTAATTCGCGGACTGCTTGCTGCCGTCGTACGAGACGATACGGTCCGGCGCGATGCCGGCTTCGCTTGCCAGTGCCGTGATGAGGTCGTGATTTCTCCCGGATGCCAGCGGCTTGTACTCATTGAACATCGGCTCGATGGTCACCGGTGCGATGACGATCGCAAAGACGATCATTGTCGACGTCAGTGCACTCGACCAGAGCCACCACGTCCGCGGAGCGCGGCGTATCAAGGCGTAGAGCAGCATCAGCATGACTGCCAGCAGGATGCCCGTAAAGACTGCACCGATGACACTTTCCGCCAGCCATGCGCCCGCAGTTTGCGTATTTAAACCGTAGCGCACCTCCCGCCACCACTTCGCATACACCGCCCACGGCAAGTCCAAGGACCAGGCAACGATGTAATACGTTGCCCCAACCACGAGGGCGCCTGACCAGGGACGCGTCCTTTTCCGCTCCCAATGCGTATGCACCCGTTCGAGCAGGCGTGAACGAATGACCAGCACATTGATGAGGATACCGACCAGCGCGCTGAACAGGATCAGCCAATGATTTCCTTGCGTGTAGTCGCCGGCACGCTGCTGGATCTCCTGTGGAATCTGGGCCAGGTAGGCCTGTGTCGATGCTGCGGGAATGAATGGGCTTAGCATGGTGAGGTAAGTGATGTTAGTGCCAGAGCCGGTAAAAAGTACCCTGACGTGGTTGATACGCAGCCCGTTCGCGGCAGGGCGCGACGTCCTCATGATGGTGTCTGTATGGAGCCTGGTTAGGGCGACCCCTGAGTGCATGAAGATGCCTGTCGTCGCGAGTGGTCATACCGTGGGAAGAAGCCATTTGCCACGGCATGAGCCTTCGGCAATGCTCATCGCTGGGCATTCATCTCGGCTGTTCATCCGACATGCTCCGGTATGGCCAACAGGCTAGCTACACCCCTGGGGAGAGTCAGTTCATGAGAACGGCGGTGGCTTCATCCGGTCCCTTGCTGCCCTCCATGACGAGGATGCGTGCGGCTGGGGCAGTCTTTGCAGCCTCGACCAGGGCAAGGTTGCGCAACGGTCCTATCATCGTGCCATTCGCCATGCCTTTCGCATCCGTCCGCAAGGCACCGGCTTGTTCCGTGCCGAGGTACACGCTGTACTGGGTATCGGGCTTGAGCTTGAAAACGGAAACTTCCAGCGCATCCACCACACCGAGCTGGCGCGCCACGACCAGCCCGCGCGCCTGCCCTTTTGGCGCCCTCAATGCGAGCGGCGTCGAATCCCGGTTAACGCGTTTCGCCAGGTTGTCGGCGTTGCCTGCCTGCGCGACGTTCGACAAGAAGACTAGGGCCTGCGGGGCCTGTCCGCCGCCCATGTGGCCCACAACGCGATTCGACGCTGAGTCAATCACATCGACGCCATCGCCATTCTCCAGTCCTACATACAGCCGTGTGCCATCGTCGGATGTCCAGATGCCATGCGGCAGAGCGCCCGTCGGAATGGTCGCGACCAGAGTTGCGGCTGGTCCCGTCGAGTAGACCTTGACGAGGTTTTCTCCGCCGACCGTCACATACGCCAGCGTCTTCCCGTCCACTTTAGCAAACGCCAAGTGGTTGGTGATGAAACCCGTGTCGATGACACCTGTCACTTCCTGCGTTCGCGTATCGATACGGGTGACCTTGCCGACATCCTTGTGCGTCATCCACACCTCCGTGAAGTCGGGTGTGAACTGCAGGAAGGGGGAAAACGGGCTGACGACTGGAATGGAATTGATGACCTTATGGGCCTTGACGTCGATGACGTCCACCTGGGATGTGAAACTCGACACGGCAAAGGCCAGCTTCCCGTCAGGCATGAACTGCACCATGCCGGGTCCAACTGCTGTCGGGATACGGCGAGTCTCCCGGAAGGTGGCGGGATCGATGACGGAGATGTAGTCCTCACCGCGGACCACGACCCATACTTCCTTGCCATCCGCCGTGAAAAACCCTTCGTGCGGAGAGCGTCCAACATAAGTCTTTCCCTTGACCTTGTTGGTCGCGGTATCTATGAACGTTACCGAGTTTGAACCATTCGAAATGACGACCAGCGTCTTGTGGTCCGGGGAAAAGCCCATGCCATGTACATTAATTTCGCCGCGGTACAGCGGTGACAGCACATCGGGACGCGGATTGCCGAGGACGATCTGGCCGAGCAGCTGGTTGCTCGACGGATCGAACACCGATACGGTATTGCTGTTCTGGTCGGCGGTATAGACCCGGTCCGTCGCCGTAGGGAGGGCCAGCGCCAGCTGGTTCGCGCCGAGGAGCCCCACCAGAATTAGTGTACGTGTCAGCTTCATTGGAGCTCCTTCCAGTTGGCGTGACGCGCAAGCCAGGCTCGCATCACGTTGATTTCGTTTTGCTGCTCGGTGATGATGCCGAGCGCCAGGTTGCGCAGTTCCGGATCCTTCGTATTGAGCAGCACCGCTTTTGCCATATCGACCGCTCCCTGATGATGGGGCAGCATCATGGTCACGAAGTCGTGCTCCGGCTGGCCGTTCATCGGCGCAGCCTGCATGTCCCGATCCATTACCGCCATTGCCTCATCCATCAATTGGGCAAACGGCCGGTCATTGCTGGCCGCAAAAGATGCAGGCAGAGCTTGATGGATGGGCTTGTCCTCACGGCCGTGTTGGTGCATGTCGTGCGCGCTTGCGCTGCTGGCGAGACAGATGGCGATCAAGGCCGTCGCGCTGCCGCGCACAGTCCTCTCGGCCATTGATTGACCGAATGTTCTGGTATTCGTCATTTCAGATCTCCTGAGGGTTGGTGTGCAGTCCATGAGACGTCCCGTGCATAGAACACTATGGACGACCGCCAGCTCCACATGGACCATGCGCGAACGCAATAGCTGCTTAAGGTCTGTCGCGCCAGGCTCTCGGCCGATTGGCGTAATAACTAAACTACGTCTGACGATCGGGAACGATTATGGCCTGGTTCGTTTGGAAGTCATGCTGCCTAGAATGGAGGGGAGAAAGGTACTAAATATGAGATGGCGGGGATGACGAATCGTTCGTACTTGTGCCCGCTACAGGTAGATGAATACTGTAGATTGGTTCCGGTAGATTACCGATATGGCCGCGTTACGCGTTTTTTACGAAAGCTTCACGTAACCGGCTGATTACGGACGAGTTCTGCTTCCGGTTCCCTGCACCGTTCCGAAACGTCTGTTTTGACGCCCTATCTCACGCGGCAATGGCTTGCTGCCCTGCCCGCTGGCGCAGAGGCCATCTGCCAACACTGCCCGCGGCACTTGCGCCAGCGGCAAGCGGGCGTAACCTAGTTCTGTCCCCACCAAAGGAGATCAACCATGGGAATGTTCACCGAGCTATACCCGCTGGCCGTCACGACACGGCTGGCCATGCTGGTCAGTGCCGACCGCGAACACGGCGTGATGACGATCTCGCTCATGCCGCGCCCGACGCAGGATGCCGCGGCCAAACTTGCCACCGACTTGACACTCACCGCAACGCCGGAAGACTTCGATGCCGAATTCATCGAAGCGCTCACGGGCTACCGCACCAAGCTCTTGCCACTGCTGGAGCAAGCTGCGGCGGCTGGCCACGCCATCGAGGCCAACCATGCCAATCGTTCAAAGCCGCCCAAGGCGGCAAGCCAGCCCGCAAAGCCGGCAACACCGCCCAAGTCTTCCGAGCAACGTATAGCGCCGCGCACCGCAGCTCCTGATAGCGGGAACAACGATGCCCAGGATACCAATCCCAACGACGACCCAGACCGGGACTGGATGAAGAACCGCCAGCCCGAACTGTTCTGACGAGGAGGAATCATGGCCATCACCATCACCGAAACGCCTCGCATCTACCGCTACAACGGCATCGAACTGCCCGCGCCACCGGGCATGGCGCCGCGCGACGTGCGCGACCTGCACAGCGCCATCTACCCGGAACTCATCAGCGCCGAGATCATTATCGCCGACGAACTGGTGAACGGTGTGCAGGAAGTCACCTTCCGCCGCAACGTCGGCACCAAGGGGCAGCGGCAATGAACTGGCGTGAATTCATGGCGCTGACCGAGGCGATGGCGGCTGGCAGCGCTGCAGGCAACGCCGCCGTCACCGACCGCGCACTCGGCAAGCGAGCCCTCGGCCATACGGCGGCATGCTGGCTGCGCTTTGCCAGCACCTGCAGCAGCACCCCAGCCAATCCCGCCGATCTGCCCCGCACGACCGCGCCCTCGCCATGGCTGCAACCCACGCCCTAGCCAGTGCCGGCCAGCCCACGCTCGCCGACGGCATACCGGCCTCCATCATGCCCGCCGCAGGACAGCGGGTGGCCGGTATGCTGGCCCGCTACCTCGTGCGCGGTGGCGCGGTGACGGAGCGCAGCTTTCCGCAAGCAAGCACCGATCCGCTGCAAGCTTGCGGTGCGGTCCTGTCGGCATGGCTGCACCGGCATATTGGCGAGACAAGGTGCCTGTCGCCCGTGTTCTCCCTGCAGCCGGTCGAGACGTGCAAGGTGGACGAGATCGAGGAATCGCAGGCGGTACAACAGCCATCGGATGTGGACCGCGTTCGGGGAATGCACATCGCCTGGCGAGAAGGCTCGGTGCATCGCTGGACCGTCGGTCCTCGTCTTGACCGGCTGGAAGCTGTCGTGCCCGGCCTCGGTGCCACCGTGCTTTGCGTGCTGGAGGACAAAAGCTGGGCTGTCTACCCGCTCTTCACGCCGTCCATCGTACTGGACGAGGCATCCCACCTGTACTGGCTGGGCGAACCGGACGAAACCGAGTATCTCGATGAACACTGCGACGGCGATCCGAAAGCGCGGGACGCCATGCAAGCCGAAATGGTGACGCGCGCAGAGATCGAAGCCGCGTTCCCGGCATGGGCATTGCGGCGGACTGCGGGGCTGTCGCAGCGACGCCTGCATATCCTGTCCGAACATCACGATGACGCCTTTGTGCGCCGCGCGGCGGCACTGGCGCTGGCGCTGGCCCGCACACCGGTATCCGGTGACTTCACGGCACGGCGTGAAGGGCTCTTCACCGGCTTTGGTGCGGTGCTGTGCTGGGCAGACGACGACGTCGCCGTGCGCGTGTCGGATGACTACGCGGACTACGCATGGCAGGCCGATTCGTTCGACGAGATCGGGGAAGTCGTGCTCCCCGCCGACCACCCGCCGGCCCTGCGCCAATGGATGCGCATGATCACGCCGCACCTGCGCGCCATCGGCCTGATCGACCGCTTGCTTGCCCATTTGTCGGAGTAATACTGGTTGCACAGGAGGACACCATCATGCCAGTACAGTTCCGTATCGAAGCCCCGCGCGCCGCCAGCCTCGTATTGGCCCAGGCGGTGCTGATCTACCGGGAGGCACAGCATAACGCCACACATGCTTACGCCAGCATTCATCGGGTCGATCTGAGCGGAGACCGACCGGTCATCCTCGCCGGCAAGCCCATGTCGCCGCGCGCGGCAAGGCGGCTGGCGCGCGAACTGGCGCAGCAGGCGCCCGCCTCGGCATCCTATCTCGACGGGCGCCTGCTCTATGCGGGCGACACCTTGCGCGTGTGGTGGCACCCCGCCGGAGTACGCCACATCGCCGTTCGCTGCGCCGAACTTGGCGAGCGCGGCGAGGTGGTACCGCATCCGGCACTGGTGTTCGCGGCCAGCGCCAAGGGCTGGTGGGTCTGGGCCTGCAAGGACAATATCCGCCCTACGCCAGAAACGCCGCTGTGCCGGGCGCCCTACTTCAATGTCAGCGACCTTGGCGTGATTTGCCAAGGCAGCACTGTCGTCCCGACGGGCGAAGCCAGCCATTGCATCGATGCATGGACCGACGCGTTCTTTGGCTCCTTCTTCTCCCATCCCAACGGCACAAGGACCGTGCGGCACAAGCACGGCGCCTACGCGTTCTGGAAGGGCTTGCTGGATGCGCCGCCGGCGCGATTTCCCTCGCGCGCCCTGATCGCGATGGACAGGACGCTGGGCGACATGGTCGCCCTCTTGGGAGACGACCATGGCTGATCCACGTGACGCCGTGTTGCTGGCCGCCTGTCCGGTTATCGCCGCGCCCCGCCATGGCGCCCTGCCGTCGATGTCACCCGGCCTGCGCCTCGTCGTGGCCGCCAACGGCGTATTCGTGCAGGTACGGCTACCCTGGCTGGACTGCCTGCAACGCTTCGGTGGCATCGACAGCGGACTGCCCGTGCCCTATGGCGCGTTGTCGCCATGGCTGCGCCTGTCCTTCGGGGTAATTCCTGCCGATCTGCTGCGCCGGTTCATCGCCTCGGCACGGTATGCCGCGCCCGACGAGACCGCCGCTGCGATCATCCATGACGGGCGATCCGGCATGCTGCGAGTGGCGACCTGCGAGACGGTCGAGGCCGACCGGGACCATGTCGTCTACCGTCTCCCGCTCCTCGCCGCCACCGAGCAGGTGGTACTCGACCTGCATTCCCACGGCGATGCGCCGGCGTTCTTCTCCGCGCTGGGCGATGCGGACGACCGCGCGATCAAGCTGTGCGGTGTGTTTGGGCGGGTGCGCAGCCGCCATCCAGAAGCACGCGTCCGCCTTGCCATCAACGGGCTGTTCATCGACCTGTGTGACCAATGGGACAGTGTCGTCGGACTGACCAGACTGGGGTGCGAGCCATGATGACCAGCCTGCCACACCGAGTTCCAGGCGAATTGCTGACGCGGCGCGTGACCATCCACCTGGCCGGAGTGGGTGGCAATGGTGCACAGATGGCGGGTTGCCTGGCGCGGCTCGATTTCGCCATGCGTGCGCTGGGCCACCCCGGCGGCCTGCACGTGCATGCCTTCGATCCCGATACTGTCAGCGAGGCAAACGTGGGCCGCCAACTGTACAGCCATGCCGACGTGGGCGCGCATAAGGCGGTGGTGACGATCTCACGCCTAAACCAGTTCTATGGATTGGATTGGGACGCGAGCGTGCGTGCCATTGAAGACACGTGGCGAGGCGAATATAGCCTTACCCAGCGCAATGCCGATATGCTGATCAGTTGCGTGGACACGCGCGCCGCACGGCAACGCATGCATGCCTACCTGTTTGCAGGCGACCATTACCGCTACTGGCTGGACCTGGGCAACCGCCAGCACGATGCGCAGGTGGTACTTGGCCAGCCTCCGACCTTTCGTAGGCCGCTGGACGCCCAAGAGCGGCTGCGCTGCGTCACCGAGCGCTATCCTGAACTGCTGGACGGTACGGTGTTGGAGGACGATATGCCGTCTTGTTCGGTACGCATGTCGCTGGCATCGCAGGGGCTGTTCATCAACGACGTCGCGGCGCGCTACGCAGCCCAACTGCTGTTTGAGTTATTCACTTCCGGGAGCATTGAGGCACAGGGTGTGGTACTAAATTTACAGGCAAAACGTACTGCACCCATGCGGCTAGTGCCTACCGACGGCAACGGTTAATCTCCAGAACCACGAGATCAGCCGGTCATTGTGTACTGCGACCGGCCGAAAGCAGCCTGACGCAGACGTATCAATTCAATGAGAACTCTGACTGGCAAAAAGGACTACATGATAATTAGGGTTATCATGCAAGGAGCGGGCTAGCAATTTCATTTTAAGGAGTTGTTCCCATCGAAATACATCGGTTCAGAGCGTGGTACACCTCAACTGGGTGCCCAGATCGTGCTGGCACGTTTAAGCCATATTGCGGCGTCCCGAGCAGTGCTCTTCTGTGACGACCTGGAGCAGCGCAGTCGGTGAAGCAGGTCGAGGTTGCAACGTGCAGCGTCATGTTCTGTTAGTTGCAGATTATTCTATATGGCCTGTTTGCGCACCATAGGAATTGCTGTCCAGCACGAGTTGAGGTTTGCCGATTTCGGCCGTTCAGGTATGAACGCTACCGCTCCGAAGCGGACAATGGCGGCTAAGCCTCAGGTGCGGGTGTATCGACGATCAGCTCCGGCCGCAGGGCGCGAATGCGAAGCTCCGTGAAATAGCCGCCCGCTTCGTTATAGCGCAGATAGTGTCGGCCACAGTCCAGGCAGCGTGCCACGGCGCAGCGATTGTAGGGGTAGAAATTCAGCGCGATCGGGGCGATGTCGCTGTCATAGCGCGTCCCGGCGGGATGAAACTCCGCAAACGTCGGCTCGTCGTAGGGATCGTCGAACAGCACGCCGATATCGTGAAAGCGGTTTAACTCCAACGTCATCGGCAATGCGCTCCATGCGGCAACCGACACCCGGTTGCACATGCACGGAACCGTGACCGTAGCGGAAGCCTTTGCAAGCCGCGCCAGTGTATCAAACGAGATTTTATTCATTGTTGACCAGTCAGTTTCGTTGCTGCGATTGTAAGCGTGTCGTGGCACTCAGTTGGGATCGAGTTCGAATGTCCGGGTTCCGGGAGGCAGTTGGACCCACGCATGGCGGCGGCAGTCGTACACCGATATCTGCGGCGGTGGGAAATCGGTGTCGCCGAAAGCACCGACCGCCACGAACACTTCGTCGTCGACGTCGTCTTCCGTATGAAAGACTGTCGTGCCGCATACTGGGCAGAAGTGATAGACGAAGCCACAGCCGGCGTCGCCCACGCGCACGTATTCCGTGGAGCGGCCACTCACGGTATAGGGAAGAGGAAACCCGGCAACAGGCGCAAACACGCTGCCAGTGCGCCGCTGGCACGCCAGGCAGTGGCAGATGCCGACGCCGTTCGGTTCAGCCGCCACTTCGATCTGCAACTGGCCGCAGCTGCAGGATGCAGTTCTTGTTGCCAATGTGCCCTCCCCAAGAAAAGGGCCCATCCTAGCTCGTTGCAGCCGGACCCGTGTACGACCGCTTGCGCCCCGAAGCTGTCGTTGGTGACGTGTTATTTCGATACCAAAGACGCTTTGGCACGTACAATCTCGGCTTTCTCTCAAACAACAAGCCGAGACTGCATGCAAAAACTTAAAGACTATTACAGCGGGTTGGAAGCGCTCTTGCCGTGGCAGGGACCGGGTTTCAGCGCCGCGGTCCTGCGCGCAGGAGAAACGTTATTTGAGCGCCATCATGGTCTTGCTTCATTGGAGCTGAAAGTGCCGTTGTCGCGCGACTCGGCATACTACTTGGCATCGGAATCGAAGCAATTTACGGCGGCCTGCGTCATGTCCCTGGTGCGTGAAGGCGCAATAAGTCTCGATGACGACGTCTGCGCCCATTTGCCAGAGTTGACCAAATTCGAGCAACCCTTTCCGTTGCGAAGTCTGTTAAATCATAGTAGCGGGATTCCAGATTATTTCCAGTTCCTGCAGTGCCAGCTTGGACGGCACGAAGCTGACTACTTCAACAACGACATCATCCTGCAGTTAATTTCCTGCATGGACACAGTGGAGTGTCCTGCGCAGACTGAACACCGGTACAGCAATAGCAACTAGATCCTTCTAGCCACTCTTGTCCAGCGATTGACCGGCATAACGTGCAAGGACTATGCTAGGAAAACACTGTTCGAGCCGCTCGGCATCCACGATATGACATACGATGACGACCGCTTGATGTCATAAAACATCGGGTGTTCAGCTATGAAAATGACGCGGCGCGTTCTTCGGGATACAAGCAGCATTTGGGTAATGCCAACACGGTTGGTGATGGCGGCATGTATGGCAGCACCGCTCAGCTGCTGCTGTGGGAAGTCGAATGGCACCGCCAGTGGGCCGACCATTCAAGCCTGCTGCATGCAATGCTACAACCGTCGCCCTTTTTGGATGGAACAGTGCCTGACTACCGATTTGGATTAGAGATCACAAAAAGGTTCGGTCAAGAAGTTGTGTTCCATAACGGCGGTCTTTGGGGATTCAACACCCTGATTGTTAGGCTACCCCAGACCCGTACATCAATAATACATTTGGCCAATTGCCAAAATGCCGAGCCGGACATGAATCAAATTCTCTCTGCAGCACTTATCTGAGAGTAGAAAGGTCAGCTAGACCAGTCGTGTTGTCCTACTCGGCGCGAGGCATTACGTTCCATTCGCTATGGCTGCTTTTGGCCGAACTCGGCCGTTCGCCGCAGCACAGCAGTTCGCCGAACGGAAAAGTCACAGACAGTCACGACAGGCGGCTCTCGCCCCGGTCGTTCGTCTACGTTTCGTGCATCGAGGCACTTGGAAACAAAGGTTAATTTAATTTTATCGTTTCCAGTCCCCAGGAATCTTCTTATCGGGCCAATGCGTTTCCACCATTTCCTTATTAACGCAAAATTCAGGGCCAACAAAGCGACCAGATTGCAGCCCCCGACAGTCCCAAATCAATCTGCCTCTGTGCGCAAATTGGTCCCAGGCGTAGTCATAGTCGACCAGCTCCTCTACGACAGGTAATTTTTTAGGGGCAGGATCTTCGCGGGACGCCACGGGTTTTACTGTATCTTGACAGAATCCAACAGACAAGGACATTGTTGAAAGAAGCAATATAAAAGAAGAAATTTTCATTTTTGTACTTGACCAGCTTTGCAAAAACTATAAACGTCAATGAGCTTACTCAAGATCCGCTTGTGGCCGATTGCTATCATCCAGTGTACGACAACTTCCGCCCTAACGTGGCCGTTGTTGTTGCGGCCGCCTTAGAGCAAGTTCACTTTTTTGGGATACCATAGGGCATCACGCGATCTCGAAACATCTGCTCATGCTTGTCAGACAGATGCTGGGTTAACTCAACAAGTGTTCCCATTTGTCCGGACTGATGTAAGCCTGTGATGTGAAAAGCTGCCCGTAGCTTGGCAATAATAACGGCGTTGTTGACGACAGAGTGCTGAGATCGGATACACCAAGCTCCCTGCTCCAATGCATAGCTTCGGATCACGTTTAACAAAGCAGTGTAAACCCCCTTACGTCGATGAGTTGGCTTAATGCCGCTATTCGCCATATAGAAAACGTTGTTATGCTCAAACCAGCCGTAGGTCCACCCAACAAGCTCCTCGCCGTCATAAGCACCGAACCTATGCTTCGGAGCTTGATGCTGACCTCTCGAATCTATATCAATTTTTTTTGAACGCAAGACGGAGTCTAGTTCATCCGGAATTCTTTCAATCTCCGCAAAAATACTTCTCTGCAGAGATGAAAATTCCGGTTCGGGGAACTTTTCTGTGTAGCGTATATCGATTGAGGACATCTGGTCTTTCGTCAGATTCTGTTTAATCTAAGGCCGCTTCTGGCCGAAAGCGGCCTCTTTGGTCTAAGCTTACGCGGACATTGCCTTAAGGAAATAGGTTTAGTTTGGTAGTGCGCTGCCTCGCCGTGTTTGGAAAAGCCGCGCCCGGCTTCCGACGACTTCGATGCATTGCAGGCCTAGGCGATTTAGCTGCTGCGCCAGTATGCCGAGTGCGCGACACGCCATACCAAGAAGGTTCAGGCCTGGCCGAGTTAGAGATTCATGCAGGTTGCACAAATGAAATCCCGCTCTTGATTTTGGCTTGCTTAGTCTCCATCTTCTGTTCCGCGCGGGAATCCTCTTGCGCCTCGAAATCTAGGGAGAATGACAATGGCACTCAAGCCAGGACCAAAGCCGATCGCAAAATCAACAGGGCTGCCGGATCAGCGCCGCCGTGATAACAAAACCACTCCAGGGAATAATCCGGCCCTCAAACCGAGCAAATCTAGCAATCCCCCAAAAAGTAAATGAGAGGGGCGCCAACTGCCGTGCTAACCCGGCAGTTGGCGCGTCGATAACAACACCGACTTCGACGCCGGGCAGGCCTGGGCTATCGACCTGCTGCGCCAGTATGCGGAGTGCGCGGCGCGTCACGCGAAGGCAGTTCAGACGTGGCCGAAGTGAAGCACTATTGTCTTGGTCGCCTTTAGCACACGATGAAGGACCGCCTTCGACGCACATCGGACTCTGGCCATACCCAAATTTGAGGAACTTGGAGGCTGGAAGCCGGTCGCGCATGCGGCTCACTATCCTTTCATCGATGTCTTAGGTCGGCAACTTCATGCTCGCTTCAATAAGCGCAAGTGTGACGGCGCGCAAGTCAGGAGCGAGGAATCTGCCTGGCGGACTCATATCGACTGTTCCGATGGCCTGTTTGCGATCGGGAGCTGTAAAGGTCACGGCGTGAATTACTCCATTGCGACGATGGCTAGCAGGCCGCCCAAAGTCGCGAACCCACTCCACTTGGTCTGCGCGGCCGTTGATTGTCGCGCGTTTTTCGAGGTCAGCGATGGCTTGCCCGAGAGTCAGCTCAAAAGGAGCCATCGAGGTTGAACCACTGTGTTTATTGATGGAGTCGCGAACGCCTGCGTGCAGACGTGCTGCTGCCCATGCTACTCGCCCAAGTTCCACAAGTAGATCAAGATCAGAGGGCATCGAATCTGCATAGCTGTCAGGTATGGAGGTCATATGGGGAAGAAAAGAGAAAGCGGAAAAAATAGCACGAAGCCGTGGACACGACTTAGACGGTCGCCCTAATGAAAGGCCGCTTTCGCCCCTTCGCGGACGGTCGAGCTGGTTCACTCACCAAAGAATAACTTGGGAACTGCTCGGCAACTCCAATTACCTCTGCAAGAGACTCATGTTCGTGTAAGTTGTAACGGTCATGTGCTCGCTCCACCGTCGTCACACAGGAGGCTGGACCGACTTGCAACTTGGAGACCGCGAATTCGGAAGCTTCAGCCAACGAGTGAGGCAGAATGCAAGGGTTTTCCCAAATCGTTCGCTCCGCACCCGCATGCCTGCACCGCCTCAAGCAATTCCATTGAAGGCTCGCATCTTGGACTCGATCAGAATGTGGCGAGCTCGCCCTACCGCGCGCGCGGGACCACCGAACCCGTGCGCTGATTGCGGAAAATACGGCTTATGATGCCGTGGGAGGCGGCCCCTTGGGCTGACACCAATTTGAAGATGGGAAACTGGGCATGTCGATAAATATCACAACGCAAGGGCCACGCCTCGACTCTTCAGCGTCAACCGCCCCCTCATCCGTGGTGACGGAGGGCAAGGTCTCCCAAGGCTACGCCGCGGGTGCCATTTCTCCATCAGTCGAATCAGTTTCAATTTCCACGATGGCTTCGCGGCTGGCCAAGGCCGAGCAGACTACTGCGCAAGCAAATGCCTCGCTTTCGAAGTCGGAACTGCGCGATAAAACGATCAAAACGATGAGCGAAGTGAGCTACAACTTGGACCCCGCGACCAAAGCTCAAAAAGCCAAGGAGATACCCGAGCCACAAGACTCCTCCGCCTTCGAGTCTGCAGAGGCGGCCACGAAATTTATGGACAATATTCTTGGTCCAAATCCGTTCAAGGGCATGTCTAGGGAGCAATTGGTCACTATCTACAACGACGAGAGCGGAACATTTACAGCTAACGAAAAATATGCGGCTCATCGCCAAGTCTACGATGAGGAGATAGCTTGGCGTATCGAATTCGCCGAGCAAACCCGGCAAGAATATTCGCAGACTGGCAAGCTCACGAATTCGTTCAAGGCGGCTCTTGAACATTTCAATGCCTTGCCAGCGCTTGAGCAAGCTTGGTATCCCGAGAATTATGCCTCAAGCCTCCAAGAGAGGATCGACTTGGACTTCAACTATTTCACGGGCATGGCCCACGGTCAGGCTGGAACATCAGGGACCTCCCTCGCGGATGTGTTTGGGGATCCTAAAGGAATCGCCAACCGAATTCAGCTTCCCGACCTGTTCGCGCGAAAAGCTGGAGATTCGCCTCGCTCTTGATTTCCAGAGCTCGATGGCGTTATGCCAATTGATCTGCAGAAGTCATTGGCGCGAAGTGCTAACTACCTTACTAGTGCAGCTTAATCAATGCCCGCACTTGGCCGACTGCTGCAAGCTGTATGGCCTCAACCTGTCGGCCAGCCTGAGTCTGCCCACCAGCGCTGGACCAAACCAGCGGCCCCTGCGCCAGCGCCTTTGCCACGCACGGCAGGCAAGAAGACAGTGTGGAGCTATAACGATCATGCGAGGCAGTGGCGCACTGGAAGCCCTGTATCGCCCCAGTGCTCCAAAGGTCTGAGGCGAGTGGGCCGCGTCGGGGCCAAGGGGGCGGGTCTATGTGCACTGATCGAGCCGAAAACCGCCGAGTATGGCCTAGTCATTCTGCAAATGAGGTACCATCTGTCGCGCGCTGCACGCCACTAAAGAGGCGTGTCGAACTTGTTCGACAAGGCGTACGCACTGCTGGCCAGCCGTGTATGTTTCGCCGACTTCGTCTAAAGCAGTACCGGCCTGCTGCGTCCCATGCCTAGCTACGGGCGCTCGATCGATATCGGCGCCGTCTTTGATCTTAGGATGCTGTAGCCATGAAAGATTATTTGCCGATGCGCCGCCGCCTGCTGTACTCGGGTCTAGGCGCCGCTCTGGCGACTGCACTACCACGCATCGCGCTGGGCGCTGCACCGGTGAGCCCACTGGCCGTCGGCGGCCTGCCCGTCACCTGCAACCTGACCTTGCCGATCGCTTGCACCGCCAAGACCCTGGCGAACCAGCAGGCCGGCCTGGGACCTGCACCGTTCGTCTATCACAAGTACAGCGGGTGGCCAGAGATTAAGGAGTCGCTGATGACCGGCCGCATCCAGGCCGCGTATATGCTCGCGCCGTTGGTAATGGACCTTGTGAACACCCGCATTCCACTCAAGATCGTCTCGCTCGGGCACCGCTCCGGAGCGGTGATCATGGTGCGTACCGATTCAGGCTATCGCAGGTTTCGCGACTTGCGCGGACGCGCCATCGCGGTGCCGAGCCGCTTCGCAGTCGACTATCTTTTCCTGCGCAAGATGCTGGCACGGGAAAGCATGACCTTGAAGGACATCGAGATCATCGAGATGAATCCGCCAGACATGCCCGCCGCCCTGTATGCCAAGGCAGTTGATGCCTATTGCACCGGCGAGCCGTTCGGCGCGGCCGCCCAGCGCGCGGGCTACGCGCGTCCTCTGGCGATGACGCGCGACGAATGGCGCAACTATATCTGCTGTGTGCTGACGGTGCGCGACGACGTGATTCAGACCCAGCGCCCGCTGGTGCAGGACCTGGTCAATCACATCCAGGCCGCCGGCACCTGGCTGGACCAGGGGCCCGCCAACCGCGACCGCGCTGCCCATATCGCCGGCGATAAGAAGTTTTTCAACCAGAATCCCAAGATCATCCAGTTCGTCATGGAGTCGCCGCACGATCGCGTCACCTATGGCGACCTGCGCATGATCCGCACTGAGTTCGACGAATTGATGCAGCTCTCGCTGGAAGCACGCACCCTCAAGAAACCGATCGCCTACGAACGCTATGTCGATGACAGCTTCTTCAAGGCCGTCAAACCGCTCAAGCTTGCCCTATGAAGACCCTCATCCTTGCCCTGCTGCTGTGCACGGGCGCTGCCTACGCCCAGCAGCTCAAGTCCGGCATATTCGAGCCGCCCCGCCCTGCCCCGGAGATCTCCCTGCCGGCTTCCACCGGCAAGCCCTTCAGGCTGACCGACCTGCGCGGCAAAGTTGTCGTGCTTGAATTCGGCTTCAGCCACTGCCAGACGGTGTGCCCGGTATCGCTGGCGGCGCTGGCCGAAGCCAAAAAGCTCGTCGGCCCGGCGGCCAGGGACGTCAAGGTGTTGTTCATTAGCGTCGACCCGGAGCGCGACACGCCCGAGAGCCTGCGCACGTACCTGGCGCAGTTCGACCCCACCTTCATTGGCATCACTGGCACCCGGGACCAGATCGCCCAGCTGCTTAAAGACTATGGTATCACCGCCAGGAAGCATCCTATCGATGGCGGCGGCGACTATTCAATGAGCCACTCGTCCTATTTGTACTTCATCGATCGTCAAGGACGCCAGCGCGCCATGATGCCTTTCGGCCGCCCCGCCAGGGAGATCGCCCACGACCTGGCGATTTTGCTGAAGCCTTGAAGCATGCGACGCTTGCGGTCTCTCTGGTTGCCGTTTGCCGTCGCCGCCGCGCTATCGGCGTGGGGCGCGTTCACGCCCGTGTCGGACGAGAACCGGGACGAGCTGTTCGAGATCCAGAAGGGAACCTGGGCTCGCCGCATGGCTGGCGACAAGGTAGACATCCTGCCCGACACGATAACCCTTACCCTCGGAGTGAAGGACGTACTTCTCCTGCGCAACGCCGACACGGTGCCGCAGATCTTCGGGCCCGTGTTGATCATGCCCGGGCAGGATTTTCGCCTGCCGTTCGACACGGTGTCGGTCAATGAATTCAACTGCTCCGCCCACAGCAGCGGATCGATGAAAGTCATCGTCGAGCCCCATCCGGCGGCAGGCATCGCGCGCCTGACGTGGCGCGTGCGCCGCGCGGGCAGGGTCTTGTCGACGTTATTCCAGTAACGTTCGTGAAGGAAGTACTTGCACGTGGAAAAGCTCAAGAAAATCTGGCCCCCCATCCTATTATTGGTCGTCCTGGTCGGGATCTGGCACTACGCTGTCACCTTGACCCAATCGGTTATTTTCCCGACTCCCGGTCAAGTGCTTGACGGAGCCATCGAACTGGCGGCCGATGGCACCTTGTGGAAGCACATCGGCGCATCGCTGCAGCGGGTCGCCACCGGCTTCCTGCTGGCCGCCGTGGTTGCGATCCCGATCGGCCTGTGGATGGGCCGGGTGCACGCGGTGTACAACACCCTGAATCCGGTATTCCAGATCCTGCGGCCGATATCGCCGATCGCCTGGATTCCCCTGGCCATCCTGTGGTTCGGCGTGGGCGACATGGGACCGGTATTCCTGATTTTCCTGGCGTCAGTGTTCCCGATGATCGTGCAGACGGCAAACGGCGTGCACACCATCGAGAAGCGCTACATCCACGCCGGGATAAACTTCGGCGTTTCACGCTCTAAGATGTTTCGCCAGGTGGTGGCTCCAGCCGTGCTGCCCGATATCGTCGTTGGCATGCGCATCAGCCTAGGTGTGGCATGGCTGGTGGTGGTGGCGGCGGAAATGATCGTACGCAGCTCCGGCCTTGGTTTCATGATCATCGACGCGCGCAACGCGGGCAATCGCTATGACCTGGTGATCGCAGCCATGGCCATCATAGGCATCATCGGGCTGTTGCTGGACATGATGATGCGGCGCCTGGAAGGCCTCGATTCGGTAAGGTGGCGCTATGGACACTAAAATCAGCATCGACAATATCAAGAAGAGCTTCACGCGCAATGGGCAGCGACTCGATGTCGTGGACGGCCTGACGCTGGACGTCAAAGATGGGGAATTCGTCGCCATCGTCGGGCCATCCGGCTGCGGCAAGTCGACCATCATGAAGATGATCTCCGGCTTCGAGCAGCCGGACACCGGAGCCGTGCGCATCGACGGCCAGGTGGCAAAGGGGCCGAGCCCGAAAGGCATCGTGATCTCGCAGAACGGCTCGGTGTTTCCCTGGCTGACCGTGCGTGAAAACCTAATGTTCGGCCTGAATCAGGGCACGGCGCCGGAGAAGCACCGCCTAGCCGACCACTACGCGGAGATGGTGGGACTAAAAGGATTCGAGCAAGCCTATCCGCGCGAATTGTCCGGTGGCATGCTCAAGCGGGTGGAGATCGCCAGGGCCCTGGTGGTTAAGCCCGAAATCCTGTACATGGACGAACCGTTCTCGGCCCTGGACGCGTTGATGAACTTGCGAATGCGCAACGAGCTGCTGCGCATCTTGCAGGAGGAACGCCACACCGTCATCTTAATCACCCACGATGTCGAAGAAGCCCTGTACCTTGCCGACCGCATCATGGTGCTCTCACCTCGCCCGGCAAAAATTAGACGCTCATTCGCTATCGACGCAGTGCATCCCCGCAAGCTGTCCGAGCCACGCTTCCAGGAAATGAAAGACGCCATTCTGGTAGAACTGGGCCTGACGTTTCAGTAGAGTTACGATACCACGCAGCCACTCTGTGATAACGATGAGCCGAGATTTTTCGCCACGATTGCAATGCGAAGGCCGACTCTGGGTTGGGAACAGACTGTCGGGCAATGCACGTGGGTGGCAGGCCACGGCAAACTTCATTGTGGCAAGTTGCCGATCTGAAACGGTTGTCCGCGCAATTTTGGCAAACATTATTTAGACGGACAACCTTCCTAAATCGTTTTAGCTCGTGGAGGACTCGTAGCAGACTTTATGGGGTAAGCCAAGTGACTAGCCCGCCTGTTCGATCCTGGAAGGAATATCCTAGGTAACTACTATGATCCGCTGGAACCGTTAGGCTAAATTTCGCGCACGGAAGTTAAGGCAACTGTTACATGCAATTTGGACTACGAATTTATGTCAGTCTGGCTCACACTAGCGGAGTCCACCAATGGTTGCCATACGAGGTGCAATACATGTGAGCAGAATTGATCTTAAATTTTATGTTGTATCGAGGCAACTAGGTGGTATTCCCAATGGCGGTTCTGGTACAGTGAGCGCGCACCTGAACGGTGCGTGATGGACCCCATTCCTGTCCTCCGCTAAGTTTTCCGTTGTGCGTAACCTCTTCGCTTGAAGCTATGCCTAGCGTCTGGCACATCCAGCACGCGTTACAACCAACGGAATCCCTCATGAACTGGTTTTATAGACTGACCGTCGCAAGCAAGTTGCGCCTGGCCTTTGGCATTACAGTCGCCCTCACCCTACTGCTGGGTGGCTTCTCCCTCCTCAAGCTGGACAGCGTCAACCAGACCTCCACCGAGATGGAAGTGAACTGGATGCCAAGCGTGCGCTATGCCGGCGATATGAATACAGCCACCTCGGACTTTAGAATAGCCGAGCTGCAGCACATCTTGTCTCACGACGAGGCCGAGATGACGAATTATGAACGTACGCTCGAGCAAGTCGGTAAGACCCTGGCATCAAGTCGGACTGAATACGAGAGGCTCATCAGTTCAAACGAGGAGCAACAGCTATATGACAAATTTAGTGTTGCCTGGAACGCTTACCTCAGCCAACATCGAGAGGTCATCGCGCTATCGCGCGCCAACCGGAATGACGACGCCAAGGCACTCCTGCGTGGCCGCTCCCAAGAGCTGTTCGACCAGGCCAGTACCGATCTTCAGCGCATTGTTGACGCCAATATTGCTGGAGGCAAGGCAGCTAGCCGCAGCGGCGACGCGCTTTACGCCAGCGCGCGCAACTGGATCACGGCGCTACTGACTGCCGCATTCCTGATTAGTGTGACCCTGGCGACTGCCATTGCGCGTGTCCTGGTGCGCCAACTTGGCGGCGAGCCGGTCGATGCCGCTAGTGCCGCTGCGAGCATTGCCGCAGGCGACTTGACGGTAGAGATCCATACCCGCGCCGGCGATTCGACCAGCATGATGTGCTCGATCAGCCACATGCGGGACAGTCTCGCGGCCATCGTTCAAACGGTTCAGAGTAGCACCCAGATGATTGCCAGCGCGTCGAGCCAAGTCGCGGCCGGAAGCATGGATCTGTCGTCCCGCACTGAAGAGCAGGCATCATCGCTGGAAGAAACCGCTTCCTCAATGGAGGAGCTGACTGCGACCGTTCGCCAGAATGCCGACAACGCGCGTCAAGGGCAAGTGCTAGCGAATACCGCTACCTCAGTGGCAGACAAAGGCAGTGCGGTAATTGGTCAGGTCGTAGGTACCATGGACGAGATCGCCACGGCCGCCGGTATGATTGCCGACATTACCAGTGTGATCGACGGAATAGCCTTCCAGACTAATATCCTTGCACTTAACGCTGCCGTTGAAGCGGCACGCGCCGGCGAACAGGGGCGTGGCTTTGCGGTGGTTGCAGCCGAGGTGCGCAATCTGGCGCAGCGAGCGGGCGTTGCGTCGAAGGAGATTAAGGGGCTGATCGAAAACTCCGTCACAAAGGTTGCAAACGGCAGTGCTCTCGTCAACGAGGCCGGGGCCACAATGGCCGAGATTTTGGATAGCGTTCGTCGCGTGAACGACATCATGGCTGAGATCAGCTCGGCAAGTGGTGAGCAGAGCGCTGGCATTGAGCAGATCAATGCTGCAGTGGTGCAGATGGATCAGGTCACCCAGCAGAATGCAGCGCTGGTTGAGGAAGCGGCAGCCGCGTCCGAATCTATGCAGGGCCAAGCAGCCCAGCTGCTACGCGCGGTAAGCATATTCAAACTCAGTCCGACCGAGGTAACGTCGGTTGTCCCTGAAGGCGCGCTCCGTTACGCAACAGCTCCGACTGACATACGGCAGAAACGCACTCAGCTAGCTACAGTCCCCTGAGGCTATGACGCCGTGATTGAAGTCATCAGTTCGCGGCAAACGCGACGGTGCTATAGAAACCCGCAGCAGCGTTGGTGATACAACATTGGTGAATTCTCCGTGTTCGGGATGCCCTGCCGCTACTAAATACTGCCGTGGCGAAAGCTCGCTAGCGGGCTAGGAGATGACGAGCGAATAACCTGGATGTCGTCGCGAGTATTCTAGTCATATAAGTTGACAACCAGCAGTGCAGTCGTTTGGGAGTTCCCTTGAAGAAAAGTTTGCTGATTGTTAAATTCCTTCAGTACTGGACACTGGACATATCTGATCTCCAAGCAGATTCCCAAATTCTTATTGCTTTCACAGACGAGTATCCGATCGTTAATTTCACTGTTTGGAATAGCGAAGTCGATGAAGAATGGGCTGGAATCTTCTTTCTGCTACATAAGGATGACCCGTGCGTCGATATTCATTGGCTAATTACAAAACTTACACGTGTAGGACTAAAGGCTCAACGACCGCGCATAAAAGGGCGGTTATGGAAACCTGCAGCTCAGCTAGAATGACGACCGTTGCACAGCACGCACGCCCGCCGGAGCAAGACTGACCTGTTCAAGGCAGGCACTTTCGAGCAGGAGATAATCGTTCTCAGCGTACACGGATAGCTGCGCTATAAGCTGTCATACCATGACCTCGTCGAGATCATGGCCGGAGAATCGATGAGACCTACATCAGGATCCGAGGGCAGTGCGCTTATCTCTACCGGGCTATTGCGGCAGCAGGCAAGACGATCGACTTTCGGCTCAGCCCGCGGCGCAACGTGGGCTCGGCAAAGAAATTCTTTCGCAAGGCCGTACGTTTGCTAGGGCGGGCGCTGAAAACCATTACGCTAGACAGTTACGCAGCCTGGCACGAGGCCGTTCGCGAACTGCAGCAGCAAGGAACACATTGCGAGCCGACAAAGCTACGCTCGTCAAAATACTGAACAATCTAGTCAGCGTTGGCTGCGCCGTGGCACGCAGCTCCATGATCTAAGCAACCGGGCTTCAGCCTCAGCGTGCTTGACAACGCAAGGGCCTGGACCACGCAGAGTGGGAAGCGATGCGTCAGCACAGCGGGTACACGAAGATGAACCGCGGCCTCATCGAGTTCTTTCGAGACTTGCCCGTATCAGCAGCGTTACCACGAGAGGCTCAATGACACGGAGTATCCACGTGGTCTTACTAGGGCGGACAATGGAGGACACGCGCCTCATTACCACCGCAGACATCTTCGAAGGAATTACGGCCGAACGACCCTACCAGAGCGCGAGCCTTTTCCGCGGGCGCCTAACATAATCGGCAAGGCTGATGACCCAGCCTTGGATCGGCATGCTATGACGCCCCTGGCATAGCGACGGCGCAGTTGCCCACGTAGACATTTATGAGCGGCACTATCGACCGCCTTTACAGGATGCGCTTCAATACGTACAATCTACCTTTTTAATATGCAATATTAAAATCAATGAAAGTAACAAAATCGCAGGCCGTAGATGACCTAGTAAGCCTTGCTTCCGATCTGCCGGTTTCAGAACTGCGATCCTTGGCACTAGAGATTACAAAGCTGGTACATGCGGGCGAAGAAGCACAGAAGGTGACGGCAATAGCAGAGATGAACTCAATCGCAGCCAGCGTTGGACTACCGCTGCGTGATCTGGTCAAGTGGCCTCCTTCTAGGAAAACCGTTCGGCAGTAAGCTGCACTCCGCCTTGCGTATTCAGCCGAGTTGGCTACAGACGTTATTTGTCAGTCACAAGAAAATGCAGTTTCGCTGGTGCTGTTGCAATATCCTGAGATCAAGACCTGAGCAATATCCAGCAGCCGACACCTTAGCTAGGCATCGAACCATCGATCGAGCTATACAGAGTTTTTATACTAGTCAGCCGGAACTATCAGACCATTAATCTTTGATCAGAAAATCGTCTTTACTTCGGCCATTCAACCAAAGTGGAGCACGACCACGTCCGGTCCACGTTGCGCCTGACTTGGGATCACGGTATTTGGCCGCCACAGGCGAACGATCCTTCTTCGGCTGCTTCTTGGTACTACCCGCCAAGTCCTGTACAGATAGACCGTGATTCTGCATCAATTCGCGAATTTTCTGGATCGCGCCCTCTCGCTCCGCGCGGCGTAATTCTTCCGCCTGGCGTTCTAATTCGGCGATCTTTGCTTTGATTTCCTGATAACTAGCCATTTTTCTTCCTTTTTCGATGATATCGACTAATTTACCATCGCTTAAATTTCCTGGCCACACTTTAGCGCTCAGTTACGTCAAATCGGGCCACCATGCTTAAGTTTTAGGCATCGCCCCGCAGGTGGCATAGACGCTGGATCCGCGCAAGTTTTCAGTCAACCTTTCCACAGAAAATGTGGACAACCCGTCCCTGTTTGCACTGCTGTGAAAGATTGGTGTTGAATCAACACCACATGTGCGAGTACGTCCTGCGGTTCCGCCCTCTTCTCTATCCACCAGCTAGAGAGTGTTGCGCATCTAAAGCCATTTCCCAAGCACGGCATTCGCTATGGGCGACTCCTAACTTGGGGCTAAGCTCACTGAAATCTGACAGAACAACGAAATACACTTCTCCCATACCATCGACGTATCGTCGAGATCTGCAGCCGGGAAAACGCACCGCCACTGCTTCCCAGATTGAGTGTAGATGATCTGCGCAATCGTCATGCTCGCCACATGATGCGGTCAGGTCGAGCCGTGGAAGTTCCTGCATAGCCGCAGACAGCTGCCAGGATTTTTGTGTGGACTGCATTTCCAGCAGTTGTGCCATGGCCTCCATCGCCAGCGCGATCTTGTTGTCGTCTTTTTTCAAGAAAGGCATTCTCGCCTCCAATATGTCCGTGTCGTGCGCCGTAATGCTCTGCGAGTTATCCTATACGATAACGGTTGTGTCAAGCGGTAAGGCCCCCAGGCGACATCGATTTGACGTAACGTCCCGATATGCGAAGTCTTGCTGGCGATCTAGATCTCCCTGTCCTTCCTTGCTTGAGCTGCCTCCTGCAGTACCAGGCACTCATGAACCAGCTCTGCTCGAAGCTCATCTCACCGGAGAGAAACACGTTGATCTATCACAACGACCGGTCCAATCTGCCCAATATGTGTCCATTAAGTACAACGAGCGTCCCGCGCACGCCGGAATCGAGCCCTCTGTCGGCAGCAAAGGCCACAGCTACGACAAAGCCTTGGCCGAGACTTTAATGGGTCTACAAAGCTGAATTGATTCACCACCGCGCTCCTTGGAAAACACATTAGGGCCTGTTGTTGGTCACGATCACAGGCTGATAGTCACTCGTTAAATGGCGCCGGCTCGTCCTCGAGCAGATCAATCGTGACTTGCTCAGCTGCCTTTCTCGCGTATCGCCGGACGGTATGCGCGGATAACCCTAAGAAGCGCGCGACTTCATTGGGCGTTGTGATAGCCAGCAGCTTGACCGCAGCTTTTGCTCGGTGAAATTTTCTAATACTGCGTTTTGTCGTAGCGCGCTTGGCTGCAGCGATCAGGTTGTCACGACCACAGCGCTGACAAAAATGGCCTGCGAACAGGGACTGGGCTGTAGGCGACCAAGCATGACCGCATTTGCCGCACGTTACCGCATGCGGCGACCTCAAGCCCTTGTATTCGGCTTCGAGCAATGTTCCGCCAGCTGCTTCTACTATCTCGCGCAGCTGCTGCAATCTGGCCGGCTTACTGGATTCATAGCGCTTGGCCCGTTCGCGTTTCGACCCGGCGACGGATTTCTGGCGTGCACACTTGGGGCACCAGCAACCACGAAAAATTGACGCGGGCGTGCCAAGCCACTCGTGACCGAACGCGCACCGAATCAGATGGCCCCGATGGTAGCCCTTGTACACCTCTTCCAAAAGTGCGCCCTCAGCGGCTTCAATAGCGGTTCGGAAGACGCTCAGTTTCTCGGGCTCGCGCTTGATGAACTTCGGCGCGTCGCACGCTTTCCGTCGGAGACCAAAACCCTGACTAACTAAACACTGTGCCACGTGGTCGGCAGCGATTTGCTCGTTCCAGCGTTTTGGCAAAGTTGGCACTACGATCAACAAGACACCGGCCGCCTTACAGGCCGCCGACTTAGCAGCGTCCCGCGCCTGCACTGCTGATAAAGCACTTCCAATTGCATATCCGACAGTCTTATAGTGATGTTCCCCCTGATACTCGAAAGCCAGTTTCCATTCGGTGCAGTAACCGTCCAGTTCTAGCCGCTGGCCAGAGAGCTCGTAGAGCCAGGCAGGGCGTTTCCTTACTTGATCGAATCGAATACCTAAAAAGTATTCCAAATAGTGCTGAACAACTGCCTCTTCTCTAGGCGAGAAACATTGAGGGCAACCGACATTTCCATTGACGATCTTGCTTAAGGTATGCGTGACCACATGGCCGTTGGTGCACTTGACCGTGATCTCTGCATTAGCATTTCGGTAATCCGATAGCAGCGCGAACCCTCGTATACCTAATTCCATTTCTACTTGGTTGTCAGTTTTTTTTACGGACTTCGCGCAATGCCCGCACCAACGTTGAGTCCGCATTAGGTAGCCTGCATCAACGGTCCACACGGGGTGAGCAGGGTTACCGCAGGAAAGCGAAATCAGACCGGCAGAGTCTTTTGCTGCATAAACAAATTGATCCTGTGGCGTTAATAGCGCAGCGTCTAATGTTAGACCAGGAGTTGAAGTGACTCGATCATGAACATAGGCAACGATTCTAGCGTAAGCTGCAATCCGCCTAGCTAGCGTCGTGCAGGCAATACGATGATCAGTAATATCGGCAAGCCTGGCCGGATCATATCCCCTGTAAAATCCAGTGAACAGATCCTCCACCCGACCTTGACGCACAAGGGCCTTAACGTTCGCGTACGGCATTGCAAGATAATTCGCCAAGGCAGTGATGCCACTAAACGTACCGCGAGAGGTCTCAATTTTCCGCATCCGAATTTACACCTTGGAAGTGTCAGCTCAGCGATGAACCAACTCGAGCAACGTTCTCGTAGCGACTAATGGTCGGCTCAATGAGAACGGCAGCTACGGCGTTCCGCGCTTGCAAGCTGTTTGGCAACGCGCCTGCAGTTGCTTTTGTGCTTCATGTTCGACAGTGGGGCGATCCCGGCTGGCCAATGGTCTCTCGTAGTATAGTATTCCGATCTGCCGCTCTAAGGCACGAGAACTCCAGTTTTAAGCCGCAGCTTCGCTCATGATACCACTCGCCAAAATTCGAGCTCCTTCCGTCTTACGAGAAGAAATCAAGATTACTCAAGTAGATGCTGCTGTGCTCAGTTAGTAGAGCTGGGCATCAGTACCTGCACCATTCCTACTAAAAAACACAGAAAGTTTGCCTTCTGATGTTTCAGCCCCACGGGCAAATTGATACACTGCTTTTGACATACTTTCCTTTGGGCCGGCGCCGGCCGGGTGCGGGCGCCTCTAGGGCGCATTTTCCGTTCTTGTACGCGATGGTTTAGTTGGCACTAATACCGGATAGCGGGTTGATCCAGCTTTCCTGTCCAAGCAGCGCCTCTACGTCACTGGGGGCCACTTAACTATCTGACCAAACGTCTGAACTTGATGGCTCATTTTGATTGCTATGCGGTCTATTGCGGCATGGTTCGCTGTGATCAATCGATGAGTTGCAAAAACTAATTTTCGGTAGTAATCGGTATGGTTTGGCTGAGCATCCAAATTTCCGACTTCGACGTTCTGCAAAAGTTGTAAAAACTCCTCGCACTTTTGACGATCTGAGTTTGCAGGTCCAGCTTCAAAGGCTGCGTGAAATTCTGCCATTAAATCTTGTGACGTGTCTGGCTCAGCCATCGTTCCGGCCATAAGTACGATTACCCTTTTCTCGACATAGCTTCGGATCTGACTGACGTCGGAAAGGGCCATGTCAAGGCCAACGCTAGTTGAGGCTTCATGATCGCCATTCGCAGCAGACACCGCCAAAACCATTTTGCCGCTGTGAAAACCCAAGAGTCTGGCAGCTACGGCGTGACCCAGTTCATGCCGTGCAATCTGATCAACGTACCAGCGTATAGCTTCAAGGGGTTCCAGCTCCATAGTCGTCGAGCACCATGCAAGCATGTCCTATCGATCTTCTGGGCCTAGGTTCGCAAACAGCTTTAGCAATTCTCGGCCGCAGATAACTGGTTTGTCTCCCGTACCCATAACACAACGGAAGGCATCTTTAAAACGCTTTGTGGCAACTAAGTTAACAAACTCAGATTGATCAATTTGTGGTATCTGCATGTTTTCCTTGTTGAGACTTTCGCGCGCGAAAGTCAGACTTTTCCTTAGCGGGGCACTATTCGGTACTAAGTTGTTTCTGCGGGTCGATTAGATCGACTGATTTGCAGGTAGCCACTGCATGCAGAAGCGGTCCTTCGATACCTGCATAACAGCTTTAAATCCACGCCCCCGAAAATACGCTTCTCGGTCGGATCCTTCACATTTGAGCGTAACCGGGAGCCCTGCTGCCATGTGCTTCACACTATCGATTAGTTGCGTCCCTATCCCTTGCCCTTCTGCCGACCTTCGCACGTACAAGAACATCAGCTCGACTTCGGTTGGTCTTCCTGTGAACGCAATCGCGAATCCGTTTGGGTTGCGGAAGAACTGGAAGGAGTCGCTCTCTAAGTCGAAAAGCATGTTCTCCGGGAATCCTGGTGTTCTTTCGCTGTCGAAACGATCAAAATTTTCCGAGATAAAAGTCACCAGTTCCTCTTTAGATACCTGATCAAACTCAATCATTTTCATCGCCTCTTCGACTTACTCGCCACGTCACTTTGCCTTTGCTGACTTTCGCGCGCGAAAGCTGGGTTTTCCGTTTTGTAGGTACTAACAAGGCCGCAACTCTCGACCCCACTGAGGCAGTAGCTGATCGACATCGGTAGTCTCGCCGTTCCACCACGAGAATTGCCATCCAGTCTTTGCCTTATGATCAAGTTCGATCCATACCAATTGCATCCCTGCTTGCAGCGCGTCCCACTCGTCGACGCCAAATGCGACACGATCGTCCTCAAGTATGCCGGGTAAGCTCAGCTTACATTCCCACCATTTGCCGTCTTTCTGCACGGGCTGCTGTACGCCCACTCTTGTAAAGAACGCCGGGCCTTCCGGCGCCTGCACTTGGCAATCTCTACTTACGATCGGCGTACCCATTGTTTTTCCGTCTTGTTCACTTTCGGATTAGGCGCAGTCTGAATACGGGTCGAGACCGTGCGCCAAGCAGTCAGTCCCATTGTCAAATCCACGGTTCCACCAATCATGATCGGGAGTCCCTTCGGGATGCGGGCACTTGGGGGTGTCTATCGCACCCGCATATTTGCCCTGCCTAAATGCTGCATCAATCCCATCGCTGAGTGAATTGTAGGCAGCAAAGGCTTTGGTATTCTGGTCGAGCATCATTTGCGAGTACATGTTTTCCGTTCCGCTAAATTGGATCGATGTACACGTTGCCACCTCGCACGGAAACTGTACCCCATGTGTATCGGTCGACAGTCGCTCTCGTGTGTCGGTTTACATTGGCCCAGCAGTAGAGCGCCCTTATCGACTGCCCTTCGCTAGGAAGGGACCTTGCACTGATCTGAACAGCTTTGGGGTTCTCATCTGTTCCCGTAATACGAGCGGTACAGGAAACAGTAGATGTCAAAGGGTTTTCTGTTTTTTCAGTCATGGCTGGTTTCCGAGCTGAATTCTGGGAATGCTGTGGTTGCTGTCGGTGCTGCACATCTGCCTGGACCCGATGGGCTTGTTAGCCTGCTGACCCAGGCGGGTTACCGCATACGCCCCACGAGGATACCAGGCCGATCTACCCCTTGACACTTCACACCCTATGTCCCGAGTTTCGCGCGCGAAAGTGCGAAGCAGGGTGTCGACGATGTCATCGGTCGCTGCAGTCTATGGCTCGATTCGCAGGCTGTGCCGAGAAAGACTGCTACCTTTTCCTCGCGCCGGCGCTGGCCAGCCTCGGGCGGCACCGGGGCGCGAGTGGTTCAGTTTCACGGACGCTAGATCAGCACCGCAGTTTTCTTCCCTAGCTCGCCGCATGTGCAGTGACTCGCAGTTTGTCATTGATAGCGTTCGCTGCATGCATTGGCCAGTTTTGATGTGCTGCTCCCATGGCAAAGCCAACCAGCAGAAAAGTAACCAAAAGTCCAGCCGCCCCAAGCGACACGCTTGGCTCGAAGAGCATGATCGTTATGAAAAGCAAAGTCGCTATAGCTAAAAACAGCCACATCATCACGGTATTGAATCGTGCCTCTACTCGGTCGCCCAATTTGAATTGCCGAATGAAGACAGTTCCATCGATGGCGATATCCATGTACTTCCTTGCCCTTCTCATTGTGACCCACGACACTCCGGTTCGGTCATGCAATTCAACGAGCCCTTTGCGCCATGCCCTTTCAGCATATATACCGGTGGCTTTCTCGAAAATCAGCGCATCGCGGATGTCCTCCACGACATTTTTACAAAATTCCTCATCTCTGCTCGTGGTCGAATAATCATTCAACCATTTCAGGCGCGATTCTTTTCTACTAAGGAGCGACCGAAGAAGTGGTAATTGCGGCACCTTTATAAGAAGATAAATAAAGAGGAAAATTGCTAGCACCGTGCTGCCGATAGTAGTGCTGAGCAATTCCTTGAGGATTTCCACTATCGCGGGCAGGCTATCTATCTTTAACGCGTCCAATTACATTTCCCCTCTCTTTCGAGGATTGAGCACAGGGTCTTCCTTGGCCTCAGGCGTTGATCCAGTTTTCGATTCGGAAGGCTGGCGGTTCTTCAAAGATGACAATAGCACCGTGCTCAATTGACGGTCCGATCGATGTGTCAATACGATGTTCGTGACGTCCTGGTCACTCCGGTTTTCCACAACAACGCGCACCATCGGCGTGAACCAGCCGCGAGGGCCCGCTATGACTGCGCCCGCGACGAAACCGATTCCGGCGAACAGAGTTGCACCAATTGTGGCGCCGATTAGGATCGAAACAGCCTTCATATTTTCCTATGTCTCGCTGCGAGAGAAGTAGTGGCCCGTAATCGCACCGATTACAGTTCCTGCAAACGCCAATATTTCAGATAAATGCTTGTTCGTGTATGCGGCTAGTCCAATAGCAATCAACAAGAGGATCACCATCGAGTAAGCCAAGATTGGCGCCATGCGTTTGTTGATCCGCTCAGTCCTTGGTTCGGCTTTACCCATGCCGCCACAAACACCACATGCCAATCCGTAGTGTTCACCTTTCAGGGTATGTTCCCCGACACATACTGCACACGACAACCCATTGTGGCCTGTGGAGCAGGCTCCAGTTTCCTTACAGTGGGCGCATGGGTAAAGGGTGGCTGTGATGGCTGACATATTTTCCTCGAGCCTAATTTATCGGCCTACGGCTTGGTTTTGCGCCGAACTATTACGTCGCGAAGCAAACCTTTCAGGCCGTCCATGGAGGCTGTGAATCGCTCCTCACCGCCTTCAACATGGAATGCGTCAGGATCAACGAGCTTGGCATTCGCCTCGAACTGTTTCCACAGTTCGTCAAACTGCTCAGGCGTCATGATGAGGCCCGTTCGAGATCTGATTTTCATTCCCACGTCTCCGGCCCGTTTCCTTGTTCAATCCATCGCGCGGTTGTACCAGCCGATAATGCCAGCCGAGGCCATAAACTGCTTGAATTCCAGGATCTGCTTTTCGTCCTCCGAAATCGCTTCAAGGGTGGCTTCGTCATTGTCGAGCCAACCGTTCCCGGCCAGCGAAAGGTCAAGTTGCCACTCCAGCCAAAAGATGACCGCTCGGGCCGTGAACTCTTCGGATTTGCCTTGATCCCTTGCGGCGCGATGGATCGCTGCGACCTGCTGTTGGAGTGTCAGTTTCATAGTTTTCCTCGGCCTTGCCCACATCAGACTGCAAAGGCGAGCATGAAGCCTGCCCATACCCCCATGGCCACGAATGGCACATTGCGGCCGAACCAGTTCAAGAACAATCCTTCCGCTTCAAAGGAAGTGCCATAGGTGTTTTTGACAACAACGCGGTCTGTGAAGAACAGCTTACGTACTACTGGATGCATGTTGTTACCTCTTTGACGGGCTGCCGGCCGGTTGCGGGCGTCATCATGACGCGGTTGGTTCAGTTTCGCGGCCGCGAAAACGGAGCCACGATTTTTCCGTCATCCTAGTTGCTGGGTTGCAGCACTGTCGATTGAATGGTCAGGGTACCGGGCGCGCACTTTGTTTTCCGCATCGGTCCTGCTGATTGCCTCGATAGTCACGCTAAGCGAAAGCAAATCAGTATGAAGCTGTTCACCGGTATCGTTCACCTGCACACCTTGGTTGAATCTCGAGTAGTCCTGTCTCCGGCCAGGTCGAATCGCGACGACTGAATAGGTTTTCTTAGCCATGATTTCGTTGCTCAGCCGTTGCCTGAACGAGAGGCCGGCATAACGCCTTTGGTCATCGCTCTTGCAGCAGCCTCGTTGAGCCAGTCCACGACGATGGCGACCTGTTCAGGAGCGACAAGAACAACGGACGGCTCTTCTATCCCAGCTGGTTGTGTGATCGCAATCGTTCCATCATCGCGAAGCTCAATCGACAGCTCGTACATTTGTTTATGCATAGATTCTTTCGATACGGTTTATACCGTTTTGCTTGCCCCGGCGCTGACTAGTTACGGCGCCACTTTAGCGCAGATCAATTAAGTTTCGCGGCCGCGAATTAGCGCACTTTTCCTCTGTTCAGCTATACGGAAAGTCCGCATCGTTATCGGACATGTATTGTGCCTGCTCTGGCGTTAAAATGATGTGCTTTGGCAGAGCCGCTACGCGTTGCGCGAACCGCAGCAATCGGCCGCGACCTTCTTCATCTATGGCCTCCCAGAGAAGTTCCAATTCCAACAAATCTTCGTCATCAACTGCATTGGTTTCCATTTTTTTCCGTTCTAATTCGCTGTATATCGGTTGGGGTTCTTATCCGTGGAGTGCCTTTTAAATTCAAAGGGTATCGCTGACTCTCCAGCCGAGTGATGTAGAACCAGCTCCCAGCCTCCTAACGACCACTCCCAATAGCCATCAGGTCCCCTGGGCACGATGACGCGCTCGGCCACAACAACAAACTTGGCGTCCTTGTCCTCTAGTTTTAGGGTCGAAAATTCATAGCCCCCTTCGCTTCTGCGGCCCAATTCAGCGCCGAAATCTTGGAAGGGTACGTCTAACAAACTGCGACCTGGGTGATCCATGACCAATCCAATCGGACGTGAGTGCTTTAGCTCAGGAGTAATATAGGTTTTGGATCGAATCTCCGCAGATCGGAGCGTAACCGTTCCTCCCTTGCCCCGCAGTTGTATCGGCACCTCGATATCATATGATCCATCAACCTCAGTACGGATACGTGCATCACCAACGAACACTTCGAGCCGAGCCTTCCGCCAGTAGTCTTTGTACATCGAATGAGCGAGATTAACGAGGCCCAAGCCCAAGCCCCCGTAAGCTGCGATTGTCTTTGCCAGTTCCGCGTCCATTGTTCTCCGATTAAGTGTTCTGCCACGCCTCGGCCTCGGCCAACGCATCCTCATTCGCATGCGTGATGCCTAACCCCCTGGCCGCGCGCCACGTGTCATCCATGTCTTCCCACATCCAGCGGCCGACTTCTCCCCCATCCGCACCCTCGATCAGTTGCGCAAAAGAGGATGCAGATTCGGCCAACCACTGTTCGTTGATTTTCATGGCGATCTCCTCGGTGATTACGGACGTTTGCGGCCTGCGGCGGCATCGGCCTTAACCGCATCCATGAAGAGTGTGTGGAAGGCGTTGCGGGCAACTTCAAGACGCTGCGGCGCTGCCGATGCCTGCGCGAGCTGGCAGTGGCCAATTGCGTAGGCCGCATCGTTGAAATCGTTGAACGCTGCCAGGAGATCGTCGCTCATCATCATGTCCTTTTCCTTAGTGTCGGCAGCTGCGACGGACAGGCAAGGCGCTGCCTAATGACTGCCCTTCTCGCACAGAATTGCCGTAGCGTCAGCTCTGACACGCGGCCGGCGTTGGGGCGCACAGACACCGCTACTACCGCTTTCGGCTCGTAAATTCACTTGAGACTCGTGATGCAACTTGACGCTTTGTCTCTCGCAAGGAATCGACTTCTTCCCGCGACAATACTCGGACGGTACCCATGGGCACTGTGCGCTCCCCCGAACCACATATTGTCCGGACACCTCACGACTACTCCGCATTAGATTCTTCGATGCGATTGCGGATTCTTTCGCTTGTTGGAGTGTTGATGAGGTAACGGCTTTCGGAGGCCGTAAGACACTCAAATCCGAAGCCGAAACGCTCTTTCCACCAATTTTCGATTTGACCATGTTTGTTCCTTAGTTCGAGAAGCTGCTCTGAGGTTTGATGCAAAAGCGCTGAGTGATCTTTGCCAGTCAACGTTGTTGCACAAAGCACGCGCCCGCCTTGTTGATGAATGTGGCCACGGAGGTTGGCTATCGTGCCTCCTTGCCCGATAAAATCGTCGACGATCACGTACACCTCCGGCTTAACTGAGCCTTCGAAGAAAGCCTGCTTCGCCAACCGCGAGAATCCGCTCGCTCCAGTATGATTGACGACGTTTGCCTGGACAACGTCGCGTTCAACAGCCCATCCCAACATATGGCCCAGAAGGTCTGCCATGACCTCAGGAATAGCGTTCACACCTACACGCTCTTCTGCATGCACGCTGATCAGGACAGGTTCCCATGGGCTTCCGATGTCGATTAGCGTTTCTATCGCATCGTCGCTGATCGTACTCATGACCAGTTGCATAGCTGCCTCTACGTCGCCTGACTTTGCTGCTGCATACGCTGGATGCTGTTTAACGGAGGTCTCCGATGCATTGATTACAACGTCAGGGAATTCTGCTGGCCAGCCAGCGCGTAAGGCGCGAGGGAAAAATTCTTTCTGCACAGTTTCTGCCCATTTCACTATCTAATGTTGATACGTATGTGCATGTTCCTCTACCTTAGCCCGCGATATGCACCACCCATGAACATCATAATGGTACACAATGTGTACCATGTCAAGCGCTCTTTTTGATTTTCTTTTGCTCCTGTGCTAGTGCCTTTTCGACAGCTTCGCGAACAAATTTATCCATACCACGCCGCCCCTTAGAATCGTCGGGAAGTAAATAGCTTTTGATGGTGCGGGGAGCAATGCCCGTACGCTCTGAGACGCCATTCCATGTGGAACCCATTGCGTCCTTTAATGTATGCAATAGCTCCTGTTGCGAGAGGTCTTTCATAATTTCATATAGTTATACACAGTGTGTACCATCATAAAACATCAGCGAAGGCTTGTCGAAGCCTTTCTTTTGAGACCTCAAGATACGGATCGACGCACTCAAGCTCGGCATGTCCCAGCATCAGCTGGAGCGTCTCGATACCATGCCCCTGTTCCAGCAGCCGAGACGCCATCGTGCGGCGCCCGGAATGACTGCTGCCGCCTTTGATGTCAGCGTCCCGATATAGCTTGCTAACGTGCGATTGCAGCGCGTCGCAGGCTGCGTAATCAACCTGCTCACCCGCGTAACTGACACGTCGTTTGACGTTCATCGAAAATCCGTACCCCTTAAACGTAAGGACCAGCTTGCTATCCGAACGCAGACCGCGATATTTCTTGGAATCGTCGCTCATCCGCCAGCGCTTTTCTAGCCGCAGAGTCAGGTAGTCATTGAGCGCCTCGATCAGCTCCCGGTTTGTCGGGTAGATGCAGCGCTGCCTGCATCCTTTCGTCACGGCCGCCCGCAAACTAACCTCTTGGCGAATCGCGCCTGACGGGAATAGGAAGTCGCCAACCTCGACCTGGGCGATCTCGGATATTCGCATGCCCGTATGGATAGCGAGCAGAAGGACAAGTGCGTCACGCTCAGGCGTGCGACTGGTGGCGCGTGTGACGCGCAGAAGATGCCGGTACTGGCCCGGCTTTAGAACGGTGGCTTGTGCCATGCGACCTCTGAACAAGATAGGAATTGGTGTTATTCAGAGTGAGAACCGTCGAGGCTCTTTTTCGAGTGTACCACCGCATGTTTCCTGTGGTCCTCGGAAAAGCCGCTGGCGCAACGCTCAAAGTTCTAATAGCTCGACGGTTTAACGTCCTCGGGGTCAAGCTTCGATTGCTGGCTACCTGCTAGTTGTCCCCTGTTTCTGTGTACAAGCATGTGAATTGTTTGCAGGCGATGGACGCAAGTACCTGTTTTAAAAAGCGCTTTACGGAATGCCCGTGTAACAGGCATCTGTGGGGAACTGTTGAACTATGCGTTTGCGCACTAGCTGAATCGACCTGGCTTTCGTAGAGGGCAATTAATGTTAGCCAGACCGGGGGTTGACTGCCTGATGGGTTGCCTACTTGTTGTCCTGCGCGTAAAAGCGAGCCGCTTCCTCGGCAATGTGCTTCGCCCTACTTTTGCTGTAAAGCTTAGTGGTCGACGAGTCTGCATGCCCCATTACGTCCTGCACAACTGCCTGAGACATACCCTGCTCGACGGCGACGGTCCCGAACGTGTGCCGGAACGCATGCGGACTGGCGGCAGCCATCGTTTCAATCTGCTCGACCGTCATCTCGTCTGGCATCTCTGCGCTCAGAGCCAAGAGCTCCTCTTTTACGCGGCTTAATGCTGTCTTGACGAGCGCATAGACTGCATTGACGGAGTATCCCTGCACAGCAGTATCCTCACGATGCTGGTGACGCGCGAGCGCCGCTCCGGTCGGTGGTACAGTCAGCGGCACCAACAGCGGCCGTTCCTGTTCTGCCGGGTCATACAGATCCAGTCCGTGATCCGCCCAGTGCTTGCGCAACGCGACAATTGTCCGAGGACTGACCGGTACCAGCCGCTGCTTGTTCCGCTTACCCAAGGTCGTCATCATCCATACGCCATGAACGTGTTCGCTTGGACGGAGGTCAGCGCGTAGCACGCGCACAACCTCACTACGCCGAAGGCCTGAATCGCCCATCAGGAGAAGCGCCGCCAGAGCGATACGGTCCTGCCGGTTGTCCTGCACCTCACCGCGGCGCCGCAGTGTTTCTACCAGCGTCTCCCAGCTCTCTGGCGGCAGTGCCCGCTCAACTTTAATCGGGTTGATCAGCTGTATGACCTGCGGATCCCGCACAGCCTCCCATGGGTTGCCGGCCAGGTAGCGGACCTTCACCAGGTAGTTAAAGGCCGCACGCAGCACCTGCACTGCGTAGCGCTGCGACGAGGCCGTCATTGGCTTCTCGGCAAAGGGCCGCCACAGTGCACTGCCCCGCTGCGCGGTCCGTCCACAGAACGCCCTATTCGGCGCCTGTATAAATCGTTTATACGATTCACAGTCGTCAACCAGCAGCGACGACACAGGCTTTTTCGCCACGTGCACGCTCCATAGCACGAGCCGCTCCAGCTCCTTGCGGTAGGCGCGCAGCGTATGCGGCTGATGCTCAAACCGCGCCAGGTAACAGTCGATGGCCGCGAGATCGTCCATCGCCGTGATGAAGCAGAACGTGGACGACCGGTTCACACCAAACTGACCATCCAGGTTCACCGGCAGACAAAACGTCCCCAAAGGCTTGAGCGTGCTGGTGCGCTCAGGATCGAGCAGCTCATATGCCGGCATCTGCGCGACACGCCGCGGCGCCGGGTTGATGTCACCCAGCGTCTTATGCTGCCGCAACCAGGTCATCAGAATCACTGCGCGCTTCGCACCGAGGCGTGGAATACCTCGCCACCACGCTTCGCCACGCTCGTTAACGAAGTCAGCGAAGGCGCCCAGCGTGTCGATGCCGTCGCCACGTAGCGATCGCACGGTACGCGGTCTAAGCCATTTACCGATCGCGTCTTCACGGCTTGGTACCGGCGCCTTCAGGTCCGCGGCCTGGATCAGGATATCAAGGGCCTTGGCGCTGATGTTGCCGGTCTTGCGGGCATGCGTCAGCGCCGTCGCGAAAGCGGGCTGGTTTTCAATCGCCCGCTCGACTAGGAGGTCACGCATGCGAATCAAAAACCGCTCCAGTCCTTCTTCCACCTGGGGGCTGTCCTCACCGTAGTACAGACTCGCAATGCGCTCAATCGGCAGCTTCAGGCAGTACGCACGCAGCGCTGTGTAGTCAGCGCGCGTAAACGTCTCATCTGGGAGCAGAACGTGGGTGTTTTGCGCCATGTCAGTCGTGCCCTCCGTCTCCTCCGGCCGCGGCGGCATTCACTGACACCGCAGTCACTGCATCAGACTGATTGACACGCGCGATCGCCCCCGTCTCCAGGACCAGCTGCAGGATCAGCCACCAGGCATACAAGGCCTGCGGCGACTCGCAGATTTCTTCATCGGCCCGGCCCTCGAGCACGACGTGCCGCAGACCCGCGCCACCGCCGTCACACAGGACGCCCTGGAACGCAAGCGTCAGGCCTTCGCCCAGAAGTTTATTAACGCGTGGATCCTCAATCGGCACCGACGCCATCGAGGATGTCTGCCGCATCTCCCCAGAGGCGGTACGCAACGCTTCGCGGATCATGTGGTCAAACTGCGGGACCAGTATGTACAAAGCCTGCACCAACTCGCCCCTGAGACCGGCGTGCAATGCCTGGCCCACCATTCGGGCGCGATCGGCTGGCACCATGGGCGAAGCAGCCGCAAGCGCGATCAGGGTGTCCGCACTGATGTCATGCTCTTGCTGAAGCTGCTCGAGCGCCGGTGCGATCGCACCGGCACCTAACAGGCCTGCATAGTCGCGACAAAGTTCACGCGACATCATCGCCAGCCGGGCGTCCGAGACGGATTCGGCGAACAGGTCATTATCCTCATCACCCTCCCCTTTACCTGCACCGGCTTGCAAGGATTTCGCTACCTGTAGCTGCGTCCTGACGTGCTCCCTTAGCACACTGGCATTGGGCGGACCATCGAGTCCGCACAGGGCACCGAGCGCATCCACTGGCTCACGATCCTTGACGTGATCGACAGCGTCCCGCGCCATGCAGGTGAGCTTCAGTAGCGACCTGCTAAGGGTTTCGTCGGCGAGTGTTGTCTCGAGGTCCTGCTCCTGCTGCAGGTGCAGCGCTTCGATCGCCAGGCCAATGCCCAGGATCTGCTGGTAGCGATCGGGCACGCGCCGGTAGGCTTCCATCGCTCTGGTCATCCAGTACTGCTGCGTCTGAGAATGTTCTGGCGGCACCTGCAGAGCTACTGTCTGGGCAGCCAGAGCGAGAAGCGCAACCTGTTGCGCAGCTTTCTCTTCTTCCGCAGGCGGGGGGTCTTGATCGGTCATGCGGATCCTCAATAGGAAAAACATCTATCCTACGCGCGTTCCACGCCGAAAACCATCAAAAACCCTTGAGTGATAATTGGAGTTATCATGCAAGGCAGTTGCTATCTCGCGTCCAACGATGAGGGCAGGCGCTCGATTGCTGAGCGTTTCCCAGCGGTAGGGTGCGGCGGCTGAGGAGTTCTGTACGGATAATTCTATGAGGCGATCGAAAATATCCTTTGAGATGACATCACGAAATGAGCGAGAAGGTAAGTATTGTGGTCGAACGTCGGTTCGCGAGCGTGCGTTACGCAAGCACATCAGGAGCATGCATTGCAACGGGCACCCTTTGAGTACCGCGAGCGCAAATCTCGAGAGCGTCTGTCGCGTGATACGGCGCGGGCACAATCCTGCCGCAACAGCAGGTAAGATCACCGGATCATATAATAGGGAGATCCTCCACCCATCCAAAAAATGAAATGTATGTACTTTGGATGACTAGCCCGCGCCACCACACGAAGTTCCACATGCTTAGCAGTGCCTCCCGCGCGGCCTCAGGCGCCGCAATGGCACAGGCCGGCGTTGCCGCGCTCGAAGGATTTCCCCTACAGACGAAATGCGGTAATCGAGTGCCGTCAAAGCATGAATCTATGGACGACCTCCCATCAGCGGCGGCAGCGGAAATATGCAGCGTGTGCAAGAGGTTGGTGATCAGCTGACCGCAGCCCAGGGTGCTGGCCACGGCCAGGTATGGCGCAACCCGCAGAACGAGGCTCGATCATTCTTGCGGCAATCCGGTCCAGCAGGGCTCATACTGGTCGCGATATCCTAATGACAAGCATGTGACGGGATATCTGTTTTGATGATAAACGGTATCGCTAGAATAAATTGGCTTTGCAATCTATTGAGTGAGAGGATGCATATGTCTCCTCTAGCTCCTCCAAAGAACTAGATTTAGCCGGCCCAGAGCCGGCTATTTTTTTGCCCGTGAAGTCCTCGCGTCAGACCTGAAAAAGCCACCCGCCTACGAAGCCCCAAACAACTGCGCTGCTACCGTGGTATGCGGCCTAGCAATTACTGCCCGCCTGCGTGCGACCGCTTGCCCCAAAGCTGCCGTTCGCACAAGTGGAAACTAGATCATTGCCCAGCATATCTACCCTGTTACGTTCACTGATCATCGGCCTCGCGGTCGGATTGTCGTCGCAGGCCCCATTCGCGCTGGCGGACGAGGCCAACCTATGGAAGCGGCACGACGCCGGCGGCCACGTAGTTGTCCTGCGCTATGCGACTACCACGCCGGGCGACCCCGGCCGGCTTCAGGCTGGACGATTGCAGGACCCAACGCAACCTGCCGCTCGCAGGCCCTGACACTTGCACTCAGGCATAAATGTTAATTTGCCATGATGAAATAATTTCATGCTTTGGATAAGAATTTTGCATGTAAAATTTCTCAAAGGAACTACTTGTTGGGATGAAGGTGGCAAAGGAAAGAAAAGACAAATTAACTTCGCAGCGGGTTGAAGTTGGGCTTGTGTTCCACGAGATGCTTGGTGAACAGGAGGCAAAAGAGTACATGCTTAAAGTAGGCGTTCCGACGACGGTAGTCAACCGTGTGCTAGGAAGCCGTAGCGTGCGTCGGGAAAGCCCGATAGATGAGATGGAAAAGCTGTGATGTACTGGGCTTTACACCGCCGCACCTCTACTAAGCGAATGCAGCCTATTGTCGAGGTAGTCTGTCAAGTTACGACAACTAATGCAGCTTCCAGCCTCATCGGCATTTACCAAAACAGCACTATCGCATCGCCGGGATTCTTCCGTTTGAGGACGTTGGTGGCGACAGCCTTTGCCTCAACTGCATGAGACTGTGCCCGACGGAGAGATAGCGCCAATTTCCTTTTGCCTTGTTAAGGGTGTAAGCTGGTCATCCTATGATCCAGCGTCACATCCTGTTAGTTGACGACGAACCTTACGTTGTTCGTGTGCTCCGCCTTTCACTCGAACGAGAGGGATACGACGTGGCCACCGCGATCGATGGCCACGATGCTTTGGCAAAGATGACAAAGCGCTGTCCTGATGTGCTCATTACGGACATTAACATGAACGGTATGGATGGCCGAACGCTGTGTCCGTTGGCTCGAAAAATGTATCCGGACAGTTCGTTCCTCATTCTGATCATGACTTCGTTGACCGCCTTAGACGAACGCTCCTGGGTGCGACAGGTGAGCAATGCTGAGTTTCTAGAGAAGCCTCTGTCGCCTCGACAATTGGTCGCCAAGCTAGCTCGCCACTTCACGTCAGCGTCGTAGCTTAGCACGTGAGCGTCATGGGCCATCTCCTACTCAACTGCCGGCGAACGAAGAATCACACTTGATCGGTTTCAACCACCGAGTGGGCACTAGATGTTGTCCATACCGGACGCTCGTACGCACATTCGATGCACCAGCACGTGTTAGCGGTGTTGCAGAGTAATTATTTTCTTAAGGAAATTTTAATAAATCATTGACAACTAATGTGGTGTGAGTTACCTTAGTTGCTCAACAACATCTAGTACTTGAGAGAATAAAATGAAACTGCAATCCATCGCCCTGGCAGCAATCCTCAGCACCGCATTTGGCGGCGCAATGGCCGAAAACTATACCTCCCCGACGATCGTTCTGGCAGCTGGGGACGCGAACTGGACCGCTGATTTTGGCACCAGCCATGCTATCGGCGACTTTACTGACACGTTCACGTTCAGCTACAGCGGCATGTCCGCCGATGCAACCGGTTTCGCTCGCAACGTGCAAAACAAGAAAAGCAATATCGACTTCTACTCCGCAACGTTGAACGGCGTTGAGCTTGACCTGACGAACGGCGCCAAGTATTCCGATATCGATTTCTCGGATCTGCCGGTCAACGGCACACTGACCCTGGTCATCACTGGCAAGGCATTTGGCGACGTTGCCAGCTACGCCGGGACGATCGACGTAACCTCGGCTGTTCCTGAGCCAACCACTTACGGGATGCTGCTGGGCGGCCTGGGCGTTATGGGCTTCCTGGCTCGTCGTCGCAAGGCTTGATTGCGCGGTACTCAGCTAGATGGAAAGACGCTTCGGCGTCTTTTTTTTTGTTCATTGTTCCGGCCGGCCGGTTTTGGCCGATCTACGTCGTTCATCGAAGGACCGGTACCGCCCCTAAGCGGACGTTCGGAACTCCTCAAGTCTGAAGAAAGCTCAAAGTACCAAAAGAGCTTATGGTGAAGGCCCGTTTTTGATAGTTTTGGCCTCGAGTCAGACCTTTTTCGCTTACCGCTTATATACCTCACCCTTTCAATTCTTGAAACAGAATGAACAACTGCCCAAAGCAGAGAATCGCCTGAACAACAATTACAACAATGGCCGCTCCCCCGCGCACGGTACGCCCTTCGGGAATAGAACTGCTTTGCAACGCAACAATCACCAACGTAGCGATGCCGATTAGCGGTATGATCAAAAATGCCATATAAGTAGGTGCAAAACCGTCTGGCGTGCCGGATAAATCGAAGTGCACAGCGATTGGGCGGTCAGCTGGGATATGCAAATAGCCGTAAACGCCAATAAGGCTTGATATGACTACGAAAACTCCGCAAATTGCGTTCGCTACTCGATTCATTTTTCTCTCCGTCATCACGTTAATGATTAACACTCAGGTGACGCATAGCTAGACCTCATTTGAATGTATTTGATCTCCGTGCTACGGTACATCCTGGCTACCTCTCCCACAGCCCGAAAACCGTTGCGTGTGCAAAACCGTTGAGCTCTGATGTTTGGCTTCGCAACGTTTAGGATCATTTCCCTACCAGTTTGTGAACGCGCAGCATCTAGCAATGCTTGCCCCATACCCTTTCCTCGAACATCTCTTCGAACAAATACGGCGCGTAACTGATTGCTGTACAGGGCTACGAATCCCAAGACTTCTTTATCATCAAGAACCAGTACGGTTGATTCTCCGAACGCTGTCAGAAGGGTCTAATCTTCGTCTAACTGAGTGACTACGAGCTTAATGTTTTCGAACTCGAGCTCGTCGCTTCGTGCCTCAATTTAAATGCTGCACACAGCAGGGAAATCGAGGTCTGTAAAATCGCGCACCACCATGACATGTCACCCGAAATTGTTTAATGGCGGCTGTTAGGCCAATCTCGGCCGTTCGCTGCAGCACAGCAGGTCGCTGAACCGAAAGGTCACAGACTGTCACGACAGGCTGCTCCCGCCCCTAAGCGGACGTTATCAGTACTCACTCTACCTCTCCGAATACCAAATAAATATTTTCTTTAAGTTCAACTTTTGCAATTGTCGCTTTACGAGCGACTGCGCATTTTTTTGGGGTAAAGCCTTGTGGGAACATTAATTTCTCACCTACCCCGCGGTCAATTTCGAATTGAGTCAAAAAAAATCTTTTTCGAGCTATTGAGAAATCAACTTTTTTAATGGCTGCTTCTGAAGCAATCATTAACGACCAATAGTTCTCCTTTGGCACATGCGCGATATTAGTGAGATATTTGTTAAAACGTTCGCTTTCGAGATCAACCTTTGAGAACTCCGATTGATATGGGTCAAGTACACATACTACTTCAGCTTCCGCATCAATGAAGTCATGGAGTGGAAAAATGGTATTTCTGACTGACTCATCTTCGATAAAACCATATATCCCTTCCTCTTTTTTGGAGCTGCAGGCGGAGCTAAGCAATACCAATGCTACAAAAATGAGATACAAATTAATATTGAGCATTATAAGCCTCCAGACCGATGAATATTTATGGTAGATATGAAAGGCAGCTTACGCCCCAAAGCGGACATGCCCGCGAACCGAGGCTGTCTCACCATTTAGCCGGTGATGGCCTGCATCCTATCTACGATTCGTCATCGTCTGAATCATTACCCGCCCATTGAGATAAGTCATCAATTGGTCGAGGCATCCGGCCACTTAACCATTCGGCGCACAATGCTGGACTAAACTCTTTCTCAGTCGACTCAATGACCCACGACAGGAATTGCTGTGGCCCACCGTTCATATACGGCGGAGGTGACACCGGCTTGAAGATCGTCGGCAGCGGTTCAGAAATTGAAATGTAATTTAAGACGTGCCCCATTTCCTGAACAACTTGCCAGGCAAGCGGATGTCCGATATCGACTTGAAGCTTGACCCACCAGGTCCCATCCTCGAACGCCCCTGCCCCATGCTTGGTTTAACTCCAGGCACTGTTTTCAAAAATTCCACCAAGGGGTCACACGATGAGTTTTTATCCATATAAATTCCTTGTCCAGCATAAAAAATCGCGAAAGCGAATGACTGCTTCTGGCCGAAAGCGGCCGGTCCCATTGCCAAAGTGTACGTGTTTGTCGCACCAGGAGAAGCAGCAGGTTTTGTTAGGCGCTTTTTTTAGGCAGCCGCAGCAGCGGTGTTCAGCTGGCACAGCGATGATGTCGCCGGCGCAGTTCACGTTATTTCCCCCTCAGTCCGGCATGTCTCATGCGCAGCCACGATCGAGTATCGAAAGGCATCCATACTGTGGCGCCGACCGACGCATCGCCACCGGTCGCGATCCAGCTATGGCCGATTTCATCGATCGCGATGGTGCCAGGGGCCCAGTGCTCTGGGGTGCGCAGTGCGCTGGTCCACCCCGCCACAATGTCGTTGTGGATGAGAACGACCCCACCGCGGCCGCTATATCCGCGCTCACGTCGCCAGGCGATGGCGGCGCGGATTAGCCCAAGCGGAACAAAATTCATCAGTCTATCGTCTCCTGGTCGCGCCATTTCTTGAACCAACATCTTGACCGAAAGCGTTCTGCCGACTGGCCCACTGTACATGAGCATGCGTGCCTGTGCCAGAAAGGCGTGGTCTACCCGGCGGGGGCTCTCCCGACCAACTTTATTCTGATCCGACCAATTTTATTTGCGCTAGTCATTCCTGACTAGCGCAAATAAAATTGGTCGGAACTAGACGCTGTAGGTCATTGATTCTGAACGACCATACGACGGTCGGAGGGTACCCGATCCAGCCGGCGACCGGCGGCGTTACCAATGAAGTTGGTCGGGCCCGCGGCCGCTCCCGCCCTAAAACCGGACGGCTCGTGGCTCATCTATGTAAGGAGATAACCAACGTCAAGATCACTCCCAGAGTAATCATGCCAATGAGAGTGACGGCCACGAACTCGTAATAGATTTCCATGGCACGACCTTTCTGCGCACAGATGGCCCAAGTTTCCTTCAGCGTAACCGGACGTACTCTGCCGAACGTTGCGATGATGATCACGTATCTTCCGACACCAAACAATACGGTCTCGAAAAGCAGATGAAATGCTAATTCCAGAATCATGACCGTGCTCCTTGATTGTGCTTGTGAAATGGCGCAGGCACCGTTTTGTCGACCTCGCTGCTATGCCCTGTTGGCTCGCCTTACAAGGCCAGATGGATCGGCTATAACCATCTTTGATGTCGACAAGCTCGAATGCATTCGGTCGCCAGAGCGCCGTGATTCATGACCGGCGCGAGCGATCCAGAGGGGCGAACCGACCTTGGAACAGCGATGACTGTACATGACATTTCAGCGGCCGTACACAACACTATGTCAGCCGCCTCGATTGGCACCTACTGGTCTCCATACACGGAGCGAAATTTCCATATCGACAGTCCGCTTCTGGCGGAAAGCCGCCTGTCACGACTGGCCGGTTCCGCCCCAAAGCGGACGTTCATTCGTTACTGGGTTAGAGGTTTAGCCAACGCGTTAATTCTGCTGTCAAGCTCCGCCAAGTTTTCACCCATGTTCATTTCTTCCGCAGCGGACCTCAACAGCCGTAGAAGCGGAAGGCAGGTTGGCTGATCTTCGTAAGTGATCGACTCTAGCCATTCAAACGCTAGTCCGAGTTCGTTGGCATCCAAAAACTCATCGAATTGTCGCAGGTCAGTCTCATTGGCTGCGGCAACTTCCGGCAGGAGTAATGCCTTTGCTGACACTAGCAGGCGTTCCGTTCTTTGCCAAGAGGCTTGATAGTCTGACATTGATTAGTTAAAGGTAGTCAAGGTGTAGGTAGCTTCTGGCCCTTAGCCGCGTTGCTCAATCGCCAAGCGCACTAAAAGCTCACCAAGTTTCAGCGCTTCCTGCTCGCCTAGTTCAACAGGGTCTGTACCCGGCGCATTGATTTTGAGGTGAATTCCACCGTCGACCCATACACTGATATCGCCACTTGCCATTTCGAAGATTTCTGTTTTTTGTTTAAAATCAGACACAGTATTGCTCGCTTTAAGCGTTCGATTATTATGGAAGCCAAGTGCTTCAATGACCGCTCCTGGCCGAACGCGGCCGTTCGCCGCAGCATAGCAGGTCGCCGCACCGGAAAGTCATAGACTGTCACAACAGGCAGCTCCCGCCCCAAAGCAGACACCCGCGAGCACTGCTGTGGTCTGCCGCCAATAGACGGCTCTCGGCTCGTAAGATGCACTGACATTGATCCCTCCTAAACTGCACAGTGCAAGCCACTGCTACTTGTCGCGCGGAAGCAGCAACCGGCCTGCTAGTTCATGACAATTAGCATAATTTTATCTATGCTCAGACAATTCACCCGCTCCTTCCCAAGCCACGAAAGGAAATCGCCATGCAGCCTATTTCGCGCGGATTTGCCCTGGTTACCGTATTTGCCATGTCGCTCGCCTTCCTACCAGCCGCGCATGCCGAACAACACTTGACGACCAGCGGCTTCACGCTGGCGATTGCCGGATCGAGCAGCGGCTCGGCGGAGATCGACCTGCTGTCGGACACGGGCAGCACGGTACGCATTGCCCTGACTGGCGATCCGGCAAACACTCCTGTACTGGCTTATAGCGAAGACGCGCCGCGTGAGAACACGGTGTTCGGAGGCGTGCAGCTGGCCGGCACGGTGACAGAGGGCTACCGGATTACGTCGCTGACGCTCAGCGGCACCCTGAATGCCAGCTCCGAGATCACGCCACCCGATTTTGAATGCGGCATCAACTGCTTCGGACGCGGTGGAGAAGCCGGCAACGAAGCGACGATCGCCTGGACACTGACCAGCGCCGGCATCTCGACGACCCTGCCTCGTTTGAACGTTCCCTATATCGAAGGCAGCGCGCCATTCGCTCTGGCGACCAATACGCACACGACAGGAGACTTCACGCTCGACATACAGAGCACGCTGTTCGCGTACGCGGCGGGAACGATGTACGAGATCACCCACTTCGAGGGCGGCAGCAGCTGGATCAGCTACCACTCATGGCCCGCTTGGAGCGCGTTGCAGTTGACGGACCTCGTGCTAACGGCGAATGTAAGCGCAGTGCCGGAACCGGGGACGTACGGGATGCTGCTGGCGGGATTGGGCGTGCTCGGAATGCGGGCGCGGCGCCGGGTGCGCTGACACGTCGTTCGTATTTCTGGAGGAGTCGGTCAGGTTCTGCAGCGAGGCAAAAAATTATAAGCAGTCACCGAACCGTGACTTTGTACGACCGCATCCGCCCCGAAGCGGACGCTGGTAAGACAGAAATTCCTCTGCCGTTTCCGAGAGTTTGTTCCACTGAAGCTGCAATATAGCGCCTCTCACTCGGGTTTGAGTTTCATCCAAAATTCGGAAATTCCTATAGATAGCGGGATCAATGACCGAAGTTCTCCGGAGAAAAAGCTGACCTCTGCAATTTCGGTCGAGCAATCGGCAAAGAAGTAGTCACCTCCTCCGTCTATTGCAAAAGGAAAATATGATAGAAAGACAATTCCCTTATCCAGTACTAGATTCTGGTACATAGATACAGCCGTACACCTCCCGCGATCAGAGATGATCGGTATGAATTCACATACAACGGTATCAATACACGCGTCTTCGTAAACATAGGGTTCTGGAACGCCACCGTTCGATTGAAGATACTGTCTTCTCAATACGGATGGGAAAAGCAACCCTATTGTCGCCTCGACGCTATTGATATCGCTTTCAGTAATTTTTCTGTCGGGACTAGAAAATTTCATGTCGTTCGGCATTTCTGAAGCAGCTCGGCAGCGACGCTGCTGCCACGGCGGCTCTCTCGGTTATCTTGGAGGTTTGCAGAGGACCGCTCCTGGCCGAAACCGGCCTCTCGCAGCGGGATAGCAGGTTGACAAGACGAAAAAATCACGAGCTGTCATGTCAGGCAGTTGTCGTCCTAAAGTAGACAAAACGGCGTCTTTATGGTGTTTGTGCAGTTCAGCTTCTCGGACGCGCAGCTGGCAGCTGGCAGCTGGCAGTTGGCAGTTGGCAGTTGGCAGTTGGCAGTTGGCAGTTGGCAGTATGAATCGTTCCAACTTTGGCCTAGGCCGATTCATTTGAATCAAGCCAGAATAGCTTGCTACTCAACTGCGCGGCTATTACCGGCTGGATCTAGCCCACATATTCGCAATTTAAGTTAGGCGCCGCGTATGTTCTTTAACGCGTTCCTCTGGACTCAGCACACGCCGGTCACTCATCCGCACGGCACGTCGACGGTCGCCCACTAGATCGCGCAACTCACGAACGCTCAGACCAGTCGCATCGTGAATTTGCAACAAAAGCGTCGCACTGACGGGATACCGACGTTGTCTGATCCAAGTGAGAAGATGCTTACTAATCTGCAGTGCCTTGCCTAATCCGGCGTCACCTGAGACGCCTGTATGTAAAGCCAGTGCATCGAGGAATCTGGCCGGGTCATAGACTTGACTCAGCCGTTGTTGATCATTCATCTCCATTTTATGACTCCTGTGTTTTACTCTTCATTTAGAGACGAACAGCAAGAAATCAAGATGTCTGGGCCTCCGCTCACTCAACGGACACCTCTACGGCAAGAAAACTAAAATTGACTTACTGCTCCTAGCCGAAACCGGCCTGTCGCGCCAGGTTAACAGATTGCAAAGCGGAAAAGTCCACCGATTGACACACTGGCTGTTTTCTTTGGGTCATAGGGACTATCCGGGATTGGGGGCACATACAAGGGATTGACTAGCACTAGCGCGCAAAAAACCCGCCACAAAGCGGGCGGGTGCGTCGGCGACGGGTCGTTGAGCAACCTGGAACAGGAGGCCGGACAGCCGGTCGCTACCGCCGACCTCTACCGGTCAAGAATGTTTGTTCGATTTGTCGTTGGGCGCTGCTGCGCTCCCCTGGGCATTGCCCTCCGCCTTGCTTCCATTGCCCGCATCGACCTGGGCGCCAGCACTCCCGGCGCTTTGCATAGTGGCGTGGGCCTGCATGCTCGCATTGCCGCTCTCACCGCGCATGCCTTCGAAAGGATTACGGAAGTTCTTCAGGTTTTCTTCCTGCTGACGCACGTTACGCTGGGTCTGATCGACGGCAACGCGCGCTACCTCTTGCGCCAACGACTGCGCGGTACGCGAGGTTTGTGGCACATGCTCAGACGACACCCGGGCCAGCTCGACCTGGGCGTCGGTTGCCACGCGGGCGATCTGCTGGCGGTATGCCTGCAGTTTCGAGCTGGCTGGCTGGGCGCGCGCTGTTGCAACCGCGAGTGCCTCGGCTGGCGTGGCGGCAGCCAGGAACTGTTGGGATGCAATGGCACTGTCTTCCAGCAGCGATTGGGTCAGCTGAATATTGGCTTCACACAGGCTCTGGAAAGAGCGCGACATTGCATTGGACATCTCGTTGAGATATGCCATCTGGGCATCGAGATGGGCCCGTACTGCTGGGGTCACTTCGGGGGAAAATGGAAACATAAATACCTTCGAGAAGAGAGTCACGTAAATGGCGACCGCGTCAGGTAGTTGTTTCAGGCACCTGACAGGGCCGATAGAAGTTAATTGCTGCATTTAGCACCGGCGGTATTGCCCTAGGCGTGGGCCAGAGCGAATCCAGTGTGTATTGATAGTAGATCGATTACACAATGATGGCGTTTCATTACGATGCAGCATCAAGACCCGAACGCACCGAGCTAACTTGTCGCCATACTGGCATGCCAGCTGGAGGCATATCATGCGAGTGGTTTACTGTCCATTTCGAGCCCGTTTGCTGGGCTTGCCGCCCCACGCCCCAAGGCGCGCGAACTTCCGCTTTTCGCCGAAATCGGCCGTTCGCCGCAGCATAACAGGCTGCCGGAGAAGGTTACAGACTGCCACTACAGCCAGCTCTCGCCCCATAGCAGACTTAAGTCAGACCTTGTTCTACTAGGTTTTCCGGCAAGCAAAACCCTTGCAATGACACTACGAGGCACACCTTCACGAATCAAAAAATCATCGGCTCTTCTCAAACCCAGTTCTTCTTTAATCTTTATTGCAGCGCTGACATAAGCTGCCTGCACATGATTTCGCCAGTTGCATGCGGGCTGCTCGGGCAGTGAACGGCTAAATTCGAACCAAACCGGACCGACCAACGGCTTTGTTGAACGACATCAAAGCCAGAGGTTTAACGGCGCACATTGTGCGAACTTACCGTTGCTAACACCTCAGATAGCATATCGAGATCTGCGGGCTTAACGAAGTAATGATCAAATCCTACCTCCGTGGCCAAGTTCCGATCACGCATCGTTCCCAAACCCGTCAGGGCAATTAACGCGGGTTGCACGGATGATACCTTCCGAATGTTGGTAGCAAGGTCATATCCGCTGCTGTCGGGCAGGCCAATGTCAAGAATGCACACATCTGGTGCCGATGACTGGGCCATTTCCAGCGCCTGGCTTGCCGTGTGTGCAAGCGACACGTGGTGCCCCATCGTCGAAAGGAAAAATTGCAGCATTTCGGCTGCATCGACATTATCATCCACCACTAGAATCGACAGATCTCGATTGGCAACAGGCAGTTCAACAAGACGATCGACGCTACGCCGTTCCGGAACCGCTTCGTCTGGCGCCAGGGACGGTATGCACGCGATGAACCGGCTGCCCCGGCCGAGGCCTTCACTGTGGCACGTTACTGTACCGTGATGCAGGTGGATCAGGCTGCGTACCAGTGCCAGCCCGATGCCAAGCCCTCCTATGGCTCTATCCGACGTAAGCCGGACCTGCTCGAACAATTCGAACACGACCTCCTGTATGGCCGGGTCGATGCCAATACCGTTGTCTACGACGATGATACATACGTTACCATCGGCAACCGACATTTCGAGGCTGATGGTGCCTTCCGGGGGAGTGTACTTCGCCGCGTTGTTCAGAAGATTGGCAATGACCTGAATCAGCCGCTTTTCATCGCCCTTCACGTAAGCCTTGAGAGGCGCGAGTTTCAACGTGAGCATGTGCTGGCGGCTTTCGATGAGTGGCTGCACTTGCTCGATCGCCGCATTGACCACCAGCTTCATGTCGAGCGGGGCCATATTCAATGTAATCTGCCCGCGTGACACACGCGATACGTCCAGCAGATCATCCACCAGCGCGGTCATGTGCTTGACCTGACGAATGATGACCTGGCTTGCTTTCTTCGCAGGGCCGGCCTCGAGTTTGCCCAGGGCCAGCAATTCGGCAGCGGCACTTACTGGCGCCAGCGGGTTGCGCAACTCGTGCGCAAGCATTGCCAGAAATTCGTCCTTGCGGCGATCCGCGTCGCGCAGCGCGCCTTCCATGCGCTGCCTTTCGCTCACGTCGTGAAATACAATAACACTGCCGCCTGGCTGTCCTTCTCTGCCGGGAATCTCCGCCTCGCGAATTTCGATCAAGTGCTGGACGCCTTCACGCGTGCGAAGACGTAGCATCGTATGCGAAGGCGTGCCGCCGGTTTCGGTACGAGCAGGCCCGTCATCTCCCGCCCCGGGCCAATCCGGCTGCACGGCGTCGAAAACCTGTTCGATCCGAAGCCCCTTGGCGTCCTCCTGCGACCAGCCTGTCAAACACTGGGCTTGGCGGTTAACATATTCAACAGCACCCGCCTCATCGACGGAGATTACCCCGTCCGCGATGGCACCGAGTATCAACTCGGCGCGCTCCTTTTCGGCTGCCAGGTTGTCTTGCAATTGCTTCAGGTTGGTCAGATCCCGTGTGACCTTGCAGAATCCTTCGAGCTCGCCGCTGTCGTTGCGGATCGCAATCAGCTCGACAAGGGCCCAGAATAGCGAACCGTCCTTGCGCTTGCGCCATGCCGACTCCTGAAAGGTTCCCTGACTGGCCGCGTCTTCTAGGTTATGTTTCGGGTGGTTGCGGCGCTTGTCCTCATCCGTGTACAGAATACTCAGGTGCTGGCCGATTGCTTCATCTTTAGAAAATCCTTTCATGACTTCTGCTGCCGGATTCCAAGTCTGAATCACTCCTGAGCGATCTGTCAGAAAAATCGCATAATCGGAGACTTTCTCGACCATACGGGAATAGCTAAGCTCCAAGAGTGTATTAGTCATTTGCTTTCTCAACAATGAATCAAGCCAAGATGATTACGACAATGTTGTCGGGATGTCTCAACTATACGTCGGTCATTTTGGGGAGGCGGACGACTGCTTCTGGCCCAGGCAGTGTAAAAACGCCGGCCGCGTAAACGAAACCAGTTCGGTAAACGTTGGGTGAGTATCTTATCAACCGGGGTGCAAAATGAAGCGCTTCATCGAAGGCGAAGACCGAGGACGGGGGACGTTGCTGCCTGAGCTGCTAGACGACTACGTGGCCGAGAACAATCCGGTTCGCGTGGTCGATGTATTTGTAGAAGAACTCGACTTGGGAAAACTCGGCTTTGGGCGTGTGCAGCCGGCCAGGACCGGACGACCGTCCTACCATCCAACTGTGCTGCTCAAGCTCTACATCTACAGCTACCTCAACCGCGTGGACTGTCAAGTCTTGCAGGCGCCAGATCGTCCTGACGCCGTAGGCCTTGGCCTCTTTTCTCGCTCCAAGCTCTCTCGAGCGTGCAGGCACTGGCGCAGACCGGACTCGGCGTCAGCCCGGCGCCACACGACGCCGAGCGCTACCAGGAATTACTTCAGCTAGGCCAGCGTATGCTGCACCACCTGATTGGGATGCCGCTGCCGGTACTCCAACAAGAGGCCGCGAGACAGACCCGCTACGC